>CAZFGJ010000102.1:5005-10552 GCA_964518445.1 uncultured Solirubrobacteraceae bacterium
GCTCACGGAGCCGCGTCGGGCGCGAGCGGCTCGAGTAGGCCCTCGAGATCGAAGCGGCTTAGCGCCTCGAGGCTCGCATGGTCGGTGAGATCGAAATGGATCGGCGTGACGGCGATCCGCCCGGCATGGACAGCCGCGAGATCGGTGCCCGGCTCATCGTGAAATCCGGGATAGGCGCCATAGATCCAGTAGCGCCGGCGGTTCTCCTCCTCGGCATCCAGCTTCAGTTCGTCGCGGTATATCCGCTTGCCCAGGCTGGTCACCTCGACACCGTCGGGCTCCCCTCCGGGGACGTTCACGTTCAGCAGCGTCCGGGGAGGCAGCGGGATGTCCTCGATCCTCCTGACGAGGGCAGCCACAAACGAGGCCGCGACCTCGAAGCCAAACCCCCCATCGAAGTTGTAGTCCAGGTTCCGGGCGCCCGACTGCTGGGAGACGGCGATCGCCGGGATACCCAGCAGGACGCCCTCGAGTGCCGCGGCGACGGTGCCGGAGTAGGTGATGTCGTCACCCAGGTTCGCCCCGTGGTTGATTCCCGAGACCACCAGCTGCGCCTCGAAGTCCTCGATCAGGCCAAGGCTTGACAGCCGCACACAGTCCACAGGGGTCCCGTCGGTCGCGTAGCCGCTGGTGCCGTCGGAGAACGGGACCTCCTCGACCCAGAGCGGGCGGCGAGTCGTGATCGACCGGGCCATGGCCGAGCGGTTTCCGTCGGGAGCGATGACCGCGAGGCGGATGCCGTCCATCGCCAAGAGGGCCCGGCGCATCGCCTGCAGGCCCTCGGCCTCGATCCCGTCGTCGTTGGTCAGAAGCACATTGAGCATGCCTGTCCAGCATAGGGGCCGCTTCGGTCCTCGGCTGTGAAGATATGCTCGCGGCGTGGGGCCAAGGGGAGCCGGTTACGACGCAATCGTCCGTCAGTTGGAATTCCGCCTGCCCCTGTCTTTGGCCCTGGTCGGCGCCTGTCTACTGCTGCTCGCAGCGGACGCAGGAGCCGTCGTCGCGACGCCTGACACCGCCGCGACCCACGACTACCTCCTGGCGAGGTACGAATACACGCAGGCGCTCGTCGCAGGCGCCTCTGCTTCTATCAAGAGCGTCACGGCCCTCGAAGGACAGCTGGCCGCGGAATGCCCAGGAGTCCTGTCGGGGGCCCCCAAGGAAGGTCCCGGGGAACCGACCTCCTCGACCGCTCGCCAGAGCGGGGAACGCGAGCGCAGCGAACAACAGCTCTCGACGCTGCGCGAGGAGCTTGACGCAGGGCTCCACGCGGCGAGCATGAGCGCCAACCTGGGTGCCTTCCAGACGTTCGAGGCAAAGGTCTCACCGCTGCAGTGGAGCAACCCCGCCGTCGCCGCCCTGTTGCACTGGGATCTGGCCGAAGCGTCGCGACGGGACGCCCGGCCCGCGCCTGAGATCTGCCCTGACATGAAGGCATGGGCGGCCAGCAGCTACCACCGCCTCTCGCCCGCGAGCGCCGCGTTCAGGACCGCTGAGATGCAGGCGGGCGAATCGGCTCCAGCGGGCTCGCTCTCTCGGTTTCTGGAGCCCTACGAGGACGCGAGCGACCGAGCGCTGATCGCGAGCTCGAAACGCCTGCTTCTGAGCCTGAGTAAGACCTACGCAGCCTCCCGGGCGGCTTCTCAGGAGCACCTAATGCGCACCCTGGGGCTGCCCGAAAACATCTTCGAAGAACAGGAAAACGGCAAGCTCCTCGGCGAAGGTAGGACCGCCTCGGGGGAACGGTTCATCGTGCGCCTCGAGCTTCCTGGACCGTCGGGTGAACACTGCCGACTGCCGGTGGACGTCGAGTTCAGGCGGTCCGATGGCTCCGGCGGGGGGAGCGGGACCTGCCTGACCACACGAAGGACCCGGGTCTTTCCCAGCGGCTGCTCGGGTGAAGTCACGGATATGGAGCTGGGCGTCCCGGCCTCGGTCGTGCGGGTGCGCCTGACGCTCAGGGGCGGGCGGAGGATCACCTCGCGCGTCGTCCACGTGTCGCGCCGTGACGGCGGCCCGGCCGGCATCTATGTGCAGGCGGTCAGCGGCTACAGGCACTATCCCCTGTCGCTGACCGAGCTCGATCGCAACGGCCAGATCGTGCGGGTCGTCGCGTTCCCGGCAGGCCAGCGCTGCCACCGCGAACCGGATCACATCGGGCCGACGTTCGTGGGACTGGTGCGGGGGACGGCTCCCGGAGGCGAACCCTTCTCGATCACAGGCACCCTGGTGCACTTCGGCCGAGGCCAGACGGACTTCAGCGTCGGGCTCGAAGCAGGGACCCGCGGCGGCGTGGCAGACGAAGGGGAATCCGAATCGTCGGAGAGCAGGCGCAGCTTCGGGACATCGCTGCGCACCGAGTGCGTCGCTCATCCGTTCACTGCCGTATACGGCATCCTCTCCCCGCCCGGCACCTCTGTCTTCGTGCTCAGCGCTGGAAGCCTCGTACCCCTGACGAAGGTCACACTGGCCGCCAATCTCCACGCGGCCGGACCGCTCTTCTACGGGGTCTTCGCGACCTCGCCCGCCGAACTTGTCGTCAAGAGGGCCGACGGCACGACCCTCTACACGGAAAGCCTCGTGACAAGAGCCCGGGAAGCGGTCGAATTCTGCGAAGGGTACGCCGAACCGGCGGGCTAGACCCGCCGGCCCTCAGGCTTCGGGATAGCTGACGCCTGCCAGCGCCAGCCCGTGCGCCGGGGCCGTCCGGCCCGCCTCGACCCTCGGCCTGCCCTCGAGCAGCTCGCCGAACTGCTCGACCGTGAAGATCCCGGCGGCGACATCGACCATCGTGCCGACCAGGACCCGGTTCATGTGCCTGAGGAACATGTCGGACTCAATCCAGAACTCGAGCAGCTCGCCGTCCATCTTCCACTCAGCCCGGCTGACGGCACAGCGAAACCACATGTGCTCCGTCTCGTTTGGCGTGAAGGCCGTGAAGTCATGGCGGCCGACGATCAGCTCCGCACATGCCAGCAGGGCGTCGCGGTCAAGCGGCCCGGGCCACCAGAAGGCATTGGCCCGCTGGAAGACGCTGCGGGTCCGGCGCGCCAGGATCCGGTAGCAGTAGGTGCGGCTCGTGGCGTCCCGGCGGGCATCGAAGCCGGGGGGCGCAGGCTCGGAGGAGAGGACCGCAACGTCCGGACCGATCAGGCCGTTGATCCTCAGCGGGTCGACCGCCTCATGGGAGTAGCTGGCGACCTGCCCCCAGGCGTGGACGCCCCGGTCGGTCCGGCCGGCGACGGTCAGGCCGAGAGGGCTGCCGTCCGTCGCCTTCTCGCCGAGGATCGTCCGCAGGGCCCCCTCGAGCTCACCCTGGACGGTCCGCTCGTCGGGCTGGCGTGCCCATCCGGCGAAACCCGCCCCGTCGTACTCGATCGTGAGCTTCGAGATCATCCTCGCGGCCCTCGGCCGCGAACCTGCTCAGACGAGCTCTAGGAAGACCATCTCGGTCGCGTCACCCTGACGCTGACCGATTTTCAGGATGCGGGTGTAGCCACCGGGCCGCTCCGCGTAGCGCGGGGCGACCTCGACGAACAGCTTGTGAACCGCGAACTTGTCCTGGGCCAGGGTCGAGAGTGCCTGCCGCCGGGCGTGAAGGGTGTCCTTCTTTGCCAGGGTGATCAGTTTCTCGATCTCCGGCTTGACCGCCTTGGCCTTGGCTTCGGTGGTCTTGATGCGCTCGTGCTCGATCAACTCCTTGCTGAGGTTCATCAGCAGGGACTTGCGGTGAGCCGAGTCGCGGCTCAGCTTTTTACGTGTCTTCTGGTGGCGCATGGGAGTCGGGAGTGTAGATGATCGAGTTCACGCCGAGCGCCTTCGGCGCAGGGCGCGAGCTCGATCACTCACTCCCTCCAGCCAAGACGGTGGGACGCGCATATGGCGCGCCCGGCGTGTTACTGATCAGTCTGCGCGAAGGTTAAGACCTCGGGCGTGGAGGGTTTCAATGACCTCGTCGATCGACTTTTTGCCGAAGTTCGGGATCGCGTTCAGCTCGGCCTCGGACTTCGAGATCAGGTCGCCGACCGTCTGAATGCCTGCCCTCTTGAGGCAGTTGTATGAGCGAACACCGAGCTCGAGCTCCTCGATCAGGATGCCCCACTCCTCGCCCTGCAGCGCCGCCTGGGCGCCACCGGGAACTGCCAGGCCGTGACCGTCCAGCTGGCCGCCAGGGGTCGCCCGGAGCTCCTGGATGCGGTCGGCGTCCGTGAAGATGGCCAGCTGCGAGATGAGCAGCTCGGCCGCCTCGCGCAGCGCCGCCTG
This sequence comes from uncultured Solirubrobacteraceae bacterium, assembly GCA_964518445.1. Classification (GTDB taxonomy): domain Bacteria; phylum Actinomycetota; class Thermoleophilia; order Solirubrobacterales; family Solirubrobacteraceae; genus Palsa-744. Next base: position 9,269 of record CAZFGJ010000102.1, read on the forward strand.
AGGGTCGATCGAGCCATCCGTCTCAATGTCCAGGGTCAGCTTGTCGAAGTCCGTCTTCTGCCCGACACGGGCCGGTTCCACGGCGTAGGCGACGCGGCGAACCGGTGAGAAGATCGAGTCGATCGGGATCACGCCGATGGGCTGGTCGGAGGACTTGTTCTCCTCAGCCGGGCGGTAGCCCCTTCCACGACCGATGGTCATGTAGAGCTCGAGCTTGGTTTTCTTCTCGAGCGTCGCGATATGGAGCTCGGGGTTGAGGATCTCGACGCCCGCGGGCAGGTCGATGTCCTTGGCGGTGATCTCACCGGGGCCGGTGACCACCAGGGGCGCCTCGACCTCGCTGGCGTCCGAGTGCATCCGGCAGACGACACCCTTCAGGTTCAGGACGATGTCGGTGACGTCCTCCTTGACGCCGGAGATCGTCGAGAACTCGTGGGCAACGCCCTCGATGCGCACGCTCGTGACGGCCGCGCCGGCAAGGGACGAGAGCAGGACACGGCGAAGCGAGTTGCCGAACGTGTAGCCGAACCCACGGTCGAGCGGCTCGATCTGGAACGTGCCTCGGTTCTCCTCCACGGACTCGCTGGTGATCCGGGGGATTTGGAAGTCGAGCATGAGAGTCCTTACGTCGTTTTGGTCTCGCACCGGCGTCGGGCGGACACCGGCCTAAAAGCGCCACCGCCCGGGGGGACGGAGGCGTCGGAAATTGCGTCTACTTCGAGTACAGCTCGACGATGAGCTGCTCCTGCACCGGAGCCGCGACCTCACGCCGCTCCGGCTTGCGCAGAACCTTGGCCGTCAATGACTCGTGATCGGCCTGCAGCCACGCGGGAATTTGTCCGGTCAGCTCGGTGGCGTCCCTCACGACCTGAGTCGCGGGCGTGTCCGCTTTGATCGCGATCACGTCACCCGGGCGCACCTGATAGCTGGGGATGTTCACCCTCCGGCCATTGACCGTCCAGTGGCCATGACGGATCAACTGGCGCCCCTGGCGGCGGGATGCCGCGAAGCCAAGGCGCACCAGGACGTTGTCAAGTCTGCACTCGAGCAGGGCAAGCAGGTTCTCGCCGGTGATCCCGGGCTGGCGGGATGCCTTGGCGTAGTAGCCGCGGAACTGCTTCTCGAGGACACCGTAGTAGCGGCGAGCCTTCTGCTTCTCGCGAAGCTGGACCCGGTACTCGCTCTGTTTCATCCGGCCGCGGCCGTGCTCGCCCGGCGGGTATGCACGTCGCTCGACGCCGCACTTGTCGGTCAGGCAGCGCTCGCCCTTGAGGAAGAGCTTCT
>CAZFGJ010000103.1:0-10399 GCA_964518445.1 uncultured Solirubrobacteraceae bacterium
CCGAATTTCGCGCCGCGGCTGGTGATCTCCAGCGGCAGGCCGTTGTCCCCCTGGAAGATGTCATCCGGCTCGACGCCGACCGCTTCGGCAAGCTGGGCATGCAGGCGCAGTCGCTTGAAGTCGCCGTGGAACGGCATCACGTAGCGGGGCTTGACGAGGTTCAGCATCAGCTTGACCTCCTCGGCGTAGCCATGGCCGGAGGCGTGCACGGGCGCGTCGCGCGGGGTGATCACGTCGCAGCCGACGTGGTAGAGCCTGTCGATCGTCTCGTTCACGGCACGCTCGTTGCCGGGGATGGGAGTGGCCGAGAAGACGACCGTGTCGCCCGACTTCAGCTCGACCTGGCGGTGGTCTCGGTATGCCATCCGGCGCAGTGCCGAGAGCGGCTCGCCCTGTGAGCCGGTCGAGATGATCACGACCCGCTCGTCGGGAAGGTCGGTTATCTCGCGCGGGCCGAGGAGCATCCCGTCGGGAATCTCGATGTGGCCCAGGGTGCGCCCGATGCCGACGTTCTTGCGCATCGAACGGCCGACCAGGGCCACCTTGCGTCCCAGTGCCTCGGCGGCATCGACCACCTGCTGCACGCGGTGGATGTTTGAGGCAAAGCTGGTCACGACGATCCGGCCCTCGCAGCGGGCGAAGACCTCCTCGAGGTGCGGTCCGACGACCGACTCGGACGGCGAGAAGCCCGGCCTGTCCACGTTGGTCGAGTCGCCGCAGAGCAGCAGAACGCCCTCGCGGCCCAGCTCGGCCAGACGCGAGACGTCCGCGGGCGGGCCGTCGACGGGGGTCTGGTCGAACTTGTAGTCGCCCGTGATCAGAACCGTCCCCAGCTCCGTCCCCAGCGCGACGGCGCTCGAATCGGGGATCGAGTGGGTCATGTGGACCAGCTCCAGCGAGAAGGGCCCGACGTCTAGCTCTTCGCCCGGGTCGATCTCGTTCAGCTCGATGTTCTTCAGCTTGTGCTCGTCGAGCTTGGAGCGGGCCATGGCGACGGTCAGCGCGCCGCCGTAGACGGGCGCGTCGATTTCATCGCCCAGCTCGCGCAGCACCCACGGAAGCGCACCGAGGTGATCCTCGTGGCCGTGGGTGATGACGATCGCCTCGATGTCCCTGACCCGCTCACGAAGATAGGCGAAGTCCGGAAGGACGAGGTCGATCCCGACCATCTCGGGCGTCGGGAAGCGCAGCCCCACATCGACGACCACGATGCGGCCGTCCTGCTCGACGACGGTCATGTTCTTGCCGATCTCTCCCAGCCCTCCGAGGGGCAGGACGCGCAGAGTGCTGCTCACGCGTGGGTACCCGCCAGCAGACCGTGGCGTTCCAGAACGACCTTCACGGCCTTCCTCTCCTCGGGTGTCGCCTCGACCAGCGGCAGCCTGAGCCCGCCCACGTCGAAACCGAGCAGGTTGAGAGCCGCCTTGGTGCAGGTCGGATTGGCCGTCAGGAAGAGGGCCTTGTAGATGTCCTGAAGCGATTCATCGATTTCTGTGCGGTGCTCGGGCTCGTCGACCATCCGCCGCAGCTCGTTGCCGACGATGTGACTGGCGACAGAGATCACCCCGGCCCCGCCGATGTCCAGCGTCTTCGCGAACGACGGGTCATCCCCCGCATAGAGGTCAAGGCCCTCGATCAGCTGCAGCTCGGCCGGATTCGCCTGCTTGACGCCTTCGACGTGCTCGATCTGGGCCAGCTCGGCCAGAAGCAGGGGATCGATGTTGGTGCCGGTGCGCGCGGGGACGTTGTAGAGCAGGACCGGTTTGTCGGTCGCCGCGGCGACGGCTTCGTAGTGGCGCTTCAGGCCCAGGCGGCTGGGACGGTTGTAATAGGGCGTCACCGAGAGCAGGGCGTCCGCCCCGAGTTCGGTCGCCCTTTCGGTGAGGAGGACGGCCTGGGCCGTGTCGTTGGTGCCCGTGCCGGCGATGATCGACTTGCCCGCTGGGCGCTCGGCGACCGCCAGCTCGATCAGCCGCAGCTGCTCGCTTTCGGTCAGCGTCGATGCCTCGCCGGTCGTACCGGCGACGACGAAGCCGTCCGATCCGTTCTCGGCGAGGTGGTGCATCAGCGACACGAAGCGCTCCTCGTTGATCCGCTCGCGCGCGTCGAAAGGCGTGATGATGGCCGTCAGTACGGCTCCCAGGTCAGGCATTGCATCAGTATCTCACGCCGCCGCGCGAGTCTCCGCCCGGCATCTAACCGCCCCGCTCGACTGCCGGACGAGGCGGGGCACCGTGCGCCGGGCAATCGACCCGGCGCACTTTGCCGCCCCGCCCCGTGGAGGTTTCGCTCCCAGCCTTAGTGCAGCTTGGCCGTAAACGGCTGGCTGAACGAGCAGGGGATCACCTGAGTTCCGTAGTACTGGGTGACCGAGAGGTCGAAAGAGCCAGTCGCGGTCCCGTTCTTCTTGAATGCGACCGTAAACGTCGCTTCGCCGGTGCTCGGCGCAGATCCGGGCAGGCCTTCGAAGGAGACCGGGGTCTTCTGGATGACCTTGCCGGATGCGGGCAGTTGCACCGGAGTCGCGAACGTGGTGACCGTCAACCCGATGACGGTGGGCGAATGGCATTCGAATTCGGGAGCCTTTGTCAGTGCAACACACAGTTTCAACGAGGATTTCTTCTGGCCCGCCGCGACTTTGCAGCTGCCCTTCTTGACAGTGATGCTGAACGGCTTGACGGGCGTTTTCCCGTTGTAGGTACCGGCTTTGTAGGTTGCCGGCTTCCCGGCGATGGCCGTTGCAGAGAGTGCCAGCACGGCAACGATCGCGCAGGCGATCATCAGAACACGACGCATTGAGCCCCCCGATTCATGTAGTCCGACGGATCCCGCCAGCCTATATCGGACCGGCCGCCCGTGACCACCCCATACGCTGTTTCGACGTAGCTCAGAAGAGGAGGTGCTCGAGACCGACGACGGGAGAGCTCTCAAGCGTCCCGACGCGGCGGACAGCCAGCAGCACGCCCGGCATGAACGACTCGCGGCTGATCGTGTCGTGGCGAATCGTCAGGGTCTGCCCGAGATCCCCCAGGATCACCTCCTGGCTCGCAACGAAGCCGGGCAGCCGGACCGAGTGGATCGGCGGCGGGGCCCCTCCCGTAGCGGCGGCCATCAACTCGGCGGTCCTGGCGGCTGTTCCGCTGGGGGCGTCGAGCTTGGCGTCGTGGTGCAGCTCGATGATCTCGGCCTTGGCCATCAGGGTTGCCGCCTGTTCGGCGAAGCGCATCATCAGGATCGCCCCGATCGCGAAGTTGGGGGCGATCAGGACGTTGGCCTGCGGACGTCCCTCGGCGGGGCGCGCTGTGGCGAGGGGGGCCTGGTCGAAGCCGGTCGTGCCGATCACCACGTGGACTCCGGCCTCGATGCAGGCCAGGGCGTTCTGGAGGGCCGTGTCGGGCCTGGTGAAGTCGACGACGACATCGGCGGCCTCGAGGACATCGGCAAGCGTTGTGCCCAGGGCCGGGTCGGCGCGCCCGACGAGCTCCATGTCGGGCGCCCCCTCCACAGCGGCGCAGACGGTCTCCCCCATCTTCCCTGCGGCCCCGGCGACGGCGACGTTGATCATCGGCCCGCTCCGGCGGCGCTCCTCAGCGGCTCGACGGCGGCCTCGAAGCGCTCCTGGTCGGGACCGACCCCGGCGAGCGACAGGCGGGCGGGGTCATACAGCTCGGTGGCCAGCTCGCGCAGCTGCTCGAGGCTCACAGCGTCGATCCGCTCGATCACCTCGTCGACCGAGAGAATCGGCATGTCGTTCAGAACGGCCGCGCCCAGCCTGCCCATCCGCGCACCCGTCGACTCGAGGCCCAGGACCATCCGCCCCTTGAGGTTCTCGCGCGAGCGGATCAGCTCCTGCTCGCTGGCGGGGTCCTCCAGACAGCGCCGCAGCTCGACCGCGACGACCTCGAGGGCCTCCGTGAGGTTCTCCGGACGTGTGCCGACGTAGAGGCCGATTTCGCCGGTGTGCGCGTAGAGGTTCGAGAAGGAGAAGACCGAGTAGGCAAGGCCCCGGCGCTCGCGCACCTCCTGAAAGAGCCGGGAGGAGGACGTGCCGCCGAGGATCCCTTCGAGGACTCGCAGGGCGAAGCGCCGCTCGTCCTCCCGGCCGATCCCGCCCCCGCCGACGCAGACGTGGTACTGCTCGGTGTCTTTGGCCATGAAGCTGACCCGCGGCGTGAACTCGGGAAGGCTCCAGGCCGCCTCGCCGAGCTCGGGTGCAGTTGACGCTCCTCCCGCGGCCGGCTCGGCGGCTCGGACCATCTCCACGAGGGCGTCGTGGTCGACCGATCCGGCTGCGGCGATGACGATCGAGCCTGGGGTGTACCGGGAGGAGTGGAAGGCGGCGAGCTGCTCGCGATCGACCGCCCCGATCACCTCGGCGGTCCCGATCACCGCCCGCCCAAGTGGATGATCGCCGAAGATCGCCCGGCCGAGGATGTCGAAGACCCTGTCCTGGGGGTCGTCTTCGTACATGGCGATCTCCTCGAGGACCACCTCGCGCTCGGCCTCGAGCTCGCCGAAGCGGGGGCGCCAGACCATGTCGGCCATCACGTCGAATGCCCGCTCGAGATGCCTGTCGAGGACCCGCGTGTAGAGCGAGGTCGCCTCCTTGTCGGTGCCGGCGTTGATCTCGGCACCCATCCCGTCGAACAGCTCGTCGATCTCCTGCGAGCCGTAGCTGGCGGTTCCCCGGAACAGCATGTGCTCCAGCAGATGAGAGATCCCGGCCTCCCCGTCACGCTCGCCGGCTGAGCCGGCGTTCATCAGGAAGCCGAGCGCCACCGAGCGCACCACTGGGAGGCGCTCGGTGACAACTCGCACGCCCGAATCGAGCGTGGTAATCCGATGCGGCGGGCCGCTCGAGGCGGCCCGCTGCTGTGCGTCAGTCGCCGTCGCGGCCATGCCTGGGGCGACCGGAGCCACGCTCGCCCTCGCGACGCCGGCCACGGTCACCGCGGTCGGAGCGTCCGCCACCGTTGCTGGAGGGGCGACGGTCACGGCCGCCTCCGCCACCACCGCCGCCGGTGCCCACACCGGCGAGCTCCTCGACGGACTTGCCGGCGATGTCCGGGTCGTGCGAGAGACGCAGGCCGATGCGGCCGCGCTCGCGGTCGACCTCGACCACGCGGACTTTCACCTCGTCGCCCTTGTTCAGGACGTCCTCGACGGTCTCAACGCGCTCGCCCGGCGAGACGTTCGAGATGTGAAGCAGCCCGTCGGTGCCCTTGGCCAGCTCGATGAAGGCGCCGAAGGTGGTCGTCTTGACGACCTTGCCGTCGTATTCGTCGCCGACCTCGACCTCCTTCATCATCATCCGGATCCGCTCAACGAGCGCGTCGCCGAGCTCGCCGTTGGCGGAGTAGATCAGCACCTGGCCGTCGTCGTTGACGTCGATCTGCGATTCGAACTCATCGGCGAGCCCGCGGATCGTTTCGCCGCCCTTGCCGATCAGCAGGCCGATCTGCGACGGGTCGATCTGGATCGTCTGGATGCGCGGCGCGAACTGCGAGAGCTGCTCGCGCGGCGTCTTGATGATCTCGGCCATCTTGCCGAGGATGAACGTGCGGGCCTCTTTGGCCTGCGCGAGCGCGTCGCGCAGGATGTCGAACGTGACGCCCGTGATCTTGATGTCCATCTGCAGCGCCGTGATGCCCCGCTCGGTGCCGGCGACCTTGAAGTCCATGTCGCCGAGGTGATCCTCGACGCCGGCGATGTCGGTCAGGACGATGTAGTCATCGCCCTCCTTGATCAGACCCATCGCAATACCCGCGACCGGACGCTTGATCGGCACGCCCGCGTCCATCAACGACAGCGAGGAGCCACACACCGAGGCCATCGAGGAGGAGCCGTTGGACTCGAGGATGTCCGAGACCACCCGGATCGAGTACGGGAAGTCCTCGATCGAGGGCACCATCGGCGCGAGCGCCCGCTCGGCGAGCGCGCCATGGCCGATGTCGCGGCGCTTGACGCCACCCATGCGACCGGCCTCCCCGACCGAGAACGGCGGGAAGTTGTAGTGGTGCCAGTAGTACTTTTTGGTCTCCAGGCCCAGCGTGTCGAGGCGCATCTCCTCCTTCAGAGTGCCCATAGCGACGACGCTCAACGCCTGCGTCTGCCCACGCGTGAACAGCGCCGAGCCGTGCGTGCGCGGCGTGACGCCGACCTCGATCGTGATGTCGCGGATCTCCGACTCGCCACGACCGTCCGGGCGCTTCTTGTGGACGGCGATGCGCTCGCGGATGATCGACTTCTCGAGCTTGTCGAAGGCCATCTGCACGGCGGCCTTCTTCTGCTTGGCCTCGACGAGCTGCTGCTCGTCGGCACCCTCGGGCGCGGCCGGTGCGTGCTGCTCGAAGATCGCCGTCTCGACGGCCTTCGTCGCGTCCTGGCGCTCGAGCTTGTCCTCAACCTGGGTGGCCTCGTCCAGAGCCTTGCCATGCGAGGCGCGGATCGCGTCGAGGACGCCCTGATCAACGGAGATCGTCTCGAAGACTTTCTTCTCCTTGCCGACCTTCGCGGCCAGCTCACGCTGCAGCGCGCAGAGCTTCTTGATCTCCGCGTGGGCGATGTCCAGCGCGTCAAGGATCTCCGCCTCGGGGATCTCGTTGGCGCCGGCCTCGACCATCAGGATGGCCTCCTCGGTGCCCGCGACGATCAGGTCCAGTTCCGAGGGGTTCTCGGCGTCGGCGAGCAGATCGGGCTCGTTGGGGTTGACCACGAAGTTGCCGTCGATCTTGCCGATCCGGACCGCGCCGACAGGCGTCGGGAGCGGGATGTCGGAGATCATCAGCGCCGTGGAGGCGCCGTTCATGGCAAGGATGTCGTAGGGGTGCTCATGGTCGATCGACAGGGGGATCGCGACGAGCTGGGTGTCGTAGCGCCATTCCTTGGGGAACAGCGGCCGGATCGGCCGGTCGATCATGCGTGCGGTGAGGGTGCCCTTCTCGCCGGGGCGTCCCTCGCGCTTGAAGAAGGAACCGGGGATTTTCCCGGCGGCGTACATCCGCTCCTCGACGTCGACCGTCAGGGGGAGGAACTCCACATCGCGGAGGCTTCCCGCCACCGCGGTACAGAGGACCATCGTGTCGCCCTGGCGGACGACCACTGCGCCGGAGGCCTGCTTGGCCATCCTGCCGGTCTCAAACGAGATCTCGCTGCCGGCGATCTCCACGGAAACCGTGGTAACGGCGTCACTACTCATATTCACTGCCTTCCTGTTCCGCCCGTCGGTCGGCGGTCCAATTCTCTTTTTCTCATTTTCCGAACGCAGGGAGCTTAGCGGACCGGGAACCCGGCGAACGTCCGGGCTCAGGCGCCGAGGGCGAGTCCGAATGCTGCGCTGATGCCCTCGCGAAGCAGGTCCGGGCTGGGCAGCTCACCGGGAGAATCGGCCTCGTAGCTCCAGCGTACGACGCCCTCGGAATCGATCATCACGAGTGCTCGCTGGGAGAAACCGCCGACGTGGCGGACGCCGAAGGCCTCGCTGGCGGCGCCCTTCGGCTCGAAGTCCGAGAGCTGCTCGCTGCTGACGCCCAGCTTCTCCTTGAAGGCGGCCTGTGAGGGGAGCGCGTCGCATGAGACGGCGTAGAGCTCGACGTCCTTGGCGCGCAGCTCGGCAAGCAGGGGCTCGTAGAGCTGCAGCTGGTCGGTGCAGGTCGGGCTGAAGGCGAACGGGTAGAAGACCAGGATCGTCCCTTTGCCCTGCAGGTCCTTCTCGGTGAACTCCTCGTAGTCGCCTTTGATCAGGCGGAACTCGGGAGCCGGCGTCCCCGCGGGGAGGACCGCCATCTACTTGCGCAGACCGAGCTCTTTGATGAGGGCGCGATAGCCCTCGAGGTCGCGGCGCTGGAGGTAGTCCAGGAAGCGACGGCGTTTGCCGACCAGCATCAGCAGGCCACGACGTGAGTGGTGGTCCTTGCTCTGCTCGCGCAGGTGCTCGGTCAGGTGGTTGATGCGCTCGGTGAGCAGCGCGATCTGCACCTTCGTTGAACCCATGTCCTGCTCGTTGGCGCCGAACTGGGCTGCGATCTCTCGCTTGCGCTCGCTTGTGATGGCTGACATAGCCGGGAGACGGTAGCAGACACCGGACGGCGGTCAGCCGGCCGCCGTAACGATCTCGCGTGTCCGGGCCACGTCGCGGTGCATCTGCTCGATCAGCGCCTCGGAGCTCTCAAAGCGCCGCTCCCCCCGTAGCCGCTCGACGAACTCCAGGCACAGGGTGCTGCCGTAGAGGTCTCCCTCGAAGTCCAGGATGTAGGCCTCGATCAGCTCTCCCCTGCCTGTCTGGAAGGTCGGGCGGACCCCGATCGATACCGCCGCGGGCCGGCCGTCGGCCAGGCAGGCGTAGACGCCGTGGCCGGGGCAGGCCAGCGTCTCCTCGGGGATCAGGTTGGCCGTCGGGAAGCCCAGCTCGCGCCCGCGGGCGTCGCCGTGGGCAACCTCGCCACAGATCCGGAAGGTCGAGCCCAGCAGCCGGTTGGCCCGGGCCACCTCGCCGGCAAGGAGCAGCCCCCGGATGTGACTGGAGGAGACGATCTCACCGTCGACCTCGAGCAGGTCATGGACGACGGTCTCGAAGCGCCCGTCGGCGCCCAGCAGCCGCGGGTCGCCCTTGGCGCGGTTGCCGAAGCGGAAGTTCTCGCCGATCGCGACCTTCGTCGCGCCGAGCGCATCGACGAGGACCTCGGAGATGAACTCGTCGGCGCTGCGCGAGGCGAAGTCGGCGTCGAAGGGGATCACGATCATCTCCTCGACCCCAAGCGAGGCGATCAGCTCGGCCTTCCGCTCAGGAGTGGTCAGGAGCTTCGGGGTGTGCTGTGGGGCGACCACCGAGACGGGATGGGGGTCGAACGTCAGAACGCTGTCGGAGCCGGCGATCACGGCACGATGGCCCAGATGAACGCCGTCGAAGGTGCCGACGGCGACCGTCCGGGACTTCCCGCGCTCGACGTCTGGCAGGCGAGTGATCTTCACGGCGCCACAGCCTAGTCGCGTGCCAGCTCGAGGGCCCGCTCGAGCTCGATCAGGGGCGGCTGCACCCAGGGCTCGCCCCGCGGCGGGAGGCTGACGGCGTCCTCGACGAGGAACGGGCCGATGGCAGTACGGCGCAGCTCGAGGCAGTAGGCATCGCCCAGGTCGGCGATCAGCGAGCGGACATAGGTCCCCGACCCGCATTCGATCGTGTAGGCCGCCTTCGGGCCCGCGCCGTCCTCTCCCTCGGTGCGCCAGAGCTCGGCGAAGCTGTGAACCGTCACGATCCGCTCGGGCATCTCGAAGCTCTCGCCGCGGCGGGCCTTCTTGTAGGCCCGCTCGCCGCCGATCTTCACAGCTGAATGCGCCGGCGGGCGCTGGCGGATCTCCCCGGTCGGCAGCAGGGCATCGACCGGCGGGATCCGGCCCGTCGTAGTGATCTCCCCCTCGGTGTCCCCCGTCGTGGACGTGGCGCCCAGGCGGGCCACCGTCTCATAGCGCTTGGGCAGGCCCATGATCGCCGCCTGCGCCTTCGTGGCCCTCCCGAGCAGGATGATCAGCAGTCCGGTTGCGAAGGGGTCCAGCGTGCCGGCGTGGCCGGTCTTCGGGCCTCCCAGTGAGCGCTTGACGGCCGCAACGACGTCGTGTGAGCTCAGCCCGGCCGGCTTGTCGATCAGCAGGACGCCGTCCATCGCTCCGCTGGCTTCCGGCGCCGCGGGCGCCTCAGGCCGGGGTTGCAGCCCGTTGACCGTCGGGGTGCGGATGGAGCTGATCGGCGATCGCCTGGCGCAGGAAGAGGATCAGATCGGACTCTGAGAGGCTGGTCGAGAAGCCGGCGGCACGCCTGTGGCCTCCCCCGCCCTGGGCACGCGCGATGACCGAGACATCGACGTCGTCGTCGGTGGCCCGGAGGGAGACTTTGTGCTGCCCCTTCTTCGCGCCGCTTGAGAGCTCCCTGACGAGCACTGCCGTCTTGGTTCCCTGCAGCGCCCGGAGCTGGTCGATGATGCCCTCGGCGTAGCTCTCCTCCGCTTCGGCCTGCTCGAAGTCCTCAGCGCTCAGGGCGGCCATCGTCAGCTCGCCGTCGTCGTAGCGCTGGAGCTTGGTCAGCGCCAGGGCCATCAGCGTCAGCTTCCCGGTCGGCATGTCCTCGTAGAGGCGCCGGTAGACGATCGCGACATCGACCCCCGCTTCGATCAGCTCGGCGGCCATGCGGTGTGCCGTGGGGCCGGTGTTCTCGTACATGAAGCGGCCCGTGTCGGTGATCAGCCCGATGTAGAGGGCCTCCGCGATCGCCGGGCTCGGCGCCACGTCAAGGCCGTGCATCAGATCCCAGACGATCTCGGCCGTGCAGGAGGCACGGCCCAGGACATAGTTGAGCGTCCCGAAGCCCGTGTTGTCGTGGTGATGGTCGATGTTCAGCAGGTGGGCG
>CAZFGJ010000104.1:0-10346 GCA_964518445.1 uncultured Solirubrobacteraceae bacterium
TTCCGCGACAAGGCACGCGCCAGACGGCGCGAACGAGACAGCTCGGAGTGAGGAGCCGGCTCAGCCGAGGGTGACGGAGCTGAGCACGGTGGTCGTCTCAGGGCTCTTGGATGCCGCGTTGCGGACGTACATCCGGAGCAGCAGCGGAACCTTGTGAGCGTGACGCAGCCGAGCGGCGACGGCACTGGGGAACTTGATCTGGACCGTGGCCCGACCGGCCTTGGTCGTGACCAGGATCGATTTGGCGATCATCACCTGGGGCGGCGTCCCGGCCGGCAGCCCGGTTGCGGGGGTGCCGTGCAGTTTCAGCTTCTTCGCCAGCGCACTGGAGATCAGGACTTCGAAGCGACCGGCAACCTGCTCGTTGACCGAGTAGCGGATCGACAGGCCCTTCTTGAGCACCGTCTTCAGCGAGCGGGAGATGACGGCTGCCTCGGCCACCGGCGTGACGGCCGCCACCAGCGGGGTGCCGCTGCCACCGGGGGGTGTGCTGCCCGAGCCGGCCGCTCCGGGGGCCGGCGCCGGTACCGGGGGCGCCGGTCCGACGACCGTGATTTCGTGGCTTGTCTGCTGGACGTTGCCGCCGACGTCGACGACCGTCAGTGTGACCGTGTAGGTCCCGCCGTAGGTGTAGGCGTGGAAGGCCGATGCCGCGCAGGGGCTGAGCCACGGCGTCGTGCAGGCGGGAGCGCCGGGCGCGTAGCCCTTGAGCACCGTGCCGTCGCCGAAGTTCCATTCGTAGGTCGCGTAGTTGGACGCGGGAGAGCCACCGCCGGGGTAGTTGACGGCCGCGTCGAGCGTGATGTTCGACTCCATGCCGTTGAAACCGACGGTTTCAAGTGAGTTGACGGTGCTGGGCGCCGTGAACTGCGGCACCAGGTTGACGTTGTGCATGCACGGCACACCCGGGTAGGGGAGACGGCTCGCCGCGAGGTTGAAGGCGTTGTTCAGGTAGTAGTGGTTGGTGCGGATTTCCTGGTTGTAGAGCGTGCCGGCGTGCGTTGGGCGCTGGGCCGTGACGGACCCGCCGAGCGACGGCGCGAGGAAGAAGCGGCACTCATCCGTGTTCTCGTTGTGTGCAGCGTCCTGCCAGGCGTTCAAGAGCGGGTTAGTGATGATGTTCTGTTGCTGGAGGCTCAGCTGGTTGATGACCATGTCCGCCAGGCCCGTGTCGCAGCCGCCATCGGCCGTCGGGCAGGCCAGCTGGTTGGGCTCCTGGGCGTGGGGCCCCTTGAGAAGCCTTTCTTCTTCGGCTTCTTCCTGTTCTTCTTCGTTCATTTCTTCGAACGCTTTCTGTTCTTCTGCGTTGCGCGGCTTGACTGACTCGAATTCCTCACCGTTGCTGGGGTCAAATCCGCCGTCCTGGCATTCCCAGCCTTCGCTGCGTTCTTCATCAGGTTCCGAGAGGTGGACGTCGCCCCAGCCGCCGGCCGTCCAGGGGATCATCCCGTAGAGGATCGTGTTGCCATCGCCCGTGGCGAGGCCTCCGGGGTTGATCGCGCTGTGGTAGCTGCAGAAGCTGTTTTCGTAGGTTTCACCGGCGTTTTTGAAGTCGGAGCAGTGTCCCGTCGCACCGCCTGCGTCCAGGCAGACCGTTACAGCCGGCGGCGTCATGACGTAATAGACACTGTTCATTCCCGTGGGCAGCCCGTGGGCGCTGAGGAAGCTCTGGAGCTCGGTGGCGACCTGCGCGCTCGTCAGGCAGATCGGCGTTTCCAGGGCGCCGATCAGATCTTCTTTTTCAAGCGGGGCGGGGTCCGTACAGCCGGACGCCGGGTAGGCCGTCGTGTCCGTGTAGGCGCCGTGGAAGACGTTGTGGTAGCTGGCCGGCGCGTTCGTCTTGTCGGTGTACTGCGCGTCGACTGCAAAGACGTTCGACAGATCGCCGCTGTCCGCGGCCACATCGTGGAGATACCCGTCGATCACGTACTGCCAGTCACCGTGGTAGTGATCGGTCGGGTCCCAGTAGATCGCGTAGGTACCCTCGCCGTGCAGGACCGGATTGCCTGCCGGGTTGGCGTAGGTCGCCGCTGCTTCCTTTTCACCGAAGTGAAGTCCTTCCGTCTCGAACACGCGCGGCGAGACACCGGCCGTGACTTCGCCGACTTTGACGACGACGGCGCCGGCGGGGACCGCCAGCCAGAGCAGCCCGCAGCTGATCAGGGTAAGGAGGACAGCTATCTTCGAGCGGCGGCTCGGCGCAGTGGAGAACGACGGCAAGTTGGTCACGAGCCTCTCATCGGCACCCCCGCCGGGTTCCCTTAGCGATCTGGACGGCTCGGCTCAGCTGGGACGATCCGCCCGGCGGCCGCTGTCCGAAGACGTACCTTCGAGGCTGCCATTCCGTCCAGCTCCCGTTGCAAGAATGACGGCCCGGGCCGCTCGCACCGATCAGGGCATGTGATCGACCGCCCCGACATTCCTTCGCGAATCCGAGCGCGCAGGAGTCTCTGGATCGCCGCGAGCTGCATGCTGGCGGTCATCGGGACCATCGCCTCGGTGCTTGGGGCGAACGCCGTCAAGCGGACCGACACCGACAAGGAGCGCCTCGGCTTTCACCTGGCCGCCGACGACATCACATCGACCTTGAAGCTGGCCATCCAGCACGAGGAAGACCTTGTCGTCAACGCCAGCGCCTTCGTGACGGGAACGCCCAACCTGACCCCGCTGCGCTTCGACCGCTGGCTCCAGACGGTTCACGCCATGAAGCGCTACCCCGAGCTTCTCAACATCGGCCTGGTCACCCGCGTCCCGGCTGGCGAACTGACGAGTTTCGAAGCCGCCCTGGCCGCCGATCCCGTCGAACCACTTGGTCCCAAGAAGGCAGGCCCCAAGGAACCCTTCAGCGTGTTTCCCGCAGGGCCGAGGCCCTACTACTGCTTCGCAGTCGCCGGGCAGTCGCGGAGCCTTGCCACCTATCTGCCGGCCGGGTTGGACTACTGCGCGATGGCCAGCGGACTGGCTGAAGCTCGCGACAGCGGCCTGACCAGCTACGCCCCATTCAAATCCGGGACCATGCTGACCCTCGGAGTCCAGACGCCCGTCTACAAGGGTGGCGTCGTCCCCCGTACGGTGGCCGCTCGCCACCGCGCCTTCATCGGCTGGCTCGGCGAGCTGCTCGAGCCGACCGTCCTGCTCTCGACGGCGCTGCAGGGACACCCCAACACGGCCGTCACCTTCCGCTACGACTCGGGCGCCTCCCACATCGTCTTCCGCAGCGGCGGGGAGCCCAAGCAGAGCCTCGTCACGACCATCGCCCTGCACAACGGGTGGACCGTCCGCACCGCCGCGCCGGCCCCGCCGCCGGGGATCTTCGGCGACTCGCACGCTGCAACTCTGCTCGTTGGGGGGATCCTTCTCAGCATCCTCTTCGCCGCCCTCATGTACGTCCAGGGCACCGGGCGCACGCGGGCGCTCTCGCTTGTCGCCGAGAAGACGCGCGAGCTCTCACACCAGGCCCTCCACGACGCCCTGACGGGCCTGCCCAACAGGGCGCTCGTGCTCGACCGGGCCGAGCAGATGCTCGCGCGGACGGCCCGCACGCCGGGGATGGTCGCCGGGGCGCTGTTCGTCGACGTCGATGGCTTCAAGCACGTCAACGACAACCTCGGCCACGCCGCCGGCGACATCCTCCTGCGGACCATCGGCCAGCGCCTTCAGGCGGCCGTCCGCGACCAGGACACAGTTGGGCGCCTGGGGGGTGACGAGTTCGTCGTGCTGGTCGAATCCAGCGCTGAGGAAGCCACCGCCGACATCCTGGCCGACCGTCTCGTCGAGGCACTGCGGGACCCCGTGGACATCGGCCCCCACGCCGCGGATGTCTCGGTGACCGTCAGCATCGGCGTGGCGGTCGGGCAGTACTCGACGCCCGACGGCCTGCTGCGCGACGCCGACCTGGCTCTCTACGCGGCCAAGGCCGCCGGCAGGGACCGCTACTCCCTGTTCGACGCCAGCATGCATGCCGACGTCGAAGGACGGGTGGCGCTCGAGCTGGACCTCGCCGAGGCGCTCCAGCGCGAGCAGTTCTTCCTGCTCTACCAGCCGATCTTCGATCTCGCCAGCGGTCGCATCGAGGGAGTCGAGGCGCTGCTGCGCTGGCGTCATCCCGTCCGCGGAATCGTCGCGCCCGACGAGTTCATTCCACTTGCCGAGGAGAGCGGCCTGATCGTCCCGATCGGCCGGTGGGTCCTCAGAGAGGCCTGCCGCCAGGCCCGGTCCTGGACCGGCGCGGGCGGGCGCTCGATCGGCATGTCGGTCAACGTCTCGGCCTACCAGCTCGGGCGAGCCGACTTCGCCGACGACGTTCGCCATGCCCTCGAGGAGTCCGGCCTCGACCCGGCGGCCCTGATGATCGAGATCACCGAGACGACCGTCATGCGCGACGTCGGTGCCTCCTGTGACCACCTGCGCGAGATCAAGGAGCTGGGGGTCAGCGTCGCGGTCGACGACTTCGGCACCGGGTACGCCTCGCTCTCCCAGCTGCAGAAGATGCCCGCCGACATTCTCAAGGTGGACAGGAGCTTCGTCTCGGCGCTCGAGGGCGGAGAGCAGAGCCGCGATCTGCTCCAGGCGATCCTGGGCGTGGGGCATTCGATGTCCCTCAAGGTGATCGCCGAGGGGATCGAGACGGAGGACCAGCTGCGGACCATCACCGACATGGGCTGCGAAATGGCCCAGGGCTTCCTGATGGGCCGTCCCGGCCCGGCCGAGGTGATCGAGGGTCTGCTGGCCGGCGCCTCGCGTGGCGCGCCGGTCACCCTGCCGGCCCGCTGAGGGCCGAAATGCCAGTCTGAGACTTATACTTGCGCGATCTCGGCCGCTCCGGGTCGGGCACATCCCCCACGGAGGAGGTTCCAATGAGCAAGATGGTCGCCCGGATTGGCGTACCCGTACTTGCAATCCTTGCGCTTGCCGGTTGCGGCAGCAGCAGCAGCTCCTCGTCGAGCTCAACAGCCTCGACGTCGACATCGGCCGCCATCACGGCACCCGCCAACGCGGCTGTCGAAGCGAAAGTCCCGGCGGCGATCAAATCCAAGGGGACACTGGACGTCGCCACCGAAGCGCAGTACGCGCCGAACGAGTTCCTGGCGCCCGACGGCCACACGATCATCGGTATGGACGCCGACCTCGTCACGGCGCTTGCCGAAACGATGGGGCTGAAAGTCAAGTTCACCAACGCCAACTTCGAAGCGATCATCCCGGGCCTCGCCGCCGGTCGCTATGACCTCGGTGCCTCCTCCTTCACCGACACGAAGGAACGAGAGAAAACAGTCGACTTCGTCGACTACTTCAAGGCCGGTATCTCCTTCTACGCCAAGAGCACATCCAACCCCGGCGTGACCACCCTGGCCGACCTGTGCGGCAAGACCGTCGCCGTTGAGAAGGGCACCGTCGAGCAGGAAGAATCCGAAGCGCAGTCCAAGAAGTGCACCAAAGAAGCCAAGAAGTCGGTGACGGTGCTGAGCTTCCCCGGCCAGAACGCCGTCAACCTCGCCATATCCAGTGGACGCGCGGAAATCGGGATGGCCGACTCCCCGGTCGTCGCCTACCAGATCAAGCAGTCCAACGGGGGTTTCAAGCTGGTCGGCAAGACCTACGGATTCGCTCCCTACGGCATGGCGATCCCGAAGACGACCGGCATGACACAGCCGATCTATGAGGCTCTCAAGGCGCTGATCGCAAACGGCGTCTACACGAAGATCCTCGAGAAGTGGGGAACGCAGGAAGGCGCGATCACAGCGCCGACGATCAACGGCGCGACCAGCTGAGCTGAGCGCTCCTGTCCTCTGCACAGGGCACCGATGACGCGGGACGGCCCGACGAGATCCGGGCCGTCCCCGTCCGCCATCCCGGGCGGTGGGTTGCGGCGGCGGTTGTTCTCGTACTGGCCGTCGCAGGCGTCCGCTCGGTCGTCACGAACCCCCGCTTCGAATGGGGAGTAGTCGGCGAATATCTGTTTGACGAACGGGTCCTCGAAGGTCTGCGCCTGACGCTCGAGCTGACGGTCATCGCGATGGTGATCGGCGTTCTGCTGGGAGTCCTGCTGGCCGTCATGCGTCTCTCTCCCAACCCGATGGTGTCGGGCGGCAGCTGGCTCTACATCTGGTTCTTCCGCGGCACGCCCGTTCTCGTCCAGCTGATCTTCTGGTACAACATCGCCGCCCTCTACCCGAAGATCGGGCTGGGCATCCCCTTCGGCCCCTCATTCGTCCACCCCGACGCGAATACGCTGATCAAGCCATTCACGGCGGCGATCCTCGGCCTGGGCCTGAACGAGGGCGCCTACATGGCCGAGATCGTCAGGGCCGGAATCATCTCCGTCGACGAGGGGCAGGGCGACGCCGCGCGGGCGCTCGGCATGACACGGACGCAGACGATGCGGCGCGTCGTCCTCCCCCAGGCGATGCGAGTGATCATCCCGCCAACCGGCAACGAGACGATCTCGATGCTCAAGACCACCTCGCTGGTCAGCGTCATCGCAGTCGCTGACCTGCTCTACGCCGTCGGGACCATCTACGCGACGAACTTCAAGACGATCCCCCTGCTGATCGTGGCGAGCATCTGGTACCTGGCCTGCACGAGCATTCTCTACGTCGGACAGCACTACCTCGAGCGCTACTACGGACGTGGCTCATCGCGGGAGCAGGAGGACGGATTCCCGACGACCGTTCTGAAGGGCGTCCTCAGGTTCAGGCGCGCCGGAGAGAGCTCGCTCCCCGATGGGGGTGAGCACAGATGAGCACACCCATGGTCCTCTCCGAGGGCGTTCACAAGCGCTTCGGGCGCAACGAGGTCCTCAAGGGCATCGACCTCGAGGTGGCACCGGGCGAAGTGATGTGCCTGCTGGGGCCCTCCGGTTCGGGGAAGTCCACCTTCCTGCGCTGCATCAACCACCTCGAGAAGATCAACTGCGGCCGGCTCTCCGTCGACGGCGAGCTGGTGGGCTACCGCCAGGAGGGCGAGGTGCTCCACGAACTGCGCGAATCGGAGATCGCCCGCAAGCGAGCCGAGATCGGCATGGTCTTCCAGCACTTCAACCTGTTCGGCCACATGACTGCACTGGAGAACACCACCTGCGCACCGATCCGCGTGAAGGGTGTCCCACGCGATCAGGCCAGGGCCCGAGCCGGCGAACTGCTGGATCGGGTCGGGCTTGCCGACAAGCTCGACGCCTACCCCTCCCAGCTCTCGGGCGGGCAGAAGCAGCGCGTCGCCATCGCCAGGGCGCTGGCCATGGACCCGAAGCTGATGCTCTTCGACGAGCCCACCTCCGCCCTGGATCCGGAGCTCGTGGGAGAGGTGCTCGACGCCATGCAGCAGCTCGCCCGGGACGGCATGACCATGGTTGTCGTCACCCACGAGATGGGCTTCGCGAAAGAGGTCGCCGACAAAGTCGTCTTCATGGACGCCGGGCTGGTGGTGGAGAGCGGCCCGCCCGAGCAGGTTCTGAGCAACCCGCAGCACGAGCGCACCCGCGCGTTCCTCTCCAAGGTTCTCTAGGCGCGGCTCAGGTAGGTCTCGAGGCGCTCGATCGCCTCGTCGATCCGGTTGCGGCCGTAGCCCATACGCACGTGGCCCGGCTGTCCGTAGACGCTGCCCGGAAGCAACAGGACGCCGGCCTCCGTCGCGATCCGCTCGCACCATGCCGTCACGTCCTCGACCCCGCTGACGCGCGGGAAGCCGATCGGCCCGGCGCTCGGCGCGACCCACTCAAACGTCTCGGCACGTCGCTTCAGAAACGCCTCCAGCTGCGGCAGGTTCCCCTCAACCAGCCGCCGGCTGCGCTGGACGACCTCCTCGCTGTGGCGCAGCGCCAGCGCCACCAGAAGTTCGCTGGGCGCACTGGAGCAGATGCTTGTGTAGAGCTTGATCTCCCGCATCCGGTCGAGCAGCTGAGGATCCCGGCAGACGACCCAGCCGATCCGCAGTCCCGGCAGGCCGTAGGACTTCGAGACGGTGTTCAGCGAGATCCCTCGCTCGTAGACGTCGCAGACGGCCGGCAGGCGATCCGCCTCGTCGTGCTCGAGCAGCCGGTAGACCTCGTCGCTGAAGAGGATGGCGTCCCGCTCGCGGGCCAGCTCGATGACCCGTTCGAATGTCGTTCGGGGCATCTGGGTGCCTGTCGGGTTGTGAGGACTGTTGATGTAGATGAACCGTGTACGCGGACCGATCAGCCGCTCCAGCTCGAGCAGGTCGTGCTTCCAGCCGTCCTCGTAGCGGCGCTCCCAGAGGCTCACCTCGGCGCCCGTCGAGCGGGCAAGCTCGACCGCCGATCCGTAGCAGGGCGACTCCACCACCACGTGGTCCCCCGGGCCGACGAGGCCGTGATAGGCGATGAAGATCCCCTCCTCGGCCGCCGCCAGAGCCAGCACGTCCTCGGGTTCGCAGGAGTGGTGCAGGGAGGCGATCGCCTGGCGCAGCTCATCCGATCCCGGAACCTCGGTGTAGCCCAGGTGGAGACCATTCAACCGCTCGGCCGCATCGGGCTCGAGCGCCAGCAGCTCACCCAGCGGGCGCGACTCGCAGTCGCTGCTCGAGAGCATCAGCTCGGCGCTGAACTCCCAGCGCTCGTAGAAGCGCTCGATCTCGAACGGGGCGATCTCCACGCCCCAATGCTACCCGCGCCAACCCGGCTCAGCTGCTCCCAGCGTCCTCCACAAGCCCCATCCAGAGGCGCTGTCCACCCAGGGTGATCGCCAGGACGGTTGCGGTTCCCTTCCGCACCTGGCCGTCCTTGCGGACCATCTCGATCGGCATCCGCTCGACGCGGCCCGCCCGTTGGAGCTCCTCGATGAGCCGCGCCCGGTCGGCGCTGTCATACCAGCCGCGATGGTCCGTTGAGGGGGGTCCCAGGAGCTGCTCACGGGTGAGCCCCGTGAACTCGCAGAAGGCATCGTTGACCTCGTGGATCTCGGCGGTCTCGGGGTTGCTGATCACCACGCCCGTGGCGGTGTGCTGCAGCACACCCGCAAGCACCCGCTCGGTCTCGACCAGCCGGGTCTCGGGTAGAGCCGAGGCGTGGTGCGAGGCTCCCGTGTGTCCCAGCAGGTCGCGAAGCCCCGCTATCGGCGAGGGGCCCTGGGCTCGGATGTCCGTAAGGACACCGACGATCGCGTCGCTCTCCTGGAGTATCCGGCGAGCCCCGTCGAGGAGCACCGCCCCGGCATCGGTGAGGCTGACACCGCGGCCTCCACGATTCAGAAGCGCGCAGCCGGCGAGCGTCTCCAGGCTCTTGATCCGCTTCGCCACCGCCGGGCGGCTGATCCCCAGAGCCTCTCCCGCCGCGGCCAGGGACCCTTCCTTGGCGCAGATCGCGAGCGTTTCGAGCTCGGTCAGCTCAGGTGCGCGAACAGGGGCGGAGAGGGGCATCAGCGCGCGACCCGCTCCGCCGAGACGGAACCTGGGGTTTCCGATGAAGACAAAGATTGGCTATCCATAGCTCGCTCCAAACAGCCGATACCAGGAGTGTTTCCTCGACTGAAGTATCCAAGTTACACCCGGAGGCTAAAGGAATCACGAAGGGTTTCCAGGTGCAATTCGGGGCGTATGTGGCCTCCGTCCGGGCCGCCGGCGTCGCCGGCGCGCCTCCCGGAGGGAGTACTGTCCGAAGGAGGATGAGGGGTCGACGCAATGGGCGTGCCTGCGATGGGGCGCCTGGCAGATGACGACGAGCTCGCTTGACACCGAGGTCGCCGTCGTCGGCGGCGGCGTGGTCGGCTGCGCGGTGCTCCACGCCCTCACGCGCAGAGGGGTCTCGGCGACCCTCCTCGAGTCGGAATCGGCCCTCGCCCTCGGCGCCAGCGGAGCGAACTCGGGCATCCTCCACACGGGCTTCGACTCGATCCACGGCCAGCTCGAGACCCGCATGATCATCCGCTCGACCGAGCTGCGCCAGGAGATTCTGGACGAGCTGGGGATCTCGGTGTGGCGCTGCGGCGCCCAGATGCGCCCTGTCGATGACGACGGGCGGCTCGTCGTCGCGGAGATAGCCCGCAACGCGGCCAAGAACGGCGTCGAGGCCACCCTCAGCGTCGAGCGGGTCCTGGATGTCCCGGGGGAGTCGATCGTCGATCCGGTCGCCTACACGCTGGCCCTCGCCGAGGCGGCCCGCGGCGGCGGCGCCACGGTCATGCTCGACTCGCCGGTCGCGGGACTGCGAGCAGAGCGGGAGGATCTCCTCGTCGTCGAGGTCGAAGGCGGTCCCGAGGTCCGGGCCCGGGCGGTCGTCAACTGCGCGGGCCTCTACGCGGACAGGATCGCTCGGCTCACCGGTGACGCAAGCTTTGCCATCTACCCGCGCAAGGGCGAGTTCCTCGTGTTCAAGATGCCCCAGGACGCGGTTCTCG
>CAZFGJ010000105.1:0-10258 GCA_964518445.1 uncultured Solirubrobacteraceae bacterium
GCCCCCAGGCAGACGCCCCAATAGGGCCGTCCCGCGGCGACCGCCTCGGCGATCAGGGCCTTCTCGGCCGCCAGCCACGGATGGGCATCGTCCTCGTAGGCGCCCATCGCGCCGCCCATCACGACGATTCCCCCGTACCCACGCCAGTCCGGTAGCTCGTGCTGCCGGTCGAGCAGGATCCGCTCAAGCTCGACACCCTGCTCCCGCGCCTCGTCCTCGTAGACACCGGGCGGCTCGCAGCTCGCGTGCTGCAGAACGAGGAGCGCCCGGGCGTGATTCATCGGCCTGAGTCTAGGTGCCTAGACTGCTTCGATGGCCTGGGGTGTCCTGAGGGAGGGTCCCTTTCGCCTGCTGTTCGCGGCGCGGGCCGTCTCGTCCCTGGGGGACCGGCTGGTGCCTGTCGCGCTGGCCTTCGCGGTCCTCGAGCTGACGGGGTCGGTCACCGACCTCGGCCTGGTCATCGCCGCGCAGACGACGCCGCTGATCCTGCTGGTGCTGTTCGGAGGAGTCTGGGCCGACCGGCTGCCGCGGCGGCTGGTGATGCTCACCTCCGATTGCGTACGCGCGGTGGCCCAGGCGATCAGCGCCGTCCTGCTGCTGACGGGGAGCGCCCACATCTGGCAGCTGATGGTGCTGCAGGCGCTCTATGGCGCCGCCGAGGCCTTCTTCGGCCCGGCCTCGACAGCGGTGGTCGCGGAGACCGTTCCCACCGAGCAGCTCCAGCCGGCAAATGCTCTGCTGGGGCTTACCGACAACGCCGCTTCGATTGCCGGCCCGGCGCTCGCCGGGGTGATCGTCTCGGTGGCATCGCCGGGGTGGGGACTGGCGTTCGACGCGGTCACGTTCCTCGTCAGTGGAGCGTTCCTGCTGGCACTGCGGGTCAACGCAACGGCGGTGCAGCCCAGGCGAAGCACCCTGACCGAGCTGCGCGAGGGATGGAGGGCCTTCTCCTCGCGGCGCTGGCTGTGGGCCAGCGTGCTGTTCTTCACCCTCTACATCGCGCTGGTATACGCCCCCTGGCAGGTGCTCGGCCCGCAGGTCGCGCGGGAAGATCTCGGCGGCGCGGCGGCCTGGGCGGCGATCAGCGCCTCGCTGGGGGCCGGCGCGGTGGCGGGCGGGCTGATCGGCATGCGCTGGCGCCCGCGCCTGCCGCTCAGGGTTGCCTTCCTCGTCTTCCTCGTGAGCGGGCCGGCGCTGCTGGTCCTGCTGGGCGCCCACGCGCCGCTGGTGGCGATCATCCCGATTGCCGTGCTCGACGGCGCCGCTGCGAGTCTCTTCAATGCCTGGTGGTTCACGGCGCAGCAGATCGAGGTGCCGGCCGATGAGCTCTCGCGCGTCAGCTCGTGGGACTACCTCGGCTCGTTGGCCTTCGAGCCCGTCGGGCTGATCGCCGTCGGGCCGGTCGCGGCAGTGATCGGCGTGACGAGCACCCTCTATGGGGCGGCGGCGATCGGGGTCGTGCTGGCAGTCGGTGTCCTGCTCGTTCCGGACGTGCGCAATTTCAGCCACCGCGAAACCGGGCCGCCGCTCACTAGAGTCGGGGCATGACCTACACACCTCCGCAGCAGATCCTCGAGCGCTACGCCTCCGTCCTGATCGACTTCGCCCTCGGCGGGGGTGAGGGCATAAAGCCCGGGGAGGTGGTCCGGGTGACCTCGCCCGAGTGCGCCAAGCCGCTCTACATGGAGTTGCTGAAGGCCGTCTGGCGAGCCGGAGGAAACGTGATCGGCGGCTACTACCCGGACGAGGAACAGCGTGCCGGCGGATCGCTGGCCTTCTACGCGATCGCCTCCGAGGAGCAGATCTCCCATCTCCCGGGGAAATACATGAAGGGCCTGGTCGACGAGATGGACCACCAGGTCTCGGTGATTGCCGACAGCGACCCCCATGCCCTCGAGGCGGTCGACCCGTCCAGGATCATGCGCCGGGGGGAGACCATGCGCCCGGTCATGGACTGGCGGGGGGAGAAGGAGAACGACGGGCGCTTCAGCTGGACGCTGGGCCTCTACGGGACCCAGGCGATGGCCGACGAGGCGGGCATGAGCCTCGAGGAGTACTGGGAGCAGATCATCCACGCGTGCTTCCTCGACGAGGAGGACCCGATCGCCCGCTGGCGCGAGGTCGGCCGCCAGCTCGAGGACGCCCGCGAAAGCCTCGACGCGCTGGATATCGAGCGGGTTCACGTCGAGGGCGAGGACGTCGACCTGTGGGTGACGATCGGCGAGAAACGCCGCTGGCTGGGCGGCCGCGGACGGAACATCCCCAGCTTCGAGCTCTTCACAAGCCCCGACTGGCGCGGGACGGAGGGCTGGATCAGTTTCAACCAGCCGCTCTACCACTACGGCAAGCTGATCAGCGGCATCCGTCTGGAGTTCGCCGACGGCGTGGTCACAAAGGCGACCGCCGAGGAGAACGAGGAGACCCTGAAAGAGATGATCGCCACGCCCGGCGCCGACCGCGTGGGCGAGTTCTCACTGACCGACAAACGCTTCTCGAGGATCACACGCTTCATGGCCCAGACTCTCTACGACGAGAACGTGGGCGGCCCCTTCGGGAACACCCACGTGGCGGTCGGCCGTGCCTACCAGGACGCACTGGACGGCGACCCCGCAGTCCTCGATCCGCAGGAGTGGGAGCGCCTGGGGTTCAACAACTCGAGCGTCCACACCGACATCGTCTCGACCAGCGACAGGGTCGTCACCGCCCAGTTGCGCGGCGGCGAGGAGAGGGTCATCTACCGAAACGGGGAGTTCCAGCTCGACTGAGCCCGCCGCGGGGGCCGGCTCAGGCGTCCATGGCAAGGCCGGAGAGCAGTCCCGCCGCGGCGCGTCTGAAGCGCTCGGTGTCGCCATAGGGGCGCGCGATGAGCATCGCCCCCTCGAGCCCGCCGATCAGCATCCGGGCGGTCTCCCCGGCAGGGCCGGCGAACTGCATCGCGCCGTCCGAGCGGCCCTCCTCAAGGACGGCCGCGAGCCATGCCTCATTGTCATCGAAGAACCGGAGCAGCGGATCCCTCAGCTCCTCGGGGAGCGTCAGGAACTCTGCGGCGAGCATCCCGCAGAGGCACATCCTCCCCTCGCTGAGGACACCTGAGTAGAGGGCCACGTAGGCCCGGAGCTTCTCCGCAGGGCCGGGCTCGCCGGCGTCGATCCGGGCGAGCTCTTCGCCGAAGCGCTCGGCGTAGCGCTCGATCAGGCTCCGGCCGAGGATCGCCTTGCCCGGGTAGTGATAGTGCAGGCTGGCCCGCGTGATCCCGAGCTCCCCGGCGACTTCGCCGTAGGAGAACGAGTTGAAGCCGCGCTGCTGAACGAGCGCTTCGGCCGTGTCGAGGATTCGCGTCGGCGTGTCCGAGCCGGGGGAGGGCGCCGTTGAGCCCTTGGCTGACATGGTGCCCCCCATCACCTCCTGATTGTCTCACAGAGGGCCTTGACTCTCTACCTGCAGGTAGGTAAGACTGTCGACCGACCAGGGAGAACAGCGAGCATGGGGGGACCATGGAGGCCGGATCGCAGAGTGGCGCCGAGGCAGAGGGCTCGTACACGATCCTCCACGCCGACGAACTGGAGCGCACCGGCAGCTGGAGCCTCGTGAGGCGCTCCCTGAGGATCAGCGCGTTCGGCGCCAACCTCGTCGAGATCGCTCCGGGCGAGTCGATCCCCGAACACGACGAGATCGACCGTGACCAGGAGGAGCTGTTCGTGTTCGTGACGGGATCGCCGGTGCTGGTGATCGACGGGGTCGAGCACCATGTTTCGACGGGCACGTTCGCGCGCCTGGATCCCGAGCCGCGGCGGACGATTCGCAACAACGGGACCGAGCCGGCGCAGGTGCTGATCGTCTCGGCACCGCGCTCCAGCGGCTACGAGCCGATGGGCTGGGCATGAGCGCCCCCGACCGCACCGGGGCCGACCTGAAGGCGGCGATCGACCGTTACAACGAGGCCTGGAACGCGCAGGATCTGGACACGATCATGTCCATGCACGCCCCCGACATGGTCTTCGAGAATCACACCGCCCACGAGCGCGCCGAGGGCGAGGACGTGCGGGCCCACATCGCCGGGATCTTCGACGGCTGGCCCGATCTCGTGTTCGAGCCCCGGCGCCTCTACATACGGGAGGATCTCGTCGTGCAGGAGTGGACGGCCAGCGCCACCCAGACGCGGGAGCTGCGCCGCGGCGAGCTCGTCTCACCGGCAAGCGGCAAGCGCATCGAATGGGTGGGAATGGACGTGATCCCGTTCGAGAACGGACTCATCAAGCGCAAGGACGTCTACTCGGACTCGGTCGGGATCCTTCAGCAGGTCGGGCTGCTCTAGCCCGGTCGGAGGCGTCTAGCGGGCCGCGGCGCGCCGGTAGGCCCCCACGGCCAGCGGAGCGAAGACGCCGACGATGACCAGCGACCAGATCACCGCTCCGAGGACGTCGTTGTTGTTCGGCCCGCCCAGCCACAGGTGGCGGATCGAGTCGACAACGATCGTGAAGGGGTTGACTTCGGCGAACTGCTGCAGGCCGTCGGGCAACGACGCGACCGGGACGAAGGCCGAGGAGAGGAACGTCAGCGGGAAGACGGCGATGAAGCCGACCGAGTTGACCGATTCGGGCGAGGAGACGAGCAGGCCCAGGAAGGCCAGGAACCAGGAGAAGGAGTAGCCGAACAGCAGCAGGATCCCGATCCCGGCGAGTGCATCGAGGAAGGTCGTCTGGAAGGTGAATCCGATGATCACCCCGGTGATCAGGAGGATCGTCATCGAGAGCGTGTTCGTCACGACATCGGAGAGGGTCCGCCCGGCGAGCACCGCGGCGCGGGACATGGGCAGGGAGCGGAACCGGTCGATCAGGCCCTTGCGGACATCGTCGTTGAGGCCCAGCGCGGTCGCGAAGCCGCCGAAGGCGATGTTCTGGACGATGATGCCGGGGATCAGATAGTCGATGTAGCTGTAGCCGGGTGTGCTGATCGCCCCGCCGAAGACGTAGGCGAAGAGAAGCACGAACATGATCGGCTGGACGGTGAAGCCGATCAGCAGTTCGGGCGCTCGCTTCAGGCGCACGACGTTGCGCTCGGCGATGATCAGCGTGTCCGTGACGAGTCGCCTCATGCGGCCTCCTCCTCGTCCTCGTTGTCCGCTTCGGCGGCATGACCGGTGAAGGCCAGGAAGACGTCATCGAGGGTGGGTCGGCGCAGTGCCAGGTCGTCGACGCCGACCCCGACGTCGCTGAGGCGCCGGACGGCCTCGACGATCGAGCCGCGTCGCTGCCGGACGCTGACCTTGAGCAGTCCGTCCTCGCAGGAGGGCGGCTCATCGGACATCGCCGTGAGCGCTCGGACGGCCGCGTCCGTGTCGGCGCCGTCGTCGAGGCGAACCTCGAGCCGCTCGCCGCCGAGCCGGTCCTTGAGCTGGTCGGGCGTCCCCTCGGCGATCAGTTTGCCGTGGTCGATGACGGCGATCGTGTCGGCCAGACGGTCGGCCTCATCCAGGTACTGAGTCGTCAGCAGGACGGTGGTGCCCTCGGCGACCAGCCCCTCGATCATCGCCCAGAGGCTCAGCCGGCTGCGAGGGTCGAGGCCCGTGGTGGGCTCGTCCAGGAACAGGACCGGCGGGCGCGCGACCAGGGCGGCGGCCAGGTCGAGCCTCCTGCGCATGCCGCCGGAGTACGTCTTGGCGGCCTTGCTCGAGGCATCGACGAGATCGAAGCGCTCCAGCAGCTCACGCCCTCGCGCCTTGGCCTGTCCGCGGCTCTCGCCGTAGAGGCGCCCCACCATCGTCAGGTTCTCGAGCCCCGTCAGGTTCTCATCGACAGCCGCATACTGGCCCGCCAGGCCGATCTGCTCGCGCAGCGCCCCGGCATCGTGGACCACATCGAGCCCCAGCACTCGCGCGGAGCCCGAGTCGGCCTTCAGCAGGGTCGTCAGGACGCGGACCAGGGTCGTCTTTCCGGCGCCGTTGGGGCCGAGCAGGCCCAGAACCTGGCCCGGAGGCGCCACGAGATCCACGCCGTCGAGCGCCCGGACGTCGCCGAAGTGCTTGACGATCCCCTCGACTTCGATTGCCGGCCTGTCGCTGGTGGTTGCCATCGGGCCTCACCCTAGCTGCCCGTCGCAGTCATCCGGCTGACACCTGTCCAGTGATCGCCCGGACGTCCACCGGGCCTGATTAGCTTGACTCTCCGCACAGTTGTTTGGGCAAACCGCTAAACGGGGCATCTGCCAGGACATGACTGAGAACGACGGTCGCGGCGAGCGAGAGCAGAAAGCATCAATGCTCATACCGCTCGATGCCGAGGAGGCAATGCTTGCCCTTCAGCGCTTCAGGCGGACCGGCGCGGGTGAAGCTCCCTTCGTCGTGCCCTCCGACGTTCGACGTCGTCACGGCGCACGGCCCTGAGTCAGCAGGCACAGGTCCCGCCAGGACACGGTCCGTTCGCGCTCTGGAACAAGAGCGGGAATCGCCTCGTCGCGGCGCTCCTGGGGAGCCCGCTGCATCCGATCCTCGGACGCCACCTCGTGCTGCTGACGGTGACCGGGCGGCGAACCGGGACGAAGCACACCTTCCCCGTCGGCTACCGCCAGTCAGGGGAGACGCTCACGATCCCCGTGATGATGGCCGACCGGAAGCTCTGGTGGCGGAACCTGAGTGACGGTGCTCCGGTCGCCCTTGTTCTCCGGGGATCGCCGCGAACCGGTCAGGCGCGAGCGGTCACCGATGCCGAGGGCAGGGTGACCGTCGAGGTCCTCCTCGACTGACGATCCGCCAGGATGGGAGCAGATGCCCGCTCCCCGCAACCTCCTGAATCTGAAGGACGTCGAGAAGGGCTACGGAAGCCGTCGCGTGCTGGGATCCGTCACGCTCGGCGTCTCCGAGGGGGAGAGAATCGGAATCGTGGGCCCCAACGGCGGCGGGAAGTCGACCCTGCTGCGCCTGATCGCCGGAGTCGAGTCCCCGGATTCCGGCGCGATCACGAGGACGGGGGATGTGGATGTCGGGCTGCTGGGCCAGCGTGACGAGCTCGACGAGGGCGCAACGATCCGGCAGGCCGTGGTCGGGGCACGAGCCGATCACGAGTGGGCGGGGGACAGTGCCTTCCGCGATGTGCTGGACGGCCTGATGGGTGGCGTCGAGCTGAGCCTGTTCGGGGAAGGCATCGACACGCCGATCGCGGGCCTCTCCGGTGGAGAGCGGCGACGGGTGGCACTGTCCTGTCTGCTGCTCGAGCCGCCCGCGCTGCTCCTGCTCGACGAGCCGACCAACCACCTCGACGTCGAGGGAGTCGACTGGCTCGCCCGCCATCTGGCCGCCCGCCGGGGGTCGATCCTGATCGTCACTCACGACCGCTGGTTCCTCGACGCGGTCTGCACCTCGACCTGGGAGCTCTCGGATGGTTCGGTCCACCAGTACGAGGGGGGCTATGCCGCCTACGTACTCGCCCGGGCCGAGCGCGAGCGCCAGGACGCCTCACGCGAAAGCCGCCGCCGGCAGCTGCTGCGCAAGGAGCTGGCCTGGCTGCGCCGCGGCCCGCCCGCACGGACCTCGAAGCCGAAGTTCCGGATCGAGGCGGCCAACGCCCTGATCGCCGACGAGCCGCAGGCACGCGACCGGGCGGAGCTGTTGCGGTTCTCCGGCACCCGGCTTGGGGACAAGGTGCTGGATTCGGTCGACATCTCGCTCACGTTTGGGGATAGAGAGGTTCTCAGCCATTTGACGTGGCGGCTCGGCCCCGGCGATCGGGTCGCGGTTGTGGGCGTCAACGGCTCGGGTAAGACCTCGCTGATCAAGCTCCTCGCCGGCGAGCTCGAGCCGACCTCGGGCGAGCTGCAGCGGGGATCCACCGTCCGGCTGGCCCACCTCTCGCAGGAGACGGCAGACGTCCCCGAGCATCTGAGCGTGCTCGAGTCCTTGGAGGAGGTTCGCGGTCACGCGGTCCTCAGCGACGGACACGAGATCACCGCGGCGATCCTCTGCGACCGCTTCGGCTTTCGGGGCGAGAAGGCGAGGACCCCCGTGGGAGAGCTCTCCGGCGGGGAGCGCCGGCGCCTGGCACTGATGCGCCTGCTGATGCGGGGCCCGAATGTGCTGCTGCTCGACGAGCCGACCAACGACCTCGACGTCGACACACTGACGGCGCTGGAGGATCTGCTGGACGGGTGGCCGGGGACGCTGGTGGTGGTCAGCCACGACCGCTACTTCGTCGAGCGGGTATGCGACAACGTCTACGCCATCACCGAAACGGGTGGGATCCGCCATCTGCCGGGAGGGATCGACCAGTACATCTCAGAGCGCCACACGGCCCCTGTTGCCGAGCACCGGAGCGCCGCGGGCGCCGGCGGTCCGCCCGCCGGGACAAAGCTGCGGGAGGCACGCAAGGATGCCAAGCGCGCGGGTGCCGAGCTCAGGCGACTGGAGGCCACCGTGGAGCGCCTCGCCAGGCGCGAGGCCGCACTGGCCGAGCTGATGCATGAAGTCGCCAGCGACCACGCCCGCCTTGCCGAGCTGCAGTCGGAACTCGAGGAGATTCGCGCTGAGCGGGAAGCGACCGAGATGTCCTGGCTCGAGGCCGCGGACGCCCAGGAGCGATGATGCGTCGAAGCGGTGCTCGTCTACCCGGGCGGCACGCGGGTGCCGATCACCGCCGGGGGAGCAAATAGGACTGTTGCCGACCGATTTGAAACGCGGTATGGTCGGCCACTCGATCGGCGCGGAGCGGTTCTGGCCATGAACGTGCCGGGGAAGAGGGGGGGACATGAGGCGAATCAGGATGATGGGACTCTGTCTATCGGTCGCACTGGCCGTCGCGGTCGCTGTACCGGCAGCGTTCGGGGCTGGGGCGGCTGGAGCTGGAGGTCGGGTGCGCGATCAGTTGATCGTGACATGGAAGACGGGGTCAACAGAAGGCCAGCGGTCGGCTGTGCTCGCCGGCGTCGGCGCGCTGTCCCGCACGCATCTGGCGGCTCATTCCATCTCGCGGGCGGCGGCAGCCAATGACCTGGTCGGTCTCGGCGCGGCCACCAGCGCGGACGCCGCCCTCGCACGTCTCAGGTCCAGCTCGGCTGTTGCCCATGTCGAGCACAACGCTCTGCTCCACGGCGCGGGCAAACCCGCTCTGCCCTCGCAATTCAGCGACCCGTATCTCACCGCCCTGGGCGGCTCGTGCGAATCCAGAATCTGCTCCCAGTGGGGCCTGCTCGGCAACACCTACACGCCGAGCGCGCGGTTCGGTGCCAATGCGGTTGCGGCCTGGGCGCGCGGCTTCACGGGCGATCCAAGCGTCTATGTCGGGGTAGTCGACGAGGGCGTCGACATCAGCCACCCCGACCTCGAACAGAACATCTTCACGAATCCCTACGATCCGCCCGACGGGGTCGACAATGACGGGAATGGCTACGTCGATGACACCCACGGCTGGGACTTCTTCTCCAACGACAACTCGGTCTTCGACGGTAAAGAACCTTTCGATCTAATCGACGCTCACGGGACGATTGTCGCGGGCGAGATCGGAGCTCTCGGCGGGAACGGCATCGGTGGATCCGGCGTCGCGCCCCACGCCACGATCATTCCCGCCAAGTTCCTTGGACCTGAAGTGGGCACCGACGCCGGTGCGATCGCTGCGCTCGACTATCTGACAGACCTGAAGCTCCGTCACGGACTGAACATCGTGGCGACGAACAACTCCTGGGAGTCGCGCGGGGAAGACGACGAAGAACCACTCGCTGTTCAGGCCGCGATCCAGCGCGCGGCCGACGCAGGGATCCTCTTCGTCACCATTGCCGGTAACGGCGACGAACGGGGCCACGGATACGACCTCGACAAAACGCCCAACTACCCGGCGGAGCTCGAATGTCACCTCCCTTCAGGGGGCGACTGCATGATCACAACGACTGCAATCAGGCGCGGCGGCAGCAAGCCGGGATGGGCCAATTACGGAAGCAAAACCGTCGACATCGGCGCGCCGGGCGTATTCGTCTGGTCGACGTTCCCCTTTGGCGGTTACGAGGCATATGACGGCACATCACAGGCCGCTCCGTTCGTTGCAGGTGCGGTCGCCCTGTATGCATCAGCCCACCCTGTAGCGTCAGCGGAAGCCATCCGAAACGCGATCGTCTCGACTGCTAAGCCGACGCGCTCGCTCGAAGGTCTCGTTGCGACCAACGGACGCCTCGACATCGCGGGAGCCGTCAAATAACCCGCTGTTCCTTCCGGGCTCGTTCCGGCGATGGAGCTAGGGGGACTCGAACCCCCGACCTCCTGGGTGCGATCCAGGCGCTC
>CAZFGJ010000106.1:0-10219 GCA_964518445.1 uncultured Solirubrobacteraceae bacterium
GAGGGTGCGGCTGTGGAGCCAGGGGTCGCCTTCGAGCTTGCCGCGGCGGCGGGCGAGGGGGCTTTGACGGCCGACGCCCCGGCCGTGGCGCTGGCTGCCGAGGGCGTTTCTGGCGCCAGCGTGCCCCATTGCAGCTGCTTGCCGGTGACCGGGAGCTTGCCGTCGATCAGGCCCG
The DNA here is from genome assembly GCA_964518445.1 of uncultured Solirubrobacteraceae bacterium. Taxonomy (GTDB): domain Bacteria; phylum Actinomycetota; class Thermoleophilia; order Solirubrobacterales; family Solirubrobacteraceae; genus Palsa-744. Next base: position 176 of record CAZFGJ010000106.1, read on the forward strand.
TGAGCGTGGCGACCACGGGCGTCGGGTAGGTCGAGATCAGCTTCGCCCGGAGCATCACCGAGTTGACATATTCTTCGGAGTGGTTGTAGGCGAAGATCGCCGTCCGGACGTCCTTGGCGGCGCCCGCGGCGCGGAGGTAGCGCGCCGCCGCGAAGATCGCGTCGACCGGGTTGTAGGGGTCGGCGTAGCCGGCGTTGAGCGCGTCCACCCCGTACTGCAGCCAGGTCGACGGCATGAACTGCATCCAGCCGACGGCCCCGGCGCTCGAGACCGACTGGTCGTTGCCGTAGTTCGTCTCGATTTCGTTGATCGCGGCGAGGATCTGCCACGGCACGCCGTATTGCACGGCGGCGGCCTTGTAGATCGGCAGCAGGAACAGCGGCACCCGGTAGAAGGCCAGCGCCTGGGCAGATGCCTGCGAGGAGGCCAGGACGGCCGCCAGGGCACCCGCCTGGACCGCCTGCGGCGAGCCGGCGACGTTGTTGGGCCCCTTCGCCTTGGTTTCCTTGCCCTTGCCCTTTGTGGCATTCAGCTTGGGGTTGGCCTTCTTGCCGCGGCTGGGCTTCTGTTTGTGCTGCAGGACGACGGCCGGAGCTTCTTCGGCCGGCGGAGGGCTGGCCGAGGGCGTCGTGGTCGTCGTCGTGGGGACCGTGCTCGTCGGGGCAGGTGTGGTCGTGGTGCTGGGCGGCGTTTCCGCTCCGCCTTCAGCTCCGCCACCGCCAACGGTGCCTTCCGGCACCACCGGGACGGATCCGACCGAGGCGGCTCCGGCGCCCTGCGCGAGGGGGCCGCCGAGGGCAGCGGCCGTCAGACCGCCACTTGCTAGGGCGGACAGGACTGTGCGCAGCGCACGGCGGCGCGCCCCGGAAGGGGGCATCAGACGGGGCTGTCGGTCATCTGTGGGTCGTCCCATTGGTTCGGCCGGCGCAGATAATCCGTGATTCCCCGGATACGCCTGCCGGGAGTCATATCGGCAGGCAACCAGAAATCCGTAAAGGATTCGTAATCGTCCTGGCAAAATTCTCTCGGGCCATCAGTACCCAAGTATCGGCGAATCACGCCCATTTGGTGGCAGTTCGTGGCGCAAGGGCCCACTCCTGCGCACTCTTTTCGCTAGTCTGAGGCCCGTGGAAACGATCGATTCGGTCATCCAGGTCGCCCTCGCGGTGATCGTCATCTTCCTGGTTCTCATGCACTCCGGCAAGGATGCGGGCCTTTCTGGGGCCTTCGGCGTGGGTTCGGGCACCGGCCCATTGGGGGGCGGCTCGATGGTTGAGCGCAACCTGAACCGCTGGACGGTCTTCTTTGCCGTCCTGTTCTTCCTCAACGCGATCCTCCTGCTCAAGCGTCCCTGGGCCTGAGAGCCTTCGGGCAGGGCCCAGGGCTAGGACTCTGCCGGCTCGGGAGGGGCGTCCTCCTCGATGGAGACGCCCAGCGCTTCCAGCTCGTTGAGGATCGCCAGCGCCTCGCCTCGCAGCTGTCCGTCGATCGTCGCGTAATCGTCGTCTGAGAGCTTCCCCGTCCGGAAATCCAGCTCGCAGTCACGGATCTCGCGGTACTTGGCCTCGCGAGCCGCTTCCAGCTCGGCACGGCGGTTCTCCTCGACGAACGCCTCACGCTCGGCCGTTCGGAGCTCATCGTCCTCCGGACCGGACTCCTCGATCGCCTGGGCGGCGCGCAGCGGCCCCGTGATCACGAGCACGACGAAGGCCGCCAGGACCAGCGAGAAGATGACGATCAGCATTTCGCGCCTCAGGCGCGAGCCAGCCCGCGCACGGCGCGGGCGCGAGAGCGGGCTGCCACCCGCCGCCGGACGGTGCTCGGCGCCGGCCAGACGGCGATCAGGCCACCCCCGAAGACGATCAGCCCGCCGATCCAGATCCACATGACCAGCGGCGAGACGAGGAAGTGAAACTGCGCCGCCGGCGGCTGGCGCAGATATGAGCGGGCCAGATAGATCAGGGCGATCTCGGCCTCTTCAGGCGGCAGCTTCGCGTCACCGGCCGAGATGATTCGCTTCAGCGAGGGCGTTTCGATATTCGGCGCGATGGCCGTCCAGACGTCGCGCGTGACGCCCGCATCCATGCTGATGTGGCTGACCGCCTGACCGCCGATCAGGCTTGAGACCGACCCTTCGGCCGGGTTGCCCGATGCGTAGAAGCCCTCGCTGGGATGCAGGGTCGCCACGTGGCGGCCCTTCTTGGAGACGTCCAGTTCAGCGCCCAGGCTGATCGTGGAGCCGGTGTGGGCCCGATCGTTCTTGGGGGTTATCGAGGCGGTCGGCTTGATGTAGCGGATGCGATAGGCCCCGACCTTGGTCGACTGTCCTGGGGCGAGCTGAAGTTCGGTGGCGTGCTGGAAGGATGATGAGGCGGCCACGCCCACGAACAGGACGGCGATCCCCAGGTGGACGATGTAGCCGCCGTAGCGGCGCCGGTTGCGGCGAACCAGCCCCAGGAACGCTCGCGGGGTCGTCTCCCCTGCCATCGCCCGCCGTGCGCGTGTCCCGCGTACGAACTCCTGTCCGACGCTGCCGAACACGAATGCCGCACAGCAGAACATGGCGATCGCGAACGTCTTGTGAGCGATGCCCGCAGCCAACAGGACCACCAGCGTCACCCCCGCGCAGATGAGCGGCACCAGGAAGTTCCGGCGGGCGTTGGCCAGGCTGGCCCGGCGCCAGGAGATCACCGGTCCGATCCCGCTGAGCAGCACCAGGATCAGGGCGAGGGGAACCGTGTAGCGGTCGAACCAGGGCGGTCCGACCGAGGCTTCCTGGCCGGTCAGGGCCTGGGAGATCAGTGGGAAGTAGGTGCCCCAGAAGATCACGAAGCAGAGCCCCACCAGGACGAGGTTGTTGGCCAGGAACATCGACTCCCTCGACAGCAGCGAGTCGAGCCGGTTCTCCGAGCGCAGCATCTCCCGCCGCGAGACGACAAGGTAGATCGAGCCCCCGATCATGACGGCGATCAGGCAGACGAACGGCACACCCAGCGTCGCTCCGCCGAAGGCGTGGATCGAGTTCAGCACGCCGCTGCGCACCAGGAAGGTGCCCATGATGGCCAGCGTTCCCGTCGCAAGCACGAGGGAGACGTTCCAGACCTTCAGCATCCCCCGTTTCTCCTGGATCATCAGCGAGTGCAGGAAGGCCGTAGCCGTGAGCCAGGGCATCAGCGACGCGTTCTCGACGGCGTCCCATCCCCAGTAGCCGCCCCACCCGAGCTCGGCATATGACCAGCGCGCCCCCAGCAGGATCCCGGCCCCCAGGAACAGCCAGCCGGCGAACGCGAAGCGCCTGATCGTTTTCAGCCACTCGGCATCGATCCGCCGGGCCAGCAGGGCGCCCATCCCGAAGGCGAAGGGGATCGTGCACAGCGTGTAGCCGCTGTAGAGCATCGGCGGGTGGATCATCATCGTGGGGAAGCGCAGCAGCGGGTCGAGGCCGACGCCTTCCGCCGGAGCCGGGCGCGTCGAGGCGAACGGGTTGGCGTAGAAGATCATCAGCGAGATGAAGAAGGCCCCGAAGCCCAGCAGGATGGCCGTGGCGTAGGAGGCCACGTCGCGCATCCGCCGGCGCGTCAGGAACAGGGCCAGGCTCGACCAGAGCGAGAGCAGCCACGCCCACAGCAGCAGGGACCCTTCCTGCGAGGACCAGACGGCCGCGGCCCGGTAGAAGGTTGGCGTCGTCCTGCTCGAGGTGTCGGCGACCGTGTTGAAGACGAAGTCGTTGCGCAGGAATGCGATCTCGAGCACCCCCATCGCGACGGTCAGGATCACCGCCAGCGCGTAGACCGAACGGCGGCCTGACGCCGAGAACTCGGGCCGGTCGCGGCGGACGCCGTAGATCGACGCGCCGATCCCGTAGACGCAGACGGCAAGGGCAAGCAGCAGGCAGGCGTAACCGAGGCCCGCCATCAGCGCCTAGCGCTCCCGGAATTCCCGGCCCGGCGTGGCACTTCCTAGGTCTGCTTCTCGCCGGCAGGCGCTTCTTTGTACTTCGAGGGGCACTTGGTGATCAGTGTGTTGCGTTCGCCGACGTAGTTGCCGCCGTGCTTCTCGACCGTCACGATCACCTCGCGGCCTTCCCGGAAGGGGTCCGGGACGGTGCCCGTGTAGGTGACGGGAATGGCTGTGCTCCCGGCCCTGTCACGGACTGCGAAGTCCAAGACCGAGCCGATGCGGTGAACGCTGCCCGAGGCGACCGTCCCCGTGACCACGTAGCTGCGGCCCGGCTGGGCCTGTTTTACGAGCTGGGTCGGCGACAGAGCGGGGCTCGCGGCGCTGAAGCTCGTGTAGATCAGAGCGCTGGCCAGCACCACCGCCGCGCTCAGGGCCACCACCAGGCGGACCGTTCGCTTGCGCGCGGGATTCATCCCCCCAAGTATCTCAAACCGCCGTCCCCGAACCGCCGACAGGCCTTATCGGGCCGTTATTCCGGGCCGCTTTCCTTGAACCCATGACAGGAAATAAAGGTTGCACGCCGAAACCTTTGACCGTGAATGACGTCATTGCAGTAGGTAGATCGATGCGCCAGCGACTTCTCAAACCAACACGGGAGCGCACCCGCGACCGCGGTGGCGACCACGCCCCGGCTCGACGCTCCCAGCAGGCCCCCCTTCCCGAGCGTCTCCCCGACCCCGAGTGCGAGCGCGTCCGCGAGGCCGGCGGCCCGCGGGATCTGGCCTCCTACATCTGCGGTTGCGGCTATGTCTTCAGCGCTCCCGTCTCGACAACCGTCGTCTGCCCTCACTGCCGCGCCGCCCAGGCCTGGTAGGAGGCTCCGCCGCCCTGAGCGCGGCCCCATAGCCCGAGGCTGAACCGCGAGGCGCGGGCGGTCGACCTCTGCGCCGGCCGGGGAACCTCATACATAACTATTCAGTTTGGTATTGTCGGGATCGATGCTTGCGACCGCTCCGGTTATCTCCGACCGCGAACGCCGGCCAGGAGGCTGCTGCACCCCTCTGGTCGAGCCCGATCTCTCGTCCTCCGCCGCCGAGAGCCTGGCGATCCTCACCAAGGCTCTGGCCGACCCGACTCGCCTGAGGATCTTCGACGCGGTCCGCAAGGCGTCCCCCGAGGCGATCTGCCAGTGCGAGCTGCTGCCCCTGTTCGACATGTCCCAGCCCGCGCTGTCCAAGCACCTCAAGGTGCTGATCGCCGCGGGCGTGATCGGAACAGAGCGGCGGGGACTGTGGGCCTACTACTACGTCAATCCCAACGGACTCGAGGAGCTGAGGTCATGGCTGAGCTGACAGTCGACGACGAAGCGCAGGCATGCTGCTCGCCTGAGGAGAAGGCCGGCTGCTGCGCGCCGAGCGAGAAGGCCGCCTGCTGCACCGAGGAGACCTGCAACTGCGACGCCGGCGCAGAGCCTGAGGCAGAGGTTCGCGAGCGTGTGCGCCTGCGGTATGCGGCCGCCGCATCGCAGGTGAGCACCACCGATCCGGGCTCGGGCTGCTGCGCGCCGAGCGAGACCTTCGATGGAGGCAGCGAGGTGTTCGGGGCAGCCCTTTACGAGCTGGGCGACCGGGAGAGCATCCCCGACACCGCCAGGCTCGCATCACTCGGCTGCGGCAACCCGACGGCCGTCGCCCAGCTGCGCCAGGGCGAGACGGTCCTCGACCTGGGCTCCGGAGGCGGGATCGACGTGCTGCTCTCGGCGCGACGGGTCGGGCCGACCGGAAAGGCTCACGGCCTGGACATGACGGATGAGATGCTCGACCTGGCACGGTCCAACGCCGAGAAGGCCGGCGCCAGGAACGTCGAGTTCCACAAGGGGTACATCGAGCAGATTCCGCTCCCGGACTCCAGCATCGATGTCGTGATCTCCAATTGCGTCATCAATCTCTCGGGGGACAAGCAGCGGGTGATCGACGAGGTCGCCCGGGTACTTCGGCCGGGGGGACGCTTCGCGGTGTCAGACGTGGTCGCAGATGCGGACATGGACGCCGCCACCCGCTCAGACATGCAGGCCTACACGGGATGCATCGCGGGAGCATTGACCCGTCCGGAATACGAAGCCGCCCTTACCGCCGCCGGATTGACGGGAATCGAGATCAACGAGACGCACCGGGTCCATGAGAAGGCCGGGTCGGCGATCATCCGCGCCCATAAGCCGGGCGGGGCATGACCGAGGCCTCGGCAATCCACCTCCACGATCCCCAGACGCTCTACCGCCACTGGGAGGAGAGCCAGTGGAACCCCTGGGAGATCGACCTTTCGGCGGATGTGGAGCAGTGGGCCGGCCTGGAGGATCGGGGGCTGCTGGCGTTCGTCCTGGGCTCGCTGATGGTCGCCGAGGAGCGGATCACCACCAAGTTCTCCGGCCTCGTGGGCGCTGACGCGAGCGAGGAGGAGGTGGCCTATCTGAGCACCCAGCAGGTCGACGAGGCCCGTCACATGCAGTTCTACGCCCGCTACCAGGACGAGGTCGTCTCCGAGCCGGGGCTCATCGCGGCCCATGTCGAGCGGGCTCGAGCTCAGGTCTCGCCGGCCTTCAGAACGATCTTCGACGAGAAGCTCGTCAGGGCACATGAGAGGCTGGTGGCGAACCCCGGTGACGCAGCCGCAAAGGTCGCCTTCGTGACGATCTACCACCTGGTTCTCGAGGCGACCCTGGGGTTGACGACCTTCGAGTTCTCGACGCGCTTCATGAACCGCGAGGGCCTGCTGCCGGGATTCGTCGAGGGTTACTCGAAGATCCATCAGGACGAGCACCGTCACATCGGCTACGGCGTCTGGTACCTCCGCGAAGCCGTCGCGGGCGAGCCTTCGCTGGGCGACGTGGTCCGCTCCACCCTCCGCGATCTGCTGCCGGCCGTGGCGGAGTCGCTGACACCGCCCGCAGGAGCCGACTCGGCATCTCTCGGGGCATCGGCCGAGGAGTTGCGGGGGTTCGCCCTGGACGGGCTCACCAGGCGGCTGGCGATCATCGGCGTACCCCTCGAGACCCTGTGAGCGACGCGCCCAATCTCACGCGGCGGGCAACCGCGGAGGCGCTGGGGGCGTTCGCCCTGGTCTTCGCCGGCTGCGGGGCGATCATCACGAACGCGGAACGCTCAGGCGCTCTCGGTGCCATTGGCGTCAGCCTCGTCTTCGGCCTCGTGATCCTCGCCGGGATCGCAGCCTTCGGGCACATCTCCGGAGCACACTTCAATCCGGCAGTCACGACCAGCTTCTTCCTCACCCGCCACCTCCCCGCCCGTGATGCCGGCGTCTACATCGGGGCGCAGCTGCTCGGCGCGACGGCCGGGGCCCTGCTGCTCTGGGCTGTCTGGCCGGGAAAGCCGGCGGCCCTCGGCGCGACCGTGCCGTCGATCGCCGTCGGGCGCGCCGTGATCGTGGAGGGCGTGATGAGTGCCCTCCTGATGCTCGTGATCCTCAGCGTCGCGACCGACACACGTGCCGCCGGCGCCCCCGCGGCGATCGCGATCGGCTCGGTCATCGCCCTCGACGCACTGTTCGGAGGCCCGCTCACAGGAGCCTCCATGAATCCGGCGCGTTCGTTCGCCCCGGCGCTCGTCGCCGGCGAATGGCGTGACTTCTGGGTCTATCTGGCGGGGCCGCTGATCGGAGCACCGCTGGGTGCCCTTGCCTACCAGTTCGCCCGGGGCGAGCATCCCGGCGAACTGCCAGCAGAGGCCCGGCCCTAGATGGCCAAGGTCCTATTCGTCTGCCTCCACAATGCCGGGCGCTCGCAGATGAGCCAGGCGCTGTTCGAACGCGCCGCCGAGGGCCGGCATTCGGCTCTGTCGGCCGGCACGACTCCCGCGGAGCGGCTTCACCCCGAGGTTCTCGAGGTGATGGCCGAGCTCGGGATCGACCTCTCGGAGCGCCGGCCCCGGCTGCTCACCGACGAGCTGGCCGCACAGGCCGACGTCGTGGTGACGATGGGCTGCGGAGACAGCTGCCCCGTCATTCCCGGCAAGCGCTACCTGGATTGGGACCTTCCCGACCCGAAGGGAAAGCCCCAGGCGGAGGTTCGCCGTATCCGGGATGAGATCGAGAGTCGCGTCAGTGGGCTCATCGACTCGCTGGACGGCCCAGCACCGACCTGATCTCGCCGCCGCCGATCGGTGATACTCGCGTCGATGGGAGTCACCTGCTCGGCCTGTGCGACTGACAATCCGGAGGGAGCCAGATTCTGCATGTCCTGCGGGGCGGCGCTCGAGCGCCGCTGCGCATCATGTGCCGAGCCGCTGAGCGAGGGCGCCAGGTTCTGCGTCGCCTGCGGAACGCCTGTGGCGACAGCACCATCCCCCCCTGCCGAGGCGGCACCCGGACCCACCGAGGCCTCCCCCCTCCCCACGCCATCATCGGCGCCGCCGTCGCTCGACGAGCGAAGGACGGTGACGGTGCTGTTCGCCGACCTCTCCGGCTACACCTCGGTGGCCGAGCGCCTCGACCCGGAGTCCGTCAAGCGCCAGCTCGAGCGGATCCTGGGGCGCCTGGGTGAGGAGGTCTCAAGGCACGGGGGCCACGTCGACAAGTTCATCGGGGACAACGTCATGGCCATCTTCGGCGCCCCCGTGGCCTACGGCGACGACGCCGTCAGGGCGGTCCGGGCGGGCCTGGCGATGCAGGCGGCCATGGACGAGCTGAACGAGCCCCTGGCCGTCCAGCACGATGTCTCCTTCGAGCTCTGCGTCGGGATCAACACGGGCGAGGTCCTGGCCGGCCACGTGGGCGAGAGCTACACGGTGATCGGCGACACCGTGAACGTCGCCGCCAGGCTCCAGGCGGCCGCCAGGCCGGGAAGCGTCACCGTCGGCGAGCCCACCTACCGGGCGACTCGCGCCCTGATCGACTTCGCGGCCCTGGAGGAGCCGCTGAGACTCAAGGGCAAGTCAAAGCCCGTTGCCGCCTGGGAGGCACTGGGCACCGAGGGCCAGCCGGCTGCCTCGGCCTCCTCCGCCAACCCGGCCATGGCCCCTCTGGTGGGGCGTTCGAACGAGCTCTCCCAGCTGCATGACCTGCTGGCCCGCGCCGAGCGCCGGCGGGGCCCGCACCTGGCTACGGTGATCGGCGAACCGGGAGTGGGAAAGTCCCGCCTGCTGCGCCAGTTCGAGCAGGAGCTGAGCGCCCATCCCTCCGACCCGCTCGTCCGCCTCGGCCGCTGCCTCCCCTACGGCTCGGGGATCGTCTACTGGCCGCTGGGCGAGGTCATACGTGCCGAGTCGGGAATCCTCGACGGCGATCCTCCCGGACCGGCCTGGGCAAAGCTATCGGCCCGGATGCGCGAGCTCCTGGACGATCCTGAGGGCGACAACCGGACGATCGACTCCAAGACGGCAACGATCGGGCGCCTGCTCGGGATCGACGCGCCCGGCCAGAGCGCGGAGGCCGACGAGGCGCAGCAGTCGCGGGAAGTCTTCTTCGCTGCCGTCCGGGCCTGCGTGGAAGGCCTCGCCAAGGAGCGGCCCCTGGTGCTCGTATGGGAGGACATCCACTGGGCCGATGAGGGCATGCTCGACCTGATCGAGTACTTGGCACAGTGGGTCCGGGCGCCCGTGCTCCAGGTCTGCCTCACCCGCGAAGAACTCCTGGAACGCCGCATCGGCTGGGGCGGGGTGCGCAGGGACTCGACCTCGATGTTCCTCGAGCCGCTCGGCGAGGAGGAGACCCGCGAGCTGATCGCCTCCCTGATCCGCGCCGCCGGCGTCAGCGACACGGTCGTCACCGAGGTCGCTGAGCGTGCCGAGGGCAATCCCCTCTTTGCCGAGGAGATGGTCCGCCGCCTCTCCGAGGATGAGGACGCCAGTGCCGCCGAGCTCCCGTCGACAGTCCAGGCCCTGCTGGCGGCCCGGCTCGATTCGCTGGATCCCTTTCATCGCCGTGTCCTGGCCCACGCCTCGGTGATCGGGCGAACATTCTGGGAGGGTGCGCTCATCCCCGTCGCGGAAGCCGAGGGAGGAGACCTCGCTGATGCGCTCGAAGTCCTGCGCGCCAAGGAGATCATCGTCACCGGCGAGGGAACGGCCGTGGCGGGCGAGCCGGAGCTGGCCTTCAAGCACGCCCTGATCCGCGATGCGGCCTACGAGATGC
>CAZFGJ010000107.1:0-10177 GCA_964518445.1 uncultured Solirubrobacteraceae bacterium
TCGACGTCACGACCGTCCGCGAGCAGGGGCCGCGCCTGATCGGGAACGTCGCAATCGAGCTGAGCGGGCTGCCCGCGATCAGCGGGCCTCGGGTGCTGGCGGGGTTCGAGAACCACGGCGGTCGCACCCGGCTGGGCTCCGGGCAGTCTCCACTGGGCCGGGTCCTCAAGGGCCATGGCAACGACGGCAAGAGCGGCTTCGAGGGGGCCATCTCAGCGAACACGATCGGGACCTACCTGCACGGCCCGCTGCTGCCCAAGAACGTCTGGTTCGCCGACTGGCTGATCGCCCGCGCCCTGGGAATCGATCCCGAGGAGCTCGCTCCGATCGATGACGGGATCGAGCAGCAGACCCATGCGGGGGCCCTCCGGGCCGCCGGCGTGAGTGGCTAGCCGGCGACGGCGAAGCGGGCGAAGCGCTCTGCCAGGCGGGCCGGGATCAGGGCGTCCACGCGCACCCCGTCGGCGGTGTCCTTGCGACTGACCTCGCCGGCGATCTCATGCAGCTCGGCAAGGCTCCCACCGTCGGTGTAGGGCACGAGCAGATGGACCGGGCGCAGTGTGTGGCGCAGCTCGCGCTCGAGACGCTCGCCCAGTTCGTCCAGCCCCTCGCCGGTGGCGCCGCTGACGAGGACGGCCTCGGGGTGGCGCAGCCTGAGGTCGGCTCGCTCGTCGGCGTCGAGCAGGTCGATCTTGTTGAGGACCATCACCCTGGGCCGCTCCCCAGCGCCGATCTCCTCGAGCGTCTGCTCGACGGCCTGCTGCATGACCGTGCGCTGCTCCTCGGGGGCGGAGCCGTCGAGGACATGGGCCAGGATCTCGGCCCGGCGGGTCTCCTCGAGGGTCGCGCCGAAGGCGTCCACCAGCTGGTGGGGAAGCTTTGAGATGAAGCCGACCGTGTCGGTCATCAGGTATGGCCTGCCGTCCAGCTTGAGCGTCCTGGTGGTCGGGTCGAGCGTGTGGAAGAGCCGGTCCCGAACCCCCACCTCCGCGCCGGTCATGGCGTTCAGCAGCGTTGACTTCCCGGCGTTTGTGTAACCGACCAGGGCGATCGCCGGGATGGCCGCCCGCTCTCGCTCGGCACGCTGCACCGCACGGGTCCCCTTGACGTGCTCGAGGCGCCGGCGCAGGACCGAGATGCGGTCGCGGGCCAGGCGTCGATCGGTCTCGATCTGCGTCTCGCCGGGGCCCCTGGTGCCGATGCCGCCGCCGAGGCGCTCGAGGTGGCTCCACAGCCCTCGCATGCGTGCCAGGTTGTATTCCAGCTGGGCCAGCTCGACCTGGAGCTTCCCCTCAGCGCTGCCGGCGTGCGAGGCGAAGATGTCGAGAATGACGGTGGTCCGATCGACCACGGGCATCCCCACCGCCTCCTCCAGGTTTCTCTCCTGGCGTGCCGTCAGCTCGTCATCGCAGGCGATCAGGTTGGCGTCGGCCGCCTTCGCGGCAGCCTTGGCTTCGGCGACCTTGCCTGGCCCCAGATAGGTGTTGGGGTGAGGCGCTTCGCGCCGCTGGAGCATCTCCCCCACCACCGCCACGCCGGCGGTGCGCAGGAGCTCGCCGAGCTCCTCGAGGTCGTCTCCCTCGGCCAGTGCACCGACACAGAAGGCGCGCTGACGGGCCCGCTGCGTGGGCTCTGCTCCATTGCGCGATGCCCCGCTGGGGGCTGTGCGACCGTTGCGGCCTCGATTCATTCCCCTACCAGTCTAGGGGCAACAGAGGAGCCCCTCCTCAGCGCCCCAGGGCACCCAATCGCTGAACCGCCTCGAGCAGGCGGTCATCGGGCGTGGTCAGGGAGATCCGGAACCATCCCTCGCCGGCGGGCCCGTAGATCGAGCCCGGGGAGATGATCACGGCGGCCTCTTCGAGGACATGCTCGCAATAGGCGGCCGAGCTCTCGAACCCGTCCGGCACGGGCGCCCAGACGTAGATTGTTCCGTGGGGTGGGCGCACGGGGATGCCGATCTTGTGCAGCGCGTCGCAGACGAGGTCCCGGCGGCGCTTGTAGAGCTCGCTCATCGAGGCCACCTCTGCGTCGGCGTCGGGGGAGAGAGCGGCGATGCCGGCGAGCTGGACGGCCTCGAACAGCCCCGAGTCGATGTTCGTCTTCAGGCGCCAGTAGATCTCCAGTGCCTCTGCGTTGCCGACCAGGACGGCGCAGCGCCAGCCGGTCATGTTGTAGCCCTTGGAGAGCGAGAAGACCTCGATGCCGACCTCCTTGGCGCCGGGCGTGGCGAGGAACGAGGGGGCCCTGTATCCGTCGAAGAGGATCTCCGAGTAGGCGTTGTCGTGGACGACCAGGATCTCGTGCTCGCGGGCGAACTCCACGACCCGCTCGAAGAACCCCTCGGGGACGACCGCCCCGGTGGGGTTGTTGGGGTAGTTGAGATACATCAGCTTGCTCTTCCGGGCGACCCCCTGATCGATCGCCTCGAGGTCGGGGACGAATCCGAGGTCGGGCTCCAGGGCCATCAGGACGGGCTCGGCGCCGGCCAGCCAGGGTCCGCCCGTGTAGACGGGATAGCCGGGGTCGGCCGCCAGGGCGTAGTCGCCCGGGTCGAGGAAGGCCAGGTTCAGATTGAAGATCGCCTCCTTGGCGCCGATCGCCGGGATGATCTCCTTCTCGGGGTCGAGCTTGACGTCGAAGCGCCGCTCGTAGAAGTCCCGGACCGCTCCGCGGAAGTCGGCACGACCGCGGTTGGAGGGGTACTGGTGGGTGGCGGGCTCGGTCACGGCCTCCTGCATCGCCTCGACTATCAGCGCGGGGGTCGGCCGGTCGGGGTCGCCGATTCCGAGACTGATCACGTCGACGCCGGCGGCCCGCTTCTCAGCGATCTTGCGCTCCAGTTGGGCGAAGGCGTACGGCGGGATGCGCTCGAGGCGCTTACTCGGTTTCATGCAGCTCCTTTTCGAACTCTGGGCTGATCGAGCCCGTGAAGACGGGCCTGGCCCAGCCTGTCAGGTTGACCTGAAGATCCTCCCCCACCTCGACCTGCAACTCGCCGCCGTCCAGCAGGACTTCAACCGAGCTGGGCCGCTCGGGCCCTGAGTATTCCGCGGCGTGGGCGACGGCCGCCCCGGTCGCCCCGGTGCCGGAGGAGAGCGTCTCCCCCACCCCGCGCTCGAAGATCCGTGCGCGGATCCTGCCGGGCACACCCGGTTCGAGCTCGGTGTACCAGGAGACATTGGTGCGGTTGGGAAAGCGGATGTCCGCTTCGATCGCCGGCCCGATCGCCGGCAGATCCAGCGAGGCCAGCTCGACGAGGTCGGAGACGTGGATGGCGCACTGGGGATTTCCGATCGAGACGTGCTGGAAGCGTCGTTCGTGCCCACCCGAGACGACCGTCCCGCGGCCGTCCTCCTCCCCGGCCGGGAAGTCCACCGAGGTGAGGCTGGCACTGCCCATGTCCACCCGGCATGTCTCGGGCCCGGTGATCTGCGGGCGGATCCTGCCGGCGGCCGTGGAGATCGAGAAGCTGTCCTCCTCGGTCCAGCCCCTCCTGCGGAGGTAGAGGATCGCCTCCCGGGCGCCGTTGCCCGACAGCTCGGCCTCCGAGCCGTCGGGGTTGAAGATCCTCAGGTCGGCCACATCGGCGGGGTCGGCCGGCTTCGACAGCAGCAGGATGCCGTCCGCGAAGACCCCGAAGTGCCCCTCGCAGATCCGCCTGACGCGGGCGGGGGTCAGCTCGAAGGGGGTCCGATCCCGCTCGAGGATCAGATAATCGTTGCCGAGGGCCTGCCACTTCTCAAAGGCGATGGTCATCCGGCGTCGGAGTCTAGGATCTCGCCCGCAACGGCAGCCGCCTCGCGGCCGCTGACGTCGATCACGGTGACACCGGCGAGCTTGCGCATCCAGGTCAACTGGCGCCGCGCGTAGTTGCGGGTGCGGCGCTTCATCCCCTCGATGTCGCCCTGGGCGAGCTCCTCGAAGCCGAGCGCCTTGCGGGCCGTCTCAGAGACACCGGCAGCCCTCGCCCGGAGGACCTCCTCGCGCGCGCCGGCGGCGACCATCGCGTCGACTCTGGCGCTGATCGCCTCATACAGCTCCTCCCGGCCCATGGTCAGGCCGACCAGCTTGGTCGGGTGGCGCAGCTCGCCGCTCCACAGCTGCGAGGGGCCCTCGGGTGGCTCGAGCTCGCCCAGATCATGCAGCTCGAGTGCCCTGACGACACGCTGGCGGTCGTTGGGCTCGATCTTCTCGGCCGCCCAGGGGGCGATCTCGGCGAGGTGGGCGTGAAGCGCCGGCGAGCCACGCAGTTCGAGCTCGGCGGTCCAGCGCGCCCTGATCCCCTCGGGCGGAGGAGGGCGCAGGTCGAGCTCGGTCAGTGCGGCTCGAAGATAGAGACCCGTTCCGCCCACGACGATCGGCAGGCGCCCGGCGTCGAGCAGTTCGTCGATCTGAGCGTGGGCCAGCTCGGCGTATTGCCCCACGCTGAAGGTGGCATCGATTGGAAGGAAGGACAGCAGGCGATGCTCCAGGGCGGCCTGCTCGGCCGGGCTCGCCGCCCCGGTCAGCGTCTCGAGACCCGCGTAGACCTGGAGGGCATCAGCCGACACGGCCACGGGATCCTCGCCGCGGGCACGCAACAGGCGGGCCAGCTCGATGGCCACCGAGGTCTTGCCGACCCCCGTCGGGCCGAAGAGCGCGATCGTCTCCATGCGGATAGGCTCACAGTTCATGCAGATCTCTGGCTCCACGGTCCTCCTCACCGGCGCCACGGGCGGCATCGGGCATGCGATCGCCAGAGCCCTCTCGGGGCGCGGCGCGAAGCTGATCCTCACGGGCAGGCGAAGCGACGTGCTCGAGCCTCTGGCCGCCGAGCTGGGCGGGCGGGCACTGGCCGTCGACCTCTCCGACCGTGCCGAGGTGGCAAGGCTCGTGGCCGAGGCGGGCGACATCGACATCCTGGTCGCCAACGCCGCCCTGCCGGCCTCGGGGACGCTCGATTCCTTCTCGATCGAGGAGGTCGACCGGGCCCTCGAGGTGAACCTGCGCGCGCCGATCATCCTGGCCCACGAGCTGGCCCCGGCGATGGCCGGACGGGGACGCGGTCAGCTGGTCTTCATCTCCTCCCTGTCCGGGAAGGCGACCTCGCCGGGCGCCTCGATCTACTGCGCTTCCAAGTTCGGCCTGCGCGGCTTCGCCGGAGGCCTCAGGACCGACCTGGCTCCGACGGGCGTCGGGGTGTCGACGATCTTCCCGGGCTTCATCAGCGACGCGGGAATGTTCGCCGACGCCAAAGTCGAGCTGCCCAAAGGGGTTGGCACGAGCACCACCGAGCAGGTCGCCGAGGCGGTCGTGAAGGCGATCGAGAAGAACCGCGGCGAGATCGACGTGGCTCCCCTGTCGATGCGCCTCGGCTCGACCTTTGCCTCGGTTGCCCCGGAACTGGCGGCCAGCTTCTCCAAGCGCATGGGCGCCGAGGACATCGCTCGCGGCATGCACGCCGGGCAGCGCGACAAGCGCTGACTCAGAACAGGCTCTGCTGGATCCCTGCCCGCTCGAACCCGAGGCCGGCATCAGCGGGACGATCGGAGTAGCGATCGCGCCAGAAGGACCCCGGTGAGCCGCCGCGGCGCACCATGCGCGAAAGACGCTCCCGTTCGGGCTTTGGCAGGTTGGCGCCTCGCTTGTAGAGCTCGGCGTAACTCTTCTCGAGATCGGGCCGCTTGGTGCGAAGCCAGTCGAAGAAGACCTGGCGGACTTCACCGCGCAGATGCAGAGCCGTCCCGGCGATATTCGACGCGCCGGCCTCGAGCGCCATCTCGATCAACGGCTCGACCTGATGAGGCGCGTCGTTGATCCCCGGCATCAGCGGAGCGATCAGCACCCCTGTGGGGATCCCGGCGCGGTTGAGCTCCGCCACCGCCTCGAGCCGCGCCCGCGGGCTGGGTGTGTGGGGCTCGGTTTCCCGCCATGCCTTCTCATCCAGCGTCGGGATCGACAGGCAGGCGGTGAACGTCGAGCGTTCGTTCAGTTCGACCATCAGCTTCAGGTCGCGCAGCAGCAGCGGCGACTTGGTCAGGATCGAGCAGGGGTTGCAGGCATCCCGCAGGGCTTCCCAGATGCCCTCCATCAGCCGGTAGCGGCCCTCCACCCACTGGTAGGGGTCCGTGTTGGTTCCCAGCGCCACGTGCTCGCGTTTCCATGAAGGGCGGGCCAGCTCGGCTCGCAGCAGCTCCGGCGCGTTGACCTTGACGACGATCTCCCGCTCGAAATCCCGGCCTGCGTCGAAGCCGAGGTAGGTGTGGGTCGGGCGAGCAAAACAAAAATTGCAGGCGTGGGCGCATCCGCGGAATGGGTTGATAGTCCAGCGGAAGGGCATCGGTGACCGGTCGGGCACCCGGTTGAGGACCGACTTCGCCTGGACCTCGTAGAAACGCATGTCGAGGGCCTCGGGAGCGTCGAAACGGCGCACCGCGGCGGGGTCCCGGTAGCCGGGCAACCGGTGCTGGGTGGACTCCTCGACGGTCAGATTGCTCCAGCGCACGAACATATGTTCGCATTTGGCAAGGATGCCCCGCTGCAGACACGCTTCGGACTGGCAGCAGCCAAGGTCGCCCAGGTGCTCCAAAGGCCCTTATACGGCCCCTACGCGGCTCTGCGGAACCTCTTAGACGGCTCTCGCAGTCCCCTTACCGACTGGAGCGAGGATCAGTCCAGGTCAAATCCACAAACAGGAGGTTCACGATGCGCATCTCGAACATGCTGGGCGCCACGATGATCGCCGGCGCACCGTCCACCGACGCCTGCGGGCCGGGGCGGGCGGAGTCTCTGACGCATCCCGAGCCCCTCCCGAAGCCCCGCGCCCGGCGATCCTCGACCCACCGCCTCAGGCCGGGCCGCACTCGTGGCCGGCTGGGCCGGAGCAACGCGCCCGGCCCGCGGGCCCCGTTGCCCGATCAGACCATCTGAAGAACGCTGCGGATCCCGTCCTGGGCCTCCATCAGCTCAAAGCCCCGGTTCACATCTGCCAGAGAAATCCTGTGCGAGATGAAGGGGTCCACGTCGATCTCCCCCGCCATGTAGCGGGAGATCAGGGCGGGTACGTCTTCGCGGCCCTTCAGCCCGCCGAAGGAGGAGCCGCAGATCCGCCGCCCCGTGATCAGGAACCGGGGGATGACATCCAGGGTCTCCCCCTTCCCGGCAACGCCGCAGACGGTGCAAAGGCCCCAGCCCATCCGTGCCGCTTCGACGGCCTGGCGCATGACGGCCACGTTCCCCGTCGCCTCGAAGGTGTAGTCGGCGCCGAAGCCGTCGGTCATCTCGAGGATCGCCTGGACCGAGTCGGGTCCGCCCTCGAGCAGGTCAGTGGCGCCCTGGCCGCGAGCAAGCTCCAGACGCTCGGGCGAGAGGTCCACGCAGACGATCCGCTCGGCTCCCTGCAGGCGGCATCCCGCGACGGCTCCCAGCCCGACCATTCCGGCACCGAACACGGCACACGTCGAGCCGGCCCGAACGGCGGCCGTGCGAATGGCAGCGCCGAGGCCGGTCGAGAGGCCGCAGGCGAACAGGCAGGCACGGTCCAGAGGCGCCTCCGGGTCGATCTTGGCCAGAGCGATCTCGGGCATCACGGTGTACTCGGCGAAGGTCGACGTGCCCATAAAGTGGCGCAGGGGCTGGCCGTCCAGCGACAGGCGAGTCGTGCCGTCGGGCAGGTAGCCCACGTTCTGCTGCTCGCGGATCGCCAGGCAGAGATTCGTCAGGGGGCTGCGGCAGTGGATGCACTCGCCGCACTGGGGCGAGAAGAGCGTCACGACGTGGTCTCCCGCCCTGACGAGCGAGACACCCTCACCGACGCGCTCGACCACTCCGGCGCCCTCGTGGCCAAGGACAGTCGGAGCGTAGCCCGAGGGGTCGACCCCCGAGGCCGTGTAGAGGTCGGTGTGGCAGACGCCGCAGGCCTCGAGGCGAACCAGCACCTCGCCCGGACCGGGCTCAGCCAGGTCGACCTCACGGACGACCAGGGGCTTTGCGAACTCCTCGAGAACGGCGGCTTTGATCTTCATCGGTCGATCCTATTGCCCGTCGCCGAACGGCGGGCGGCAGATCAGCCGGCTCGGGCCAGCAGGCGCTCCTCGCCCATGAGGGTCTGGCTGGTGGCCTTGACGATCTCCACCTCGGTCAGCTCGCCCGGCGAGGCGAGGCCCGCAAAGTTGACGACCTTGTTGTGCGAAGTCCGGCCCCGCTGGCGCTCGGGGTCGGTCCGCGAGGGACCTTCGACGAGGACCTCGACGGTTCGCCCCACGAAGCGCTGGGCGCGTTCGCGGGCCTGGCGCTGAACGAGCTCCACGAGGCGCTCCATCCGCTCCACCTTGACCGGGTGGGGAACGATCCCCTCGGTCAGCTCGGCCGCCTGGGTCCCCCGGCGTGGGGAGAAGACGAACGTGAAGGCGCTGTCGTAGCCGACCTGCTCGACCACCTCCAGGGTCTGGGAGAAGTCCTCCTCGGTCTCCCCCGGGAATCCCACGATGATGTCCGTGCTCAGGGCCACATCTGGCAGGTGCTCGCGGATCATCGAGACCCGGTCGAGATAGCGCTCCTGGTCATAGGTCCGGCGCATCGCCTTGAGGATCCGGCTGGAGCCGGACTGCAGGGGAAGGTGGATGTGTTCGCAGACGCTGGCCAGCTCGACATGGGCACGGATGACGTCCTCGCGCATGTCCTTTGGATGCGGGCTGGTGTAGCGGATCCTCTCGATCCCCTCAATCTCATCCAACTGGCGAAGCAGGCCGGCGAAGCTCGGCTTGGCCCCGGTCCCGGCCGGCAGGTCCCTGCCGTAGGAGTTGACGTTCTGCCCCAGCAGCGTCACCTCGCGGACCCCGTCTCCGGCCATCCCGGTGACCTCGGAGACGAGCTCCTCGAGGGGGCGGCTGACCTCACGGCCCCGGGTCGAGGGAACGATGCAGTAGGAGCATGCGCAGTTGCAGCCGACGCTGATCTGCACCCACCCCTGGTAGGGCCGCTCCCGGTGCGCCGGCAGGTGGCCGGTGAAGCCCTCGAACTCGAAGAAGCCCTGCGCCGTTATCGAATCGCTCGTCAGGAACTCCGCCAAGCGGTGAACCTGCCCCGGGCCGAAGGCCACGTCGACGAAGGGGAAGCGCTCGAAGACTTCCTCCTTGACCGACTGCGCCCAGCAGCCCCCCACCCCGACCAGAACCTCGGGGCGTTCCCGCTTCAGACGCTTGGCCTCCCCCAGGTGCGACAGGAACCGGCTGTCTGCCGCCTCTCGGATCGAGCATGTGTTGAACAGGATCAGCTCGGCATCGGCGCGCTCGGCGGCTTCCCTGTAGCCGAGGGACTCGAGCATGCCCTTCATCCGCTCGGAGTCGTGCTCGTTCATCTGGCAACCGAAGGTCGTCAGGTGGTAGCTCTTCGCGATCTGGGCGGGGCCGAGCATTCGCCGAATGATCGCAGCACGCGTGGCGTGTTCGACTCGATCTTCGAAGAAGGCGGTGCTGGGAGCCGGCCATATCTCCTAGAGCTTGAACGAGTACCGGGCTCCCTCCGCCTGACCGACTTCGCCCGACGACCCTCCCCACCCTGACTAGAACCTCGCCCGGCCCGCGGGTTCATCCCCTGCAGGCGGGATACTGGCCGGGTGATGTCTGAGGAGCCCACGGCCCCCGACGTTGTGGAGCTTGCGCGGCTTTCGTTTCTGCCCGTCGAGACGCGTGACTTTGACGCGATCATGGCCTTCTGGACTGACGATCCCCTTTGGGATCTCTCTCCTATGGGGTTGGGGGTCTACCGGGGAACGGCAGCAGTCCGTGGCTTCTTCGAAGATTGGATCGGCTCGTATGAGCGGTTCGAGATCGAGCTGGAGAGAATCCTTGATCTCGGGAACGGGGTCGTCCTCAGCGTCGTCTTACAGAGAGCCAGTCTTGCGGGCAGCAGTGGCGAGGTCACAATTCGCTATGCGGGCGTGGCCGCGTGGGATCGCGGCTCGATAGTTAGCGTCACGAACTACTCGGACCCCGACGAGGCCCGTGTGGCCGCCGAACGCCTCGTCGAGGAACGGGGGTAGCCCGTGTCGGAGAACCTGAACCTGGTGCGATCGATCTACGCCGAGTGGGAGCAAGGCGACTTCGGCCATGTCGAGTGGGCGAGCCCTGACGTCGAGTACACCGGCGTCGATGGCCTTACACCCGGGACGTCGCGAGGCATTCAGGCCATGGGA
>CAZFGJ010000108.1:0-10024 GCA_964518445.1 uncultured Solirubrobacteraceae bacterium
ACCCCGGGCGCCGCGCCGCGGGCCGGCCACGCACGCCCCGAGCCCCGCCTAGGGCACGGCCCCGGCCCGCGGCGCTTCGCCCGGGCTCCGTAGTCATAGGCCCAGATCAGCTCGTTGAGGAAACAGGAGCGGCCGAAGATCTCGTCCAGCAGCAGCTTGCAGTAGTGCGCCTCGCGGTAGTCGATGTGGAAGTAGAGGGTCCCCTCCGGAGCGAGCAGGCGGTGAGCATGACGCAGGCGGGGCTCGAGGAACGACAGATAGTCATCGAAGCTGTCCTCATAGCTGTGAGATGACAGCTGCTCGGACCGGTAGCTCGCACCGCCGAAGCCCCTTCGGCCACCCTCCTCGTCGCGGGTCACCCTGAGCGCCGTGTGGCGCCGGGGACTGCCGGTGTTGAACGGGGGATCCAGATAGATCAGCTGAAAGCTCTCGTCCTTCAGAGCCGGGAGCAGCTCGAGGTTCTCACCCAGCAGGATCCTGTCGGTCTGACTGCTCTCGCTCGCGGGATCCACCCGCTGGAGGTTAGGGGTGTCCGCCGATGGGATCGGCGGCGTCGACCGCCGGCACGTCCTGCTCAGAAGCCTCGGCCCTGACGTCCTTCGTCCCCTGCTCGGCATGCGAATGGACGATCAGAACCGGGACGGGGCTGCGGTGAAGCAGGTAGTGGCTGACGCTTCCCAGCAGCACCGAACGCACCGCGCCGCGGCCACGTGAGCCCATCACGACGAGATCGTGCTCGCCCGACTTGACCTGGGCCATCAGCGCGACCCGAACGGGTTCGCTGCTCTGGACGGTCCGCACCGAGACCTCCTCGGGCACCCGGGCAACAGCAGCCTTCAGCAACAGGTCGGCCTCCGACTCGGCGTCGGCCGCGATCGTCGCGGCGACAGCCGCTCCGCCTCCCAGATAGGCCGTCGCCGGTGGCGCCATGACCGCGCTGAAGACCGTCAGGCGGGCCCGCTGCGACACGGCCAGGTCGATCGCCTGCGTCAGCGCCTCTTCGGAGTCGGGCGAGCCGTCTGTCGCGACGAGGATGTTGTGGAACATTGGCGGCTCCTTGAAGGGTCGAGCCCGATCCGGGCGCGTTTCAAATCTATCGGCCCGCTGAGCCGGTCCGGTGACTTCTCATACCCCCGGCTGGACTCGAACCAGCAACCCCCGGCTTAGAAGGCCGGCGCTCTATCCAGTTGAGCTACGGGGGCTCGCCGCCATCTTCGCGGGTCCGGGGCCTGATGAGAAGCCTGGCCACCGAGCACCGCCGCCTCGAGCGCGACGTCCTTGGAGCACTTACTTAGGCGTTCTTGAAGAGAAACCTGTAAAAGTTCCACCCATGAGCCCAGTGGAGAGTGACGAGGAGGACCTGACCCGCAAGCAGCGCCGCGAGCAGGCACGCTCCGAACGCAAAGCAGCCGAGGAGGCCGCCGTCAGCGATGCGGCCAAACGCCGCCGGCTCGCCCAGCTCGGCGGAGCAGTCGCAGTCGTCGTCGTCGCGATCGTCGTGGTCCTGATCGCCACCGGCGGAAGCAGCAGCAGCAAACCGCCCGAAGTCACCTCCACCACGGCCACTAAACAGGTTTCCGCCGTGACCAAGGAGCTTGCCGGGACGACCCAGAAAGGCATCGTCCTCGGCAACCCGAACGCCCCGGTCACCATGCAGTACTACGGCGACCTCGAGTGCCCCATCTGCAGGGATTTCACGCTCGGCGCGTTGCCCCCGATCATCACGAAGTGGGTCAAGACGGGGAAGCTGAAGATCGAATACCGCTCGCTCGAGACTGCCACGCGCGAACCTGAAACGTTCAGGACCCAGCAGATCGCAGCCCTCGCCGCCGGCAAGCAGAACAAGGCCTGGAACTACATCGAGACCTTTTACCACGAGCAGGGAGAAGAGGGATCGGGCTATGTCACCGAGAGCTACCTCAAGGGCCTTGCCCAGCAGGTTCCCGGCCTGAACCTCACCCAGTGGACAACCGATCGCGGCAACCAGCAGTATCAGGCGCAGATCGCCGTCGACACACAGGAAGCCAACAACAACGGCTTCACCGGCACGCCGGCCTTCCTGATCGGGAAAACCGGCTCTGGCCTGAAGAAGTACGAATACAGCTCGCTTACTGACCCGTCAGGGTTCAACGAAGCGATCGAAAAAGCCCTCAAGGGCTAGCTCCCGATGAGCACGAGGTCGCTGCGGATCACGCTGATCGTGCTCTCCACGATCGGCGTGGGACTCGCCGCCTACCTGACCTACGTGCACTACACCGGCGTGGAACCGCCTTGCTCGATCAAGGGAAATCCCTGCAGCCAGGTCCAGAAATCGAAGTACTCCGAGCTGGCCGGCGTTCCCGTCGCGCTGATGGGCCTGATCGGCTACATCGCGATCCTCGGCAGCCTCCTCGCGCCGGAAACCGAGACGTCGAGGCTGGCCACCGCCGCGATCGCCCTGGGCGGCTTCGGCTTCAGCATGTACCTGACCTACCGAGAGGTCTTCACGCTGGAAAAAATCTGCGAGTGGTGCGTCGGCAGCGCCGTGCTCCTGACGATCATCATGCTGCTCTCGGTCTGGCGTTTTCTGCGGGGGAGCGGCGCGCCTCCCCCCTCCTCATTGCCTCCTGAGGACGCCGGCGCCCAGGACACGGCGCCGCTCGCCGCCGCCTCCTAGCCTCCCCTCGCTCGAAGCGCACGGCCGGGGTGCTCCGTTATGCGGAGGTTCGGCTCGTCAATACGTCCAGAGGGCCACCCCCCGGCGGCACAAAGAGGTCCGTTGGCCGAGTGGGTCCTTAGAGATGGGTCCCGATCGATTCAGCATGCAGCCAGAGCCTGCGCCTGGCGCCGCCGCCGGCGGCGACTCGGGCATCTCCCGGCTGTTCGAGATGACAAGCGATCTGCTTGCCACGATCTCACTCGATGGGCGCTTCACGCTGCTGAACCCGGCCTGGGAGCACCTGCTGGGCTGGACCCGCGAGGAACTGCAGTCACGCCCCGTTGCCGACTTCGTCCACCCCGACGACGCCGAGCAGCTGCTCGGGCCGATGAGGGCCGGCGGCGGATACCCCGCCGAGGTCGAGAACTTCACGACCCGCTACCGCCACCGGGACGGCTCCTGGCACTGGCTGCTCTGGAGCGCCCGGCGCGACGGTGACACCTGGTACGCCGCCGCCAAGGATGTGACCGACCGGATGTGGCTCGAGCGCCAGGCGATGCACGACCCGCTCACCAGGCTGCCCAACCGGATGCTGCTGATGGACCGCGCTCACCAGGCCGTTGCGCGCCTCGACCGCTCCGAGGGGGTTCTGGCGATGCTCTTCATCGACCTCGACAAGTTCAAGGCCGTCAACGACAACCTCGGCCACGACGCCGGCGACCGGCTGCTCGTTTCCGTCTCCGAACGCCTGGCCGAGATGATGCGCGACAGCGACACCATCGCCCGCCTGGGTGGGGACGAGTTCGTGATCCTGGCCGAGGAAATCGAGAGCGAGGACGAGGCCATGGCACTGGCCGGACGGGTCCTCGACGCGCTCGAGCAGCCCTTCCCACTGGGCACCGCCGAAGTGGCCATGCTGGCGAGCGTCGGCGTGGCTGTCTCGCGCGACCCGAACTGCGACCCCGAGGGGATGCTCCGCGAGGCCGACCTGGCCATGTACAAGGCCAAGGGCGCCGGCGGCCGTCGCCTGGAGATCTTCGATGCCCACCTGCGCCAGGAACTGAGCACCAGCGTGGAGATGGAGAACCTCCTTCGCCACGCCCTGCCCCGACAGGAGCTGCTCCTGGCCTACCAGCCGATCATGCCCCTCGCAGGCGGCCATGCGATCGGCATCGAGGCCCTCGTACGCTGGCGTCCCGCCGGTGACGGGATCACGACCGGTCCGGAGATGCTCCCGGGCAGCTTCCTGGGACCGGGGACCGACAGCGAGCTGCTGATGCAGATCGGCAAGTGGGTGCTCCACGCGGCGTGCGCCCAAGCCGAGATCTGGCGTCGTGCCGGTATCCAGATCCCCATCTCGGTCAACATCTCCGCCCGCGAGCTGACCGAGCTTGACCTCGCCGAGCGTGTCCGGGAGGAGCTGACCTACTGCCGTCTTCCCGGCCGGGCTCTCTGCCTCGAGGTGAGCGAGGAGGCCGTCATGCGCGACCCCGAGCGTGCCCGCGAGGCACTCAACGACGTCAAGCGACTGGGCGTCTCGATCGCACTGGACCAGTTCGGCTCGGGCGAGTTCTCGCTGGGCCTCCCCCGGAATCTGCCGCTGGACATCGTCAAGCTGGACCGTGGCCTGACCAGCAGCTTCGACCGCGACAAGGACCGCCGGGCGATGTTCGCTGCGACGATCGCCCTCGCCAAGGAGGCCCGCCTGACAGCCGTCGCCGTCGGCATCGAAACCAACCGTCAGCTGGCCCTCGCCCGGGAGCTGCACTGCTCGGTCGGACAGGGCTTCCTGCTGCATCACCCCACACCGCCCGGCAGCGTTCGCCTCAGGGACCCGGGCGGGTCTGTAACGTCCGCCCCATGGCGTCCCCTGGTGCGACTGGGCGGCACGAACAGCCGCCCCTGAACGACGCAGCCCTGCGCGAGGCGCAGAAGGCCGCTGCGGCGAGAGCCTCGGCAGAGCTGATCGAGGACGGGATGCGGGTCGGCCTGGGCACTGGCTCGACCGTCGCCCACCTCCTCCCGGCGATCGCCCGGCGCGGCCTCAGCGGACTGCGCTGCGTCGCCACCTCCCCCGCAACCGAACAGGCGGCCCTCGCCCTGGGCATGACCGTCGAAGGCCTCGACGAGATCGGCGAGCTGGACATCGCGATCGACGGCGCCGACCAGGTCGACCCGGCGGGGTGGCTGATCAAGGGCGGCGGCGGAGCCCACACCCGCGAGAAGATCGTCGCCGCACATGCCAGGAGCTTCGTCGTGATCGCATCCGCCGAGAAGGTCGTCGAGGAGCTCACCGCGCCCGTTCCCCTGGAGCTCGTCGACTTCGCCGTGCAGAGCACCCTCAGGGCACTCGCCCCGGCTAGCTTGCGCGACCTCCCCCCCAGCCCCGACGGCGGCCTGATCGCCGACTACCTCGGCGAGATCGGAGATCCCTCGGCGTTGGCAGCCAGACTGGCCGGAACCCCCGGCCTCGTCGAGCACGGCCTGTTCGAGCCCGAGCTGGTCAGCATGATCCTGATCGGCACCGCCGACGGGGTCGAGCGCCGCGCCGGCGGGGATCCATCCGCCGCGGCCCAGGTGTAGCTCCTAAGCAGCGGCGTCCTGCGGACGCAGCTCTTCGGAGGAGGACATGGGGTGGCGTGCGAGGACACCGTCCTCCCCAACGACGTAGGCGCCCATCCGCAGGAGCGGCGGCGAGTAGACGTGGATTGTCACCGCCGGATCACCGCCGCCGTGCCTGACACGGTGAATGTCGGCCGGCGAGAAGTGAAAGCTCTTGCCCGCCTTCACATGGCGCTCGGCCGGCGGCCCGTCGATCGTCAGGCGCTCCTCGCAGATGGATCCGCTGACGACAGACACGGCTCCCGCCGAGATGTCGTGATCGTGGAAGCCCGTGTCGTGGTCGTCCATCCAGCAGATCAGCCAGGCCGTCACGTGCTCGTCGCTCAGCAGCTCCTCATAGGAGCGCTGCGAGGCATCGTGGCGGACACGATCGATCCACAGTTCTGGCCGGTCTGCGATCTCTCCGACGAATGCCTCGAGCTCGGGACCGCTGAGGTCTCTCCCGCGGGGACGGGGGACGCCGGCGAACTCTCGGCCGACCGCCGGCGGGGCGATCAGGGGCAGCTCCGCGGCGCTCATCGCGCCACCACCCCGGCCGGCTCGCCGAGGGCTCGACCGGTCACGTCGTCGAGAAGATCCCAGTCATGCGCCGGTGCGCTGCGGCTCGGCTCAAGCACAGGCCGGTCGGATCCATAGAGGATCTGGCGGGGTCCGACAACCGCCTCGATCGCGGCGGATGCCACCGGGCCGTAGGAGGAGGTCTCATAGAAGGTCAGCGGGTCGGCCGCCGTCGTGCCGGGACCGCCCCGGGCGATCAGGCGCTCGACATGCAACGGAGCCAGCCCGGCCAGCATCGAGAAGGTCACCCGCAGCTTCGGGTACTGGGCCCGGCCGGCGGTCTGAAACGTGAGCCACGCCGCCTGCATCCCGGCCACGTAGCTGGTCAGCGCCGGCCACCAAAGAGGCGCCGCAAGGGAAGCGCAACCACGCGGACTCTCCACGTCACGGAGGCCCGGGCCCGGGTGGATGAACAGCGGGGCCCCTCGCTCCTGGAGGCGCTCGAGCACCTCGCGAAGGCCGTTCAACTCCTCGATCCCCGCAAGCGCGCCGGCGGGCAGCGAAACACCCACGCAGCCTCGATCGAGGATGGCGTCCACGTCCAGGGGGTCGGGACGATCCAGCGCCAGCGCGCCCCAGACCCGGAACGGTCCGCCCAGACTCAGCGCGCCGTCGTGGTAGGCGTCCAGCAGCGGAGCTGCCTGCTCCCGCGGAAGACGCTCGATCCCGATCGGGCTGGACAGGCACAGAAGGGCACGGTCGAGGCCGTCGCGCTCGACCAGCTCTGCCCGCCGCTCTGGGTCCTCGCTGACGCGGTCGATCACATAGGGACGGTCACCGGCCAGGTAGAGGACCGTCAACCCGCGCTCGAGCCGTACGAACGGGAGCTCGCCACGGGTCGCGAGCTGCTCGATCAGCGGGTCGCTCCAGAGGTGTTGGTGAACGTCTGTCGGCATCGTTGGACCATATTATCAGGTTTGTTGATCTGATTTATGCGGATTAGCTTTCGGCCCCTGTGTTTTCAGCGATGTAGGCTGCGTAATGAGATGCCCGAGCCACCACCAGGAGACGGCGCAATCACCTGCGAGGACGGCGTCAGGCGCTGCGGGTGGGCCTGCTCGACGCCCGACTACCACAGCTACCACGACACCGAATGGGGCTTCCCGGTCGACGAGGACAAACGACTGTTCGAGAAGCTCAGCCTGGAGGGCTTTCAGGCGGGGCTCTCCTGGCTGACGATCCTGCGCAAGCGCGAGGCCTTCCGTGCGGCCTTCGCCGGGTTCGACCACCAGCGAATCGCCCGCTTCGGCGAGAAGGACGTGGAGCGCCTGCTCGCCGACGCCGGCATCGTGCGCCATCGCGGCAAGATCGAAGCTGTCATCAACAACGCGCGGCGTGCGGCCGAGCTCGTCGAGAGCGAGGGGTCGATCGCGCACTACATCTGGAGCTTCGAGCCGGCCTCGCCCGGACGGACGCCCGACGGCAAAGGACAACTGCCGTCGATCACCCCCGAGTCCAC
The DNA here is from genome assembly GCA_964518445.1 of uncultured Solirubrobacteraceae bacterium. Lineage (GTDB taxonomy): Bacteria > Actinomycetota > Thermoleophilia > Solirubrobacterales > Solirubrobacteraceae > Palsa-744. Next base: position 7,278 of record CAZFGJ010000108.1, read on the forward strand.
GGCGCTGTCGAAGGACCTCAAGCGCCGCGGCTGGAAATTCGTCGGCCCCACCACCGTCTACGCCTTCATGCAGGCGATGGGCCTGGTCAACGATCACCGCCATAGCTGCGACGCGCACCCGCTTGCCGAGCGTGCGCGGGCCGGCTTCGTGCGCCCCTGACCCTGGTCCTAGCGACGAATGAGGACAGGCACCCCTGGCCCGATTCGCGCTGCCAGCCAGTCGATGCTCGCAGTCGCCAGCCTCACGCACCCATGCGATTCAGCAGAGCCGAGATGCCCGCCGAGGTTGTCCCGCCCATGGATGCCGATCTGCCCGGGACCGCCTTCGAATTCCTGCAGCACATCCGAGCGGGCGCTGAGTGTCAGCGCGAACGGCCCGCCAGGCTCGCCGGCCCGCATCTGCACCGTCTCCTCGACGAAGAAGCGCCCCGAGGGAGTTGGCGTGGAGGGCTTGCCCACCACTGCCGCGAACGCCTTGACCAGCTTGCCTCGCCAGTAGGCGCTGACCCGCCTGCGGCCGAGGTTCACCCGCACGCTCCACGAGGTGGAGCCCGTCCGCGTGCCCTGCTGGGCGATCCAGCCGGTTGAGCTGTTGGGACGGCCGGGAAGCATCACGTCGAGCCAGGGGATACCCCGCTTGTCGACGGCCCTCGCGACAACCGGCAATGCCGTCTGCTCGCCCGTGATGGGCCGCGTGGGCGAAACTGTGGTGAGCACCGACGAGGCTCCGCTCGGCCCTGTATGCACGAGATGGCCGGCCATCAGCACTGCCAACCGCTGAACACCGGCGGGGCGCGTCTGTCCGGAGGCTGTCGCAAGCGGCAGCGCGGCACTCGCGAGGAGCGCAGCGGTGACGCAGGAGAGCAGCGTACTTCTGTGCCCTCTCCCGAGGAATTGTTTTCTGTTGGATGTCATTGATCTCACCTGCACGCGCCCTGGTCACCCGAAGGGGTCGCCAGGGCGCTGAGCTGGCTAGCCCGTCAACCCACCGTGCCACGTGGGAGCAGCCGGCCGGGCGTGGGTGCGCCTGCGGACTGCTTCACGGTGGCGGCGCCTGCGAACAGCGGCGCGCCGTTTGGCTTCGCGCTGACGGCGGGTGAGCGTTGTGCGCGACCCGATCGGTTTCGGCGTGGTCGTGACCGGTGCACCGGGTTTGAGGGTTTCGGCTTTGACGAGCGCCTGTTCTTCGGTCGGAGTCGTCGTTTCAGTTCCGCCGCCACCCCCGCTCACGCTCGACGCGCAGTTCGAGGTGGTGATCGTGTTGGTGTCCAGGTTGACCGCTGCCGTGCTGGCGAGGAGCCTGCCGTGAACCGTTGCCGCGGTACCGGCGGTGATCGTTTCGGCGGCCATTACAGTCCCGACGAACCTGGTTCCCGTTCCGAGCGTTGCGGATGAGCCGACCTGCCAGAACACGTTGCACGCCTGTGCGCCGTTGATCAGCGAGACGGACGTATTCGAACCGGTGATCAGCGTCGAGCCGATCTGGAAGATGAACACCGCGTTCGGGTCGCCCTTGGCGTCCAGCGTCACGCTGCCCGAGGAGAGCAGCAGTGAGCTACTCGCAGTGCGAACGCCGGGCGTGAAGGTCTGTCCCGAAAGGTCTGTGCCGGCCGAACCATTCGTCGGCCGTGACGCGGCATCGTTGTAGGCCGTCGTGAGGGAGCTCTTCGCGCCGATCGCAACTGCGTCGTCCACATGGGTTGCTCCAAGGACGTGTGGGGCTCCAGTCACTGACGAGCCTGGGCTCAGGCCGAGATCGCCGAACATGGTCGTGGGACCGGTGTTGGTGACGGTCGAGCCCGCCAACACGGAGAAGCTGGCTGCAGTTCCGAGTCCCACGGATGGGGTCGCGGCAAGAGCCGACCCTGCCCAAAGAAGGGAGAGCAGCGCACCAACCGTCAGCGACGCTGCTCGAAATGAACGACTGCGCAGGAGCCTCAAGCGAGAGTTTCCTGCTGGTGACCCGCCGCTCAGACGCGACGGGTCGAGTTGTGGGACGCCACGGTTCATGGGCGTCTCCTGACTGCGGCGTGTGTCGAGCCGCGATTTATTGAGGATCTCTCCCCGACCTGTTCGGCCTAAGCCCCTTACCGACACGCCGGGGGCTCAGCGTGAGCTTTATCGCGCCCCTGGGCCCTTATGTCTACTGATTCGGACCTGGGCGGGCTCAGCGAGGCCGCGAACCGTGCCCGCGGACACGGCTCGAAGGAGTCATACGGCGGCGCCTGGCGGCCGGGATCTCCTTGGTGCTAGGGCGAGCTCCCGCCAGCAACTCACGCCGCGATGAGACCCCGAGCTTTCTGTAGATGTTCCTGGTGTGGGTCCTCACCGTCTCGATGCCCACCTCGAGATCCAGCGCGATCTGAGCATTCGAGCGCCCATCCCGGAGCATCGGAAGCACCTTCGTCTCTTTCGGCGTGAGCAGCGCCGACGGTCCCGCCGGGCCGGCGCTCCCGTCTCCCGGAGCGTCGGGCGTGAGGCGCATCCCTCGCGATGCCAGGTGGATGGCGCTGAGCACGTCGCGGCTCTGTGTCCCCTTGTCGAGACATGCGCTCGCGCCGAAGGCGAGCACCTGCGCACAGACCGCGGCAGTTGGATCATCCGCCAGCAGGACCAGCTTCGTCCGAGGGTGGCGTACGGTGAGCTCACGCACCTCAGAGAGCCTTTGCAGGGCGTCCGCGTCGAGAATCGCAACGTCGGGTCGATGGCCCGCCAGCGTGACCGACATGCGCGAGTTCCCCGACCGC
>CAZFGJ010000109.1:0-9944 GCA_964518445.1 uncultured Solirubrobacteraceae bacterium
GTCCCGTCGGGCGCCGGCGCCCCGGCGGGCGCCTCGGGCGGACTGACCCTCTTCACCCTCGCGGGCCTCCTGATGGCAGGAGCCCTCTGGGCGATGCGCCGGCTGCGGATCGCGAGTGATCCGCTGCGCCCGGCGCCCTTCGTCCTGATTCCAGACCGCCCCGGCTAGAGCAGCCCGGCAGTCGCACCTGGCGTGCGATCGCGAGTCATCGCGCGCCCATCGGAAATCAGAACGAAGCTCTGAAAGGAGCAACATCTAATGAAACGCCACGTAGTGGTGTCGGCGCTCAGCGCCCTCGCCCTGGCGACCGTCCCGAGCTCAGCGCTCGCCGGCGGCAGCCAAGGTGGAGGCCCGCTGGGAGGGCTGCTCAAGCAGACCCAGTCGGCGACCAACAGCAACGAAACGAACCAGACGGCCGAAAGCTCGGCCAAGAGCAAGCAGACCAATGTGAACGTCCCCGTCTCGATCCTGAGCCTGGGCGCGAACAACGGTGACGTACAGCAGTCGAACACCGGCAAGACCAGTTCGTCGGCGTCGAACGACAACGGCACCGGGCAGAGCAACGGTCAGAGCCAGAACGGAAGCGTCACCTCCGGTGGCGGCTCCGACAAGGGTTACGGGAAGGATGGCGGTGCTCCGAAGGGTGAGCAGAGCCAGTCCGCCTCGAACCAGAACACGACCAACCAGACGGCCGAAAGCTCGGCCCAGAGCAAGCAGACCAACATCAACGCTCCCATCTCGATCCTCAGCGTGGACTCGAACAATGGGAACGTCGATCAGTCCAACCACGCGTCCACCAGCTCCACGGCGTCGAACGACAACGGCACCGGGCAGAGCAACTCGCAGAGCCAGAACGGCTCGGTGAAGGGTGGAAGCGGCGGCTCGGGCGCCCCTTCAGGGCCTCCCAAGAAGCACTGCCCGCCGAAGGGCGGACATGGTGGCCCCTCGGGCCCGCCGTCAGGTGGCCAGGGTGGCTGGGGTTCGCCCCCGCCGCCCCCGGTTGACAAGTCGCCCGACCCCGGCAAGTGGGGCAAGGGTGGCTATGGCGGCCCCGGCAAGGGTGGCGAGGGCCGTCCGCCGAAGCTCGAGCAGAGCCAGTCGGCTGACAACCAGAACACCACCAACCAGACGGCCAACAGCAAGGCCAAGAACGAGCAGAAGAACAACAACTCGCCGTTCTCCTTCGGGAGCATCGGCGGCTCGAAGGGATCATGCGGCCCCTGTGGCGAGAGCTCCGGTGGTGGCGTGACCCAGTCCAACGAGGCCGAGACGCACTCCTCGGCCAAGAACGAGAACGGCACCGGACAGAGCAACTCGCAGAGCCAGAACGGCTCTGTCAGCTCCTAACGGTGAGGTAGTCGCATAGAGGCGGCAGGGTGCCCCGGACTCGCACGGGGCACCCCCCGCCGCTGCTCGAGGGCTGAGCGCGTAGGCTCCGGCGATGGCCGGACCACTGCTGATCGCCGACGTCCCCTGGCTGCTCTACCGGTCCTATTTCGCGCTCCCCAAATCGATCACCGACGGGGAGGGCCGGCCGGTCAACGCCCTGCTGGGGACGGCCAACGCACTCCTGGGGCTGCTCGAACCTTCCGCTGAGCGGGCGGTGCCGCGGGCGGTGATCGCCTGCATGGGAGCCGAGGAGGCCGCCTATCGCGTCCGTCTCTATCCCGCCTCCCACGCTCACCGCGACCCGATGCCGGACGAGCTTCGCCGCCAGTGGGGACTGGTCCAGCAGCTGCTTGAGGCCCTGGGCTGGACCTACGTGACACACGAGTCCCTGGAGGCCGACGACGTGATGTTCTCCTTCGCCCGGGCGGAGCAGGCAGCCGGCGGCGAGGGGTGGCTGCTGACGGGCGACCGCGACCTCTACGGGGCAGTGGGCACGGGCGTCAGCGTGATCGAGCTGAGCAAAGGGGTGATCTCCGGGCTGATCGACCCGGCAGGTGTCCGCAAGCGCTACGGCGTCGACCCCGAGCAGGTGCCCGACTTCATCGCTCTCCGTGGCGACCCGTCGGACGGTCTCCCCGGCGCACCGGGGGTCGGTGCCAAGACCGCCGCGGAACTGCTGGTCGAGCACAGGAGCCTCGAAGGGGTGATCGCGGCGGCCCAGCGGATCGGGGCGGGGTCGAGCCAGCCGGCCAAACCCCTGACCGTCCGGGTTGCCGCCTCGATCGCCGACAACGCCGCCCTGCTGCGCGACTTCAAGGAGATCGCCACGCTCCAGACGGTCGATGTGGAGCTGCCCGGCGAGCAGCCCACGGACCACGCCCGCGGCTCGGAGATGGCGGAGAAGCTGGGCATGCGCCGCCTGGCCGAGCGGCTGGCGAAGATGGCTAGGGCGTGAACTTGACGGTGATCACATCACCGTCGGCCATCGGGTAATCCCGGCCCTCGAGGCGCAGCGTCCCCTTGTCCCGCGCACCGGCGTAGCCCCCGGCGTGGATCAGCTCCTTCCAGCCGATCACCTCGGCTCGCACGAAGCCCTTCTGGATATCCGTGTGGATCTGTCCCGCCGCATGCCAGACCGAGAGGCCCCGGCGGAGGTGCCAGGACTGCGCCGGCTTGGCCTCGCCGGCTGTGAAGAAGACCAGCAGCTCGAGCAGCCCGAAGGCCTCTTTGACGACGCGCTGGAGGGGGGTGTCGATCACCGCCCCGTCGGAGGGCAGCGACATCAGCTCGGCCCTCATGGCCGCCGCCTCGTCGTCCTCGAGCTCGGACAGCTCGGACTCGATGCGCGATGAGACCGCCACCACGCGGGCGCCCTGCGCCGCGGCGTGCTCGGCGATCGCCTGAGGCACCTCATCGGATCCCTCATCGACGTTGGCCACGAACAGGACCGGCTTGGCCGTCAGCGAGCCGAGGTCCCTGGCCGCGTGGGGCGCCTCGTCGGGGACGGGCACGACTCGAGCCGGATGCCCCGCCTGAAGCTGGCCGATGACCTCGGTCAGCCATGCCTCTTCGGCGATCGCCACCCGGTCCCCGCCGCGAGCCTGTTTACCGACCCGCTCGATTCTTCTATCGGCGGTCTCGAGGTCGGCCAGGATCAACTCGGTCTCGATCGTCTCGATGTCCGCAAGAGGGTCGACGCGGCCCTCGGGGTGGATCACGTTCTCGTCTCCATGGGCTCGCACGACGTGGACCAGCGCATCGGTCTCGCGGATGTTCGCCAGGAAACGGTTGCCAAGACCCTCACCTTTGTGAGCGCCCGCGACCAGCCCGGCGATGTCGTGGAAGTCGATCGTGTCCCAGACGATCTCTGACGAGTGGACAGTCTTGGCGACTTCCTCCAAGCGCCTGTCGTGAACTGGAACGACCGCGACGTTGGGCTCGATCGTGGTGAAGGGGTAGTTGGCCGCCTCGGCCCCCGCTTTGGTGAGGGCGTTGAACAGGGAGGACTTGCCCGCGTTGGGCATCCCGACGATGCCGATCCTGGTGCTCATGGTGTCCCGGGCCTCGCGATGCGCGCGGCCAGCGCCGTGCCGAGCAGCGCCCCCGCGAGGATGTCAGAGGGGTAGTGCACCCCCAGGTAGAGGCGGGAGTAGGCCAGCGTCGACGCCAGGGCATAGAGGGGGAGCGCGGGGAAGCCCAGGCCGCTGTAGGCGAAGGCTCCCGCGAAGGCCGTCGCGGCGTGGGCGCTGGGGAAGCTGAGACCTGTCGGGGTGCCCGTCAGCGGCGGCAGATCGGCCAGGTTGGGACGGCGGCGGCGGATGGCCAGCTTGAGGGCCGTGTTCGTCATGTAGGCGGCGCCCACGGCACGCCCGGCACGGCGCCATCCGGCACGGCGCGAGGGCTGTGCCAGACCGCCCGCCAGTCCGATCGCCAGCCAGATGCCACCGTGCTCGCCGAGACGCGAGAAGCGCGCCACGGCCCGCTCGGCGGCGGGGGAGTGCCCGCGGGTGCGGGCGAGGCGGAGCAGTCGCTCCTCGAGATCTTCGCGTTGGCGGAACACTTCAGCGGGGCCGGCCGGCGTCGGGCGGTCGACCGTCTGGCCTAGCCGAAGCCGACCCGTGGCTCGGGGCTCTCCGAGCTCACGAAGACGACCTGGGCGAGGTCGAGCCGTACGGGCCCGTCCTCGCTCTCGATCTCGTGCCAGCCCTGCGTTCCGAGGGCCTTCATGAGGGCCTTGTGCTGCTCCTCGCTGACCTTCAGGGCAAGCGCCATGCCCCCCTGGAAGCCGATGTTGAGACGGATGCTGGTTGCCATCAATGACCCTCCGCGGGCTGGACTATCTCGGTTAGCACGCCCAGGCTCGAGCGTGGGTGAAGGAAGGCGACCCGCGAGCCACGGATCCCGATACGGGGCTCCGAGTCGATCAGCTGTGTCCCTGCCTGCTTGAGCTTGGCGAGGGTCGCCTCGATATCGGTCACCTGGTAGGCGACATGGTGCAGCCCCGGACCCTGGCGGGCAAGGAACTTGCCGACGGGCGTGTCGGGTCCCAGGGGCGCCAGCAGCTCGACGTGGTTCTCGCCCAGGTCGAGCAGGACGGCCTCGACCCCCTGCTCGGTGACAACCTCTCGGTGGGCCAGGGACATCTCGAACCGGTCGCGGTAGAGCTCGAGCGCGGGCTCGAGCTCCTCGACGGCTACTCCGATGTGGTCGATGCGGCTGAACACCCGGAGCAGTCTATAGCCGGTTGCTGCCGCCCTCCTCCGAGGACTCTCCCAGCTGGATCGGCCCGGGTCGCAGAGGCGGGCCGACGGGGCTTGTCGCGGCGACCACTCGCAGGCCAAGTCCGGGCTGGCGCTCCAGGCGCGGCACGCCCTCCATGATCCGCTCGATGGCCTCGCGCTCGAGGACCTCGCTCTCGAGCAGCTCGGCCGCCAGTTCGTCGAGCTGTTTGCGGTGCGACAGGACAAGCTTCTGGGCCGCTCGGCGGGCCTCCTCGATCAGCGCCTGGCGCTCTTCGTCGCGCAGCCGCAGCGTCGTCTCCGACAGCCTCACGTCGCCGTCGGGCGAACGGCCCACGCCGGCGGTGCCCATGGCGTAGTCGTGGACCATCGAATGGGAGATGTCGGCGACCCGCTTCAGGTCGTCGGATGCGCCTGTCGTTATGGCGCCGAAGACGATCTGCTCGGCGACTCTCCCCCCGAGCAGGACGGTCATGTAGTCGAGGAGCTCCTCGCGGGTCTTCAGGTAGCGATCCTCGGCCGGCAGGTTGAGGGTGTATCCGAGCGCCTTGCCTCGCGGCACGATCGAGATCCTGTGGACCCGGTCGACCGACGGCAGCAGCTCGCCGCAGAGCGCGTGGCCGGCCTCGTGGAAGGCCACGACGCGCTTCTCGTGCTGGTTGAGGACCCTCTTCGACTGCACGCCCGCGATGACCCGCTCGATCGCTCCGTCGAAGTCCGCCGCGGAGATCTTGTTCGCCTTGCGCCGGGCGGCGAAGATTGCAGCCTCGTTGCAGATGTTGGCGAGGTCCGCCCCGGTCAGGCCGCTGGTCTGCTGGGCCACGAGGCCGAGGTCGACGTCCCCCATGGGCTTCTCGCGGGTGTGGACCTGAAGGACGCCCAGGCGGCCTTTGACGTCGGGGGGCGCCACGAACACCTGGCGATCGAATCGGCCGGGCCGCAGCAGGGCCGGGTCGAGCTTCTCGAGCAGGTTGGAGGCCGCGATCACCACGACCCGCCCGCTGGAGGCGAAGCCGTCCATCTCGACCAGCAGCTGGTTGAGCGTCTGGTCCTTCTCGCCCGAGATGTCCATCCCCCGGCGGCCGCCGACGGCGTCGAGCTCGTCGATGAAGATGATCGCCGGTTCGTGGCTGCGGGCGATCTGGAAGAGGCGCCTGATGCGGGCGGCGCCGAGGCCGGCGAACATCTCGACGAAGGAGGCCGCCGACTGGGCGAAGAACTGGGCACCCGATTCGTGGGCCACGGCCTTGGCCAGCAGCGTCTTCCCTGTGCCCGGGGGCCCGTGGAGCAGAATCCCCTTGGGCACGGTCGCGCCGAGCGCCTGGAAACCCTTTGGTTCGCGGAGGAACTCGACGATCTCTGCCAGCTCGGCCTTGGCGTCGTCCACCCCGGCCACATCGGCGAAGCTGACCCGCTGCTTGGATGCCGGCTTGATCTGCTGTGGCTTGGTCTTTGGCATGACCTTCAACATCCGCCACATCACGACGATGATGATCGTGAAGAAAAGGATCGCGATCACGGGCTCCCAGTTGAGCGCCCAGTTCTGGATTTCCTGAGCGAACGAGGTGTGAACGGCCGGTGGGAGGACGACCGTGTGGATGTGGGTGACCGTATGTGGAGCAGCCGCCTGGGTGGCAGCGTGTTCGGCGGCGACCTTTGCCGCGTGGTCGGCCGCCGCGGTGTGCCCGGCGCCCGTCGCCGTCTGGTGGGCAGCCGCCGCGTGAGCTTCGCCGGCGGCGGTCGAAGTCGTCCCCGTGGCTTGAGCAGGGGATGTCTGCGTCGAACCGCCGCCGGTGGAGGCCGGCGTTGTTGTTCCGGCTTCCTTGCTCATACCTTCCTCGACTCCCTGTAACGCACCATCCGTGGCATCGTCAGCCCATTATGCGGGTTGAGAGGGCCGCTGTCGAGGAGTGATCGGTTCAGCCCAGGATGACCCTCGCCAAGTCTCTGTAAAGCTCCGTCGCGAAAGTCAGATCGCGGACATCGATCCGCTCATCGGCTCCGTGCACCAGCGGGGCGGCCTCGAGCATCGACTGGTGGCGGTGGGGAAAGAAACCGTAGGCGACGCAGTCCGGGAAGGCCAGGCGGAAATGGCGGGAGTCGGTGAAGCCCGGGAGAACGACCGGGACGGTCCGGGCTCCCGGGTCGCGCTGCTCGACCCATCGAGAGATCGTGTCCATCAGTTCGCTGGCGATGGGCGAGCGGTTTCCCACCACCCGCTCTGAGAACTCGAGCTTCCAGCCGCCCTCCTCGGGCGTCCCGAGCACGTCGCGAATGTCCTCGAGGACCTCCGCTTCGCCCAGGCCGGGCGGCACGCGGCAGTCCACTTTCAGCTCCGCTCGGCTGGGGATCACGTTGACCTTCTCAGAGGCGCTGATGCGCGTCGGCGTGAAGGTCACGCCGAACATCGGCTCGAACATGATCGCCAGGCGCCGGTCGGCTTCGGCGAGGCGGGCCAGTGAGGCCGCGGGGTGATCGGAGTCCTCTCCGATGCCCTCGAGGAAGGCCAGCGGCTCGGCGGTCGGGCGGTGGCCCGGCTGCCGGGCGGCAAGGCGCTCCAGCACGGGAGCCATCTTGAGGAGTGCGTTGTCCCCCATTCCCGGCATCGATGCATGGCCCGCCACGCCCTCGGTGGCGATGGTGAACCTGAAGACGCCCTTCTCGGCGCAGCAGACGCCGTAGCAGCGGTGGCCCCCGTACTCGAAGAAGGCTCCCCCGCCCTCGTTGATCAGCATGTCGCAGCGGACCTTCTCGGGATGGTTCTGGGTGATCCACTGCGCTCCGAGTTCGCCGCCGGTCTCCTCGTCGACGACCGCGACGATCAAGAGCTCTCCCCGGGCCGGCCTCCAGCCCGAGCGGGCCAGCGATGCGGCGGCGGCGACCTCGGCGGCGACCTGCGACTTCATGTCGAGCGCCCCCCGCCCCCAGAGGAAGCCGTCTGCGATCTCTCCCGACCAGGGGTCGCGGGTCCACTCGCCGGCGTTGGCGAGGACCGTGTCGGTGTGCCCCAGGTAACAGAGCGTCGGGCCCTCCTGGGCGCCCTTCAGGCGCGCCACGAGGTTGGGGCGTCCCGGCTCGGCGCCGAGCAGCTCGCACTCGAAACCCGCCGCCCGGAGGTGCTCGGCCAGGTACTCCTGAGCGGGCCGCTCGTTGCCGGGAGGGTTGACCGTGTTGAAGCGAATCAGCCCGCTGAGGAGATCCTGCGCCTCGATCCCCGGCTCACCGGCCTGCTGGCTCATCGGGGGGTCCGGACTCCGATCTCCGCGATCTCCTCGCTGCTCAGGGGGAAGTGGCAGGCGGCGAGTGTTCCTGTGCCCTTGTCCTCGAGCGGCGGGTCATCGACCGAGCACCGCTCCTGGGCCTTGGGGCAGCGCGTGTGGAAGCGGCAGCCGCTGGGCGGGTTCGCCGGGCTCGGCACGTCACCGGTGAGGAGCCGGCGCTGATCTTTCTTGCGCGAGGGGTCCGCCACGGGGACCGCCGAGAGGAGCGCTCCGGTGTAGGGGTGGCGGGGCGCCCCGTAGAGATCGTCGCCCGAGCCGATCTCTACGACCTTGCCGAGATACATGACCGCCACGCGGTCGCACATGTGACGGACGACCGACAGATCGTGGGCGATGAAGATCAGGGCCAGGCCGAACTCGCGCTGGAGCTCGCGCAGCAGATTCAGCACCTGGGCCTGGATCGAGACGTCCAGTGCCGAGACGGGCTCGTCGGCGATCAGCAGCTTGGGTTTCAGGGCCAGTGCCCGGGCCACGCCGATCCGCTGGCGCTGCCCACCGGAGAACTCGTGGGGATAGCGGTTGTAGTGCTCCGGGTTCAGCCCGACCGTCTCCATCAACTCCTGGACGGCCGTTTTCGCCTCGGCCTTGTTGTCGTGAAGGCCGTGGATCACAAACGGCTCGCCGATGATCGAACCGACCGTCTTGCGCGGATTCAGCGACGAGTAGGGGTCCTGGAAGATCATCTGCATATCGCGCCTGACGGCCTTCAACCGCGAGCCCTTCATCCTGCTGATGTCCTGGCCGTCGAAGGCGATTTCGCCCGAGGTCGGCTCCAGCAGGCGCATGACCAGGCGGGCTGTCGTGCTCTTGCCGCAGCCGGTCTCGCCGACGATGCCCAGGGTTTCCCCGCGGGCGACGTCGAAGCTGACCCCGTCGACCGCCTGTACCGCGCCGATCTGGTGCTGGAAGAGGATCCCGCTGGTGATCGGGAAGTGCTTGACGAGGTTGCGCACCTGGAGCAGCGGCCCGCTGGAGCTCACCGGCTCCGCCGCCGTCGCCACGGCCTGCTCGCTCTCGAGGGGACCGCTCACCGCGGCTCCTCGGGCGTCAGGCCGGCATCCGTGATGCCCACCTCCGCGAGCGCCGCCTCGGGGGTGCCTCCGGCGCTCAGCTCGGCCCAGAGCCTGCGGCGAACATCGGTCTCCAGCAGACATGCGACCTGGTGGCCCGGTTCGTCGCCGACCTGCTCGAGCTGCGGATCGATCCGGGCGTGGTCGGGCTGCGCATAGGGGCAGCGCGGATGGAAGTGGCAGCCGCTGGGCGGGTTGATCAGGCTGGGCGGCGTGCCGAAGATCGGCACCAGCTCCTCATCCCGGGGGCTGTCCAGCCGGGGGATGGAGCGCAGCAGCCCCCATGTGTAGGGATGCTGGGGTTTCGAGAAGATCTCCTCGGCCGAACCGGTCTCGACGATCCGACCGGCATACATCACGGCGATGTCATCAGCGACCTCCGCCACGACACCCAGATCGTGAGTGATGATCAGGATCGCCATCCCCAGCTCCTGCTGGAGGCGTTCCATCAGCGCCAGGATCTGGGCCTGGACCGTCACGTCAAGGGCAGTCGTGGGCTCGTCGGCGATCAACAGCTTGGGCTCATTGGCGAGGGCCATGGCGATCATCGCCCGCTGGCGCATGCCGCCGGAGAACTCGTGCGGATAGGCGTCGACCCGTTTTGCCGGGTCGGGAATGCCGACGAGGCCGAGCAGTTCGACGGCTCGCTCCCGGGCCTTTGCCTTGGAGACGTCGCGATGGGCCAGGACCGCCTCCACCAATTGATTCCCGACGCGGTAGAGCGGGTGCAGGGCAGAGAGTGGGTCCTGGAAGATCATGGCTATTTCGTTGCCGCGGACAGCGCGGAGTTCGTCTTCGGGAAGGCTCACCAGGTCACGGCCACCGAACATGATCCGGCCGGAGATGTTGGCCCCCTGGCGCCTGGTGAGGCCGAGGGTGGTCATCGAGGAGACCGTCTTGCCCGAGCCGGACTCGCCGACTATGCCGAGTGTCTTGCCGGCCTGAACCTCGTAGCTGATCCCGTC
>CAZFGJ010000110.1:0-9914 GCA_964518445.1 uncultured Solirubrobacteraceae bacterium
GATCAGCTCCGCCGGACTGAAGAACTGCCCCCCAGCATTGTTCACCAGCACATCCAGCCGACCCCGTTGCTCGCAGACGGTCTCGATGAGGCGCTCCGCGTCGGTCCGCTCACGCACATCGCCGCAGACCCAGTCCAGAGCACCATCGAGGCCCGCCCCCTGCTGGGCGGCCTGTTCCAGCACCTCCTGGCGGCGCCCCGCGATCGTCACGTCGGCCCCACAGCGGGCTAGCTCGAAGGCGGTCTCGCGGCCGAGGCCCGTGCCACCGCCCGTCACCAGGGCCGTCAGGCCCGACAGGGACCCTGGCGCGAATATCTCGGATCGGCGGTCCGGATGGCTCATCCCCCGCGATCATAGGCTCAGCACCCCCTGCCGGCGCACCCGGGCTGATGTCCGTCCCCCAAGCCGTTTAGGGTTTCCCCGTGTCCCAAAGACCCCTGGTCTTGGTTTCAGGACTGACAATCGGCGACTACCTCCTCTGGAATTGGTCGCTAAATGCGAATCACGCGGTCATCGCTCTTGTTTCTGGGCTGACCCTCCCCCCTCTGGCACTGGCGACCCTCTGGCTTCTTGCCCTGTCGCTCGCCCGGCTCCTCGCGCGCACCGCCAGGCGTCCCTCGGCCGCTCGCCGGCGCCCGCCGCGAAGGGCAGCTTCTTCACAGACGCCCCGGCGCTCCGCCGGCGCGCTTGCCAGGGAAGAGTCCGCCGCAACGCAGAGCCGCGCCGCGGCAAGCTCCTCGGACAAGCTCGCAGCCTGAAGATCGGGCTCAAGCAGCGATGAGCGGCCCTCCCAGGCGCCTGTTCCGCGGTCGCCGGCGGCTGCCGGCAATCCTCCTGGCGCTCGCCATCCTCGTCGGCGCGGTGGCGTTCGCCGGCTATCTCTACAAGCGCAGCCGGACCGGAAGCGTCTACCACCCTCACGCCCGCTTCATCCCTCAGCCGACTCCCACGGCGCTGCCCAAAGCGCCGCCTGACCGCTTCTCCTGGCCGATCTACGGCTACACCAAGGACCACAGCCGCTTCTTCCCGGCGCCCCCGGGCGTTCGTCCCCCGTTCCGCCAGCTCTGGGAGCGCAACAGCCACGAACTGCTCGAGTTCCCGCCCGTCATCTACGGCGAGCGGCTGTTCCAACTGGGCGACAACGGGAACCTTCTGGCCATCGACAAGCGGACCGGCCACCAGATTTGGCGCCGGCGGCTGGGACGTCTCTCGGCATCGACTCCCGCGGTGACCTCCAACACCGTCTACGCGACCGTCCTGGCCAGTGGCCACGCCCGCACCCCGGGGCGCCTGGTCGCTCTGAACTCCGCCAACGGAGCCGTTCGCTGGTTCCGCAACCTCCCAAGCCCCAGCGAGTCCTCTCCCCTGCTCGATCACGGCAGGATCTTCTTCGGCTCCCAGAACGGCACCGTCTACGCCCTCAACTACCGGACCGGTCATCTGATCTGGACCTACCACGCAGCCGGGTCGGTGAAGGCGAGCCCAACCCTGTCGGGCGGCCTTCTCTACTTCGGCGACTACTCGGGACACGTCCAGGCCATCTCCGAGCAGACCGGGAGGCTGGTCTGGCGCAGCGGCTCAGGTGGGACGCTGCTCGGGAGCGGCACCTTCTATTCGACCGCCGCCGTCTTCTATGGCCGCGTCTATCTGGGCAACACCGACGGGCGGGTCTATGCCTACGACGCCTCCACCGGGCATCTCGACTGGGCGGTTCAGACAGGCAACTATGTCTATGCCTCCCCTGCCGTCACGAACGCTCCCGGTCTCGGCCCGACGATCTACCTCGGCTCCTACAACGGGACCTTCTATGCCTTCAACGCCCGGTCCGGACATGTCAGCTGGCATTTCAACGCCCACGGGAAGATCTCGGGCTCAGCCACCATCGTCGGCAGGATCGTCTACTTCGCAGACCTCGCCCACCACCACACCTACGGCCTCGGCATCTCGACCGGCAGGGTCCTCTTCGAAAAGAACACCGGCGCATTCGATCCGGTGATCAGCGACGGCAAGAACATCTACCTGACCGGCCTCACCGGCCTCTTCGGGCTCGGCCCGCTGGATACGGCCAAGCCTGCCGAACCCGCCAAGAAGTCATCCGGCGCGACAGGCTCCTCCGGCACTAAAGGCACGTCCAAGTGAGAACCGGGCAGCGACCCTGATATCGCCCGCTCGACGGGCGATCACATCGGTGAAGCCTCCGGGCCCCCGCTCGACACAGGCGTCCCCGGCGGTCAGCGTCCAGTAGCGCGTGAAGTGGACCCGCACGAGGAAGCGCCCGGGACGATCGGCATGCAGCGCGAACGTGTCGTGACCCAGTTCGGTCAGGCGCCCGGGGCCCTGGGCCACGGGAGTCCCCCGCTCCACGCGGAAGACGCTCCAGCCGCCTTCGCTGAAGACAGGACGCAGGTAGGGCAGCCCGCCCCGGATCAACCGTCCCTCCGCGGCACTCGAGGGGTCCGGCTGGACGTCTGGGAGCGCGACGAACGTGACGCCCTGCCTGTTCAGCCAGGCCCGGTAGCTCTGCGGCGTGAGGCCCTTGCGCAGGAGGACGCCGTCGTAGCGGGTATCCAGCTGCTTCTCCCAGCCCCGGGCCAGCGACACCGACGGGGCCAGCAGAGCGGCCTCCCAGTGAGTCCGCGTGAGCGGAACCTCCACACGGAAGGGCCCACCCGGCTGGGTGTCCAGAAACTCGATCAGCGGCGTGTAGAAGGAGGCTTCGGTGGCCGGCGAGCCCGCCACCGCCGCCGTTTCGCGCACGGGGCCCCAGAGCACCCAGAGGCCGATCACCCCCAGCGCCAGGCCCACCGCGGGGGTCAGGCCTCTCCTTGAGTCCCTCCCGTCGGGCGCCACCCGCAGCGAGGCGCAGATCAGCAGCGGACCCGCCAGCAGGACGGCATAGCGCTCGATGTTGCTGCCGATCGGCGTCCTGATCACCAGACAGGCAAGGCAGGCCGCCAGATACACCACGCCACCCGTCCGCAGCAACCGGGCATCGGCCGGGAGAGCCAGCAGGAAGGCCACCGCGACGATCGCCGCCACTCCGAAGGAGATGATCGGAAACGGCTCGTGGCCACCTTCGGGGAACAGCAGAGCAAGCGGCACGACCACCGCGGCCGCCGGCAGGCCCAGGGCAAGGACGGCCCGCGGTTCGCGTCGGTGAAGCGAGACCGTCAGCCCCGCCAGCCCCAGCAGCAGCCCCGCCACGGGACTTGCGGCTGCCGCGAGCACCGAGAGCACCACGGCGGGAGCCGTGTGTCCGCGGCGCAGGGCCAGGCCGGCCGCCAGCGCCAGGGTCACCCCCAGGGCGAATGCCAGGCGCCCAAGCCAGATGTCCCCCACCGCCACGACTGCGAAGGCGCACGTTCCCCAGCGCGCCCCCGGCCCGAAGTCCTCCTCGGTCAGAGCTCCAAAGATGATCGTCGAGGCGACCGCGCAGAGCGCTCCGGCGGCCCTCACGCCCAGGAGCGCGCCGAAGGGCGGGAAGAGCAGGCTGTAGCCAGGCATGTGGTGGCCCGCATACCAGTGCTCGTCCCAGATGATGAAGCCGAGCTTTTCGAACAGGCCGACCCGGTAGACCTGCGCGGCGAGGTCCGGCGTATGGGGATCGACGATCAGCCAGAGGACCACCAGGACCCCAGCGAGCAGCGGGCCTGCGACCCGAGTCGCTGTGCTTCTGATCGGCACGCCAAGATAATGACGGCCATGAGCACCACAGCACCCTCTCCGCTGATCGCCCGCGCCACCCGAGCCCTCCTGCTCCTCCTGCTCGGCGGAGCGGTCATGGCAGGCCTGGGCTGTGGCACGACCCACCCCCCGTCCCTCTCGGGGCGAGAACTGGCCGAAGCTCAGACCTTTCCCTACTACCGCGTCTACTGGGCCGGCCCGCTCTTCCAGGCCAGCCCCATCACGGCGGCCGACGGCCTGCGGGGCTACCTCGAGCGGATCGGTGACAGCGTCTACTACGGCGACTGCGTCAAGAGCAAAGGGATCTTCGGCGGTGGCTCCTGCCAGCTGCCCCTCCAGGTCACCACAGTCGTCTACCGGCTCCATTCGAACTCGGCTCTGGGCCCTCAGTACAACCGGCTCGTCAGAGGCGTTCCGGCCACCGTCTACGACGAAGGCCGCTCGATCGAGATCTATACGGGGAGGCTGGCCATCGATGTCTTCTCGGACACCTTCGCCCATGCGATCGCCGCGACCAGGCAGCTGCAGCCGATCAACGCTCCCGGCTCGGCCTCGGGCCCGCTTCCGCTTCCCGTCTACTGCCCCGGCCTTTCAGGCCCGCAGCCCGGGCGCCTCGCTGTCGTGATGTCCCATCTCCCCGGCCGCGTCTGCCAGCGAAGCGCAGCGGCCGTCGCGTACGCCAGGCGCCTCTCCGCCTAGCCGCCCGCGGCCGCCACCGGCCCCGGCGGACTCATGATCTCCCGCCGCAGGCTGATGAAGGCGACCGAGCCGATCAGCGCCGGGATCCACAGCGAGATCGCCCGGTAGACCACCACGGCGGCGATCACCAGCGAGGCCGGGTGCGCCCCGAACAGCAGGAGCATTCCCACGAGGCCCCCTTCGACGGCGAAGAAGCCTCCCGGTATGGGTATCGAGTTGGCCATCATGCCGACCAGGTAGGCCATCGCCACGGCCCAAACCGACGGGCCCCGGCCGAAGGCGTAGAGACAGGCGAACAGCGCCAGGTTGTCGAACATCCAATAGGCCACCGCCCCCAGCAGCCGCCACTCGCGGGCGCGGATCAGGCCGATTGCGTCTTCGACGCCTCCACTGATCGCGATCAGGGCGATCGCGCGGCGGCTTCCCTCGTCTTCCCTTCCCTCGGCCGTCCGCTTGGCCCATGCCGCCAGACCGAGCGTCCCGATGATCGTCCCGATCGCCAGCAGGGCCGGGACTAGGGTGATCAGCGGATCTGTCGATCCCGGCAGCAGCCCCAGCCACATGGGGATCCCGATCAGGGCCACCATCCCGACGTTGACGGCGCTGGTCAGGACGAAGATGAGGACCGACCGCTTGGCGATCCGCTCGACCGAGAAGCCCCGGGTCCTTAGGACCCAAGCCCCCAGCGCGATTCCTCCCAGCCCGCTCAGCGAGACGACCGAGTTGACGGCCAACTCGGACAGCGACAGGCGGGTCGAGAGACTCCGGCCCAGGCGCCCGAACACCAATCCGAACAGGACCACATAACCCGCACAGGAGAGAAGCTCGAACACCACCGCCAGGATCACCCAGCCCGGCTTGGCGTCGGTGATCCGCTCGGCCGCCGCCTGGAGGCCCGGAACGCCCAGAAGCAGACCCACCAGCAGCGCGAAGAACACCAGCAGGCTGATCAGGCTGTTGCGAAGCTTCCTCGAATGGGCGGCCATCTCGTCGGGATCCGCACCGCCCTGGCGCTCCTCCGGCCGCTGTAGGTGCGCTTCGCTCATGGCCGGCTCGCTGTCATCCGCACCCTGTCATTACCCGCCACGCTAGCCTGATACCGATGGCCGGAGCCCTGTTTCATGGCTGATCAGCCCCGGATCCTCGTCGTCGACGACGAGCCGGCGGTCCAGAGCGCCCTGGCGCGGGCTCTGTCGCTGGAGAACTACGACGTCGCCCAGGCCGCTGACGGGCACGAGGCCCTCGAAGCTCTCGGCTCGGCTCCCTACGAGGCCGTCATCCTCGACATCGCAATGCCCAGGCTCGACGGGCTCGAGGTCTGTCGCCGGCTTCGAGAGGGCGGCGACCGCACCCCCGTCCTGATGCTGACGGCCCGCGGCGAGATCGACGACCGGGTCGCCGGTCTGGATGCCGGCGCAGATGACTATCTCGCCAAGCCCTTCGCCCTGCGTGAGCTCATGGCCCGCCTCCGTGCTCTGCTGCGGCGTGCCGAGGAGGACGAGGAGGACACCGAGGGGGTCCTTGCGTTCGAGGATCTCCATCTCGACCTGCGCTCCCACGAGGCCTGGCGCGGTGAGCGTCCTCTGCAGCTGACCCGGACCGAGTTCCTGCTGCTCGAGATGTTCCTGCGCCAGCCCCGCAAGGTGCTTTCGCGCTCGGCCATCTTCGAGCACGTCTGGGGGTATGACTTCGGCTCCAGCTCGAATTCCCTGGGCGTCTACATGGGCTACCTGCGGCGCAAGACCGAGGACGGCGACGAGCCCCGGCTGCTGCACACCGTTCGCGGCGTCGGGTATGTGCTGCGAGGGCCTCAGTGAGCTTCCGCCGTCGAATCACGCTGGTCTCGGCCGCCGCCGTCGCGATCGCCGTGGTGCTCGCCTCGCTGCTCGTCTACATCCTCACCTCCAACCAGCTTCACAGCCAGGTCGACAACCAGCTTCATGCTCATGCCCGGGAGACCGAGCGCCTGAAACGGCTGTTCTCGGCGGCCAACATCAAGTTCAACAAGAACGGCTCGGCCAGCATCGTCCTCAACGCCCCGCGGGCCTTCGCGCTCGCCGCCAAGCAGGCCGAAAGCGACATCGAGCCGAAAGCGGCCGAAGGCGACAGCGCCGGAGCATCCCATCACGGCTACCCCAGCAAACCCCTCTACGGGGCGGCGGCCGAAAGCCTGCACACCGGCAGCCGGCCAGGGTCGCTCTTCGGCAAGCTCCCGCCCAATCCCCAACAGGTCCGCGGCTATCAGCAGGTCGTCGAAGGCAACGGCCGGGTCCTGGCCCGTTCGGTCCCAAGCGTGACCCTTCCCGTCGACTCGCGCACTCAGACCCTGGCCCGCCAGGGAGGCGAACCCTTCTTCCGCGACGCGAGCGTCAATGGAGTCCACATGCGCGTCCTCGCTACGACCTTCGGCTCCGGGCGGGTCGTTGAGCTCGCCCTGCCGCTCTCAGAAGTGGACAGCCTGCTGAGCCGGCTGCGCCTGATCCTGGCGCTGGTCCTGATCGGAGGAATCGCCCTGGCGGCGCTGCTTGGCAGGCTCGTCGCCGGTGCCGCCGTCCAGCCGCTCAAGCACCTCACCCAGACAACCGAGCACGTCGCCCTGACCCAGGATCTGAGCGGGAGGATCGAGCCGGCCGGCGAAGACGAGATCGGCCGGCTGGCCTCCAGCTTCAATGCGATGCTCGACGCCCTGGAGCAGTCGATGGGGGCCCTTGACGACTCCGTCCACGCCCAGCGCCAACTGGTGGCCGATGCCTCGCACGAGCTCAGGACGCCGGTCACCAGCATCCGGACGAACATCGAGATCCTCCAGCAACAGGGCTCCCAGATGTCCCCCGAGGACCAGTCGCGGCTGCTGGCTGACGTCGTCGAGCAGATCGAGGACCTGACCGATCTCGTCAACGACCTGATCGATCTTGCCCGCGGCGACGAGCCCTACGGCGAGACCGAGGATGTCCGTCTGGACCTCCTCGTTGAAGAGGCCGTCGGCCGGGCCCGGCGGACATCCTCCCCCAGCCTCCTGCGGATGGACCTCGAGCCGACCATGGTCCTGGGGGTCCCCTCCCGGCTCGAGCGCGCCGTCAGCAACCTGATCGACAACGCCGTCAAGTACAGCCCCTCTGCCGAGCCCGTCGAGATCCGTCTGCGGGGGGACGAGCTGACCGTCCGCGACCACGGCCCCGGGATCTCAGCCCAGGACCGCCCCCATGTCTTCGATCGCTTCTACCGCGGCGCCGAGGCGCGAGGACGGCCCGGCTCGGGGCTCGGGCTGGCAATCGTCCGCCAGGTCGCCACTCAGCACGGCGGATCGGTCACCGCGGAGGCGGCTCCCGGCGGCGGGACGCTGATGCGGCTGAAGCTGCCCGGCGCCGAGCCTGCGGGTGACCGCCTCCCGGACGAGGGGCGCCTGCGGAGCGGAGACCCACTGGCATCCGCAGGGCTGCTGGGCGACTGAGCGCCCGCCAGCCGGGCCTGTGAGCGGTAGCACCCCGGTGCCAGCCCGAAGCGCGCCCTGAAGATCCGCCCGAAGTGGGGCGCCTGGCTGTAGCCCACAAGTCTCGCCACGCCGGCCACCGGAATCGACGGCTGGCCGGCCAGCAGCTCGGCAGCGACCCGCAGGCGCCGAGCCTGCAGGTCCTCGCGGAACGTCAACGTCCCGAACTCCGCATAGGCCCGCTGAATCTCCCGGGGTGAGCTGGCAAGCGCCTCCGCCAGGACGGGCAGCGTCAACCGCCGGCTGTAGTCGCGGGCAACGATTCCCCGCGCCTGCAGATAGAGCCGCCTGCGGCTCTGGAGCGTCTGGCTGCGCACCCTCCACCGTTCCGACCGGGCTGAGCGCCCGTGACGGGGTCAGGAGGCGGCGTAGCGGGCCGCCACCCGTTCGGCCGCCGGCCCGTAGGACCCGCCAAAGAGAACCGCATGGACCAGCAGGGGCGCCAGCTGGCAGAGCTCCACCCTCTCCTCCCAGCCCTCGGACAGAGGGTGGACCTCCTCGTAGGCATCGAAGATCCGCTCCGACGGAGCCCCGAACAGGCGGAGCATCGCCAGGTCCATCTCGCGATGCCCGCCATAACAGGAGGGGTCGATCAGCCAGGGTCTGCCCTGAGCGTCGGCCATCACGTTGCCCGACCAGAGATCTCCATGCAGGCGAGCCGGAGGCTCGGGTGGACCGGTCAGCTCGGAGAGCCCGTCGCAGAGGCGCTCCACCGCGTCGGCTCCACGAGCCGACAGTGCGCCCCGCTCCAACGCCTTCCCAGCCAGCGGCCGCAGGCGCTCCGAGCCGTAGAAGGCAGGCCAGTCGGAAGCGGGCTCGTTCCCCAGGCGCAGCGAGCCGAAGCCCGTCTCCACCGGGGTGCCCGGAGGCGCGCCGAATGCCGCCGCCCCCGCCAGATGGGTCCCGGCGAGAGCCCTGCCGAGCTCCTCGGCGCCCTGCTCCGTCAGCCGGCCCGGCTCGATCCACTCGAGGGCCAGGTACTCCTCGTGGACCTCCAGCACCGCCGGGGTCCGCAGCAGCCCCGGCTCCGCCAGCCAGAGGAGCCCCGAAGCCTCAGCCGCATACTCCCCCGGAACCGTCTCCCGGCGGGTCTTGACGAAGGCGACCCGGCCGTCGCCCAGGCGCAGCCGGAACGCCTCGTTGATGTCTCCCCCGCCGACCCGCCGGACGTCCTCTGCCCCCGGCGGCAGCGTCACCTGACGCGGCCCGCCCTGATCTCCGCCAGCAGCCCCTCGCAGGCCTCAAGGACCATCTCGAATACCTCATCGAAACCACCTGTGGACCCGTAGTAGGGGTCCGGCACGTCCAGGTCTGAGAGCTCGTTTGCATCCGGGGCGAACTCCCGCAGCAGCCGCACCTTCGCCTCCTCGAGCTCCCCCGGCGCCAGGAGCTGCAGGTCGCGCAGGTTCGCGCTGTCCATCGCAAGGATCAGGTCGAACCGCTCGAAGTCCTCCGGGGAGACCTGGCGTGCAGTCCCCCCCAGGGTCACTCCGCGGCTGTGAGCCGCTGCGGTCGCCCTCGCATCCGGGGCGCTCCCGACGTGCCATGCGCCTGTGCCGGCGGAATCGGTCTCTATCTCATCCTGAAGCCCCTCCTCCTCGATCAGCCGGCGCATCACACCCTCGGCCGTCGGGGATCGGCAGATGTTGCCGAGGCAGACGAACAGCAGCCTGACGGGCTCGGCCACCGGCTACTCCTCGCCGAGCTCGAGCACCGCCAGGAAGGCCTCCTGGGGAACCTCCACGCGGCCGACCTGCTTCATCCGCTTCTTGCCCTCCTTCTGTTTGGCAAGGAGCTTTTTCTTGCGCGTGATATCGCCCCCGTAGCAACCTGCGATCACGTCCTTTCGGAACGCTTTGACCGTCTCACGGGCGATCACATGCGCGCCGATGGCCGCCTGGATCGGAACGTCGTACTGCTGACGGGGAATCCGTTTGCGGAGCTTCTCGGTCAGGGTCCGGCCCATCTCATAGGCCTTCTCCCGGTGCACCACCATCGACAGGGCGTCGACCGTGTCGCCCGCCAGCAGGACGTCCAGCTT
>CAZFGJ010000111.1:0-9874 GCA_964518445.1 uncultured Solirubrobacteraceae bacterium
CCATCCAGCGGATGCGCCACCTGCTCCCCGGCTGGGTCCCCCTCGTGGGACTGGACCTCGGCTACACGAACATCGTGCCCGTCGACTGGGTCGCGGGCGCCCTTGAACACATCGCCCACGAGCCGAACCTCGACGGCCGGGCGTTCCACCTGACCGACCCACGCCCGCAGCGGGTCGACGACATGATCAACGAACTGGCAGTTGCGGCCCACGCACCGCGCTTCGCCGTCTCGATCGACAAACGGCTGACCGACCCGCTGCCCAAGTGGCCGTTGGCGCTGGCAGGCGCCCTGCCTCCCTTCAAGCAGGTCTCGAACCTGGCCCTGCGCGAGCTGGGGATCCCCAGGGAGGTCATCGGCCATATGGAGCTGGTGCCCCGGTTCGACACCCAGCAGGCCGCCAAGGCTCTGGCCGGCTCCTCGCTCGAACAGCCGCCTCCCCTGCACGACTACGTGGCCCGGCTGTGGGACTACTGGGAGCGCGAGATGGAGCCGGACGTAGGGCGCGGACGCTCGCTCAAGGAGGCCCTGGCCGGCCGCCACGTGATGATCACCGGAGCATCCTCGGGTATCGGCCGCTCGGCCGCCCTGAAGGTCGCCGCGGCCGGTGGCGTTCCGCTGCTGGTGGCCCGCAACGTCGAGCAGCTCGAGGAAGTCCGGGCCGAGATCGTTGCCGCCGGGGGCACCGCCTACGTCTACGCCGCCGACATCTCCGACATGGAGTCGATCGAAGGCCTGATCGACCGTGTGCTTGCCGACCACCGCAATGTGGACATGCTGGTCAACAACGCCGGCCGATCGATCCGCCGATCGATCGCCCTCAGCTATGACCGCTTCCACGACTTCGAACGAACCATCCAGCTCAACTACTTCGGTGCGATCAAGCTGATCATCGGCCTGCTGCCCCACATGCGCGAGCGGGGCTCGGGCCACATCGTCAACGTCTCCTCGATCGGCGTTCAGACCAACCCGCCGCGCTTCTCGGCATACGTCGCCTCGAAGGCAGCCCTCGATGCCTTCACCCGCGTCGTCGCCTCCGAGACCGTGGGCGATGGCGTCTCCTTCACCACGATCCACATGCCCCTGGTTCGCACGCCGATGATCGCGCCGACAAAAATGTATGACGCCTTCCCGACTCTCAGCCCCGAGGAGGCCGCCGACATGATCTGCGAGGCGCTGCGCGGGCGCCCCAAGGAGATGGGCACGAGGATCGGCAAGTTCGGCGAAGTGGCCTACTCGCTCTCCCCCTCGATGGTCGACAGGCTGCTGCACCTGGCCTACCGGGTGTTCCCGGACTCCCAGGCGGCCAAAGGCCAGAAAAACGTCGAGGAGCACGTCTCCTTCGAGCAGATCGCCATGGCCACCCTGACGCGGGGCGTGCACTGGTAGCAGCCGGGGGTCCGGCCCCCGCCCTCAGCCTGAGATGATCGGGCTGTGAGCGAATCTCCCGCAATCGAGGTCACCGCGCTGCGCAAGCGTTACGGCGACTACGAGGCCGTGCGGGGAATCGACATCTCGGTGAACCGCGGCGAGGTGTTCGGGCTGCTCGGCCCCAACGGCGCCGGCAAGACGACCACCGTCGAGATTCTCGAGGGCTACCGTTCGCGCAGCGGCGGGGAGGTGTCGGTCCTGGGACTCGATCCGGCCGACCGCTCGATCGAGCTGCGCCGCCAGATCGGGATCGTCCTTCAATCCGGACGGATCTACAGCCACGTCACCCCCCGCGAGGCGCTCGCCCATTGGGCCAGCTTCTACCCCCACCCCCGGGCCGTCGATGAGGTCCTCGATCTGGTCGGCCTGACCGCCAGTGCCGAGGTCCGCAGCCGCAAGCTCTCCGGCGGGCAGTTGCGGCGGCTCGACTTCGCCCTGGCCCTGGTCGGGGACCCCGAGCTGATCTTCCTGGACGAGCCGACGACCGGCTTCGACCCCGAGGCGCGCCGAAACGCCTGGGAGACGATCCGCTCGCTGCGGGCCCTCGGCAAGACCGTCCTGCTGACAACCCACTACCTCGAGGAGGCTCAGGTTCTGGCCGACCGGGTCGCGATCGTCAAGGACGGCAGGGTGCTGGCGATCGGCCCGCCCCGCGACCTGGGTGTCGGGACCGGCGCCGACGGCAACCGCTACAACGTCGCCTACCGTGACGAGGACGGAAGCCTGGTCGAGCAGCAGACGGACGATCCGACCCGGCTGCTTCACGAACTGACGACCAGGGCCCTCGAGGAGGGTCGGGTGCTCGAGGACCTCTCGGTGGCCCGCCCCACGCTCGAGGACGTCTACCTGGAGCTGACGGCCGATGCCTGAGACCCTCGTCCTGGGCTGGCGCCAGTACCGGCTGGAGCGCCGGATGTTCTGGCGAAACCCCAGCGCCGCATTCTTTAACTTCGTCCTTCCCCTGCTGTTCCTGGTGGCCGGCGGGATTCTGCTGAGCGGCAGTCAGAGCGACCTGGACCGTCTGGTGCCCGCGATCGCCGGCATGAGCGTCATGTCCACGACCTTCACCGCCCTGGCCTACAACATCGTCTTCCTGCGGGAGAGGGGCGTTCTGAAGCGGATCCGCGGGACTCCGCTACCCACCGTCTCCTACTTCGCCGGCGTGGCTGCCAACGCCGTCACCAACACGGCGCTCCAGATCGCCATCGTGATTCTCGCGGGGAAGCTCTTCTTCGGTATCGGCTGGCCCCTGGAGTGGCTCGAGCTGGTCGTCTTCGTCGTGGCCGGGGTCATCAGCTTCGCCGCGCTGGGCGTCGCCTTCGCCCATGTGATCCCCAACTTCGAGTCGACCGCCGCCTACGTGAACGCCGTCTTCCTCCCGGTGGTCTTCGTCTCCTTCTACGTCTTCGACTCCCCCAGCGCCCCGCAGTTCCTTCGCACGATCGCCGACGCGCTCCCTCTGAAGCCGCTGATCGAGGGGCTCTATGCAGCGATGGTCAGCGGATCATCCCTCTCGGACAACCTCGACTCGCTGGCGGTGATCGTGATCTGGGGGATCTTCGGCCTCTATCTGGCCGTCAGGGGCTTCTCCTGGGAGCGCTCGAGCCGGTGAGCAGGCGGTCAATCCGATGAGCGAGAGCATCTTCCTGGAGGACCGCGGCCGTTTCATGCCCACCGAGCTGGCCCGCGGACCCTGGGACCCCCAGGCGCTCCACGGAGGCGCCCCGGCGGCTCTGATCGCGGACGCCTTCGAGCGCCACGAGCCATCCGGGGAGACCGCGATCGCCAGGCTCGGGTACGAGTTCATGCGACCGATCCCCTTCGCACCCCTGACTCTCTCGGTGAGGACCCTCAGGGCCGGCCGGCGCGTGCAGGAGCTGACCGCCGAGCTTCACGCCGACACCGGGACCGGGGACGGCCCGCTGATCTGCCGGGCCACGGCGCTCCGGGTAGCCCACCTCCCGGCGCGCCTGCCGGAGCTACCGGCCGGTTCGCGGGCCGAGCGGAGGATGCCCGGCCAGGAGGAGGGGAAGCCCACCTCTTTCTCGCTCAGCGGATCCGAGCAGACAAGCTTCGCCTCGAACGCCATGGAGATGCGCTGGCTCACCGACGCCTCGGCCCTCGGCCGGGGGCAGGTGTGGATGCGCATGCGCCATCACCTGCTGCCCGGGCGGCCCGCCTCCCCGCTGGCTCGCCTCGCCGGGACGGCGGACTTCGGCAACGGCGTCGGCGCCGCCCTCCCCTACTCCGACTACCTGTTCATCAACGCCGACCTGACCGTCCACCTTCACCGCCAACCGCAGGGGGAGTGGATGGGGATCGACGCGACGACACTGCTGCAGGAGGGCGCCATCGGCCTGGCCGAGAGCGTCCTGCACGACGAGCGGGGCCCCGTGGGCCGCGGCTTCCAGGCGGTCGTCGTGGCGCCTCGCTGACCCCGCTGTCCGCCGGATCAGGCCGCGTAGAAGACGACCCCGATCACCGCGTAGAGAGCCAGTAGCTGAAGTCCCTCGTACCAGGTGGACTCGCCGCCCGAGACCACCGCACTGGCCGCCAGACCGGCCGCCACCAGCGCCGCGAGCTCATAGCCGTTGAAGATGATCCCCATCGGCGAGGGTCCGACAAAGAAGGACAGCAGCACCAGCAGGGGCGCCACGAACAGGCCGATCTGTGTCGAGGAGCCGATCGCGATGTTGATCGACAGATCGATTTTGTTGCGGGCCGCCGCCACGACCGCCACGTAGTGCTCGGCCGCGTTGCCCACGACCGCCACGACGAACGCTCCAACGAAGAACTGAGACAGGCCCACGTCGTGGGCCGCCTGCTCGATCGAGCCGACCAGGACGTCGCTCATCCCCGCCACCACGATGGCCGCGCCGGCCAGGGTCAGGGTCGAGCGGCGGACCGACCAGGTCGCCTTGCCGGGATCCTCGTGCTCCGGGTTGAACAGGTCCCGATGGGTCTTCAGGGAGAAGAGAAGCCCGGCGCCATAGGTGAGGATCAGGATCACCGCCACGGCGATCGAGACGCCTTCGATTGTCGGGCTGACTGGGAGCCGCTCGACGTTGGGACCCGGCAGCGCGCCGTGGCCTGCAAGCTGGAGGACCGAGGGGAAGGCGAGCGCAAGGACCGTCAGCAGCAGCATCCCCGCCTGGGCCCTGGCCGCCGTACCGGGGAAGCGCTGGCTGGTCCGGTTCCATCCCCCGACCAGCATCGAGGCGCCCAGCACCAACAGGGAGTTGCCCACGACAGACCCCACCAGCGATGCCTTGACGACCTCGTGCAGCCCGTCGGCCATCGCGAAGATCGCGATGATCAGCTCCGGTGCGTTGCCGAAGGTGACGTTGACCAGTCCGCCGATGCCCGGCCCTGTCCGCGCAGCCAGCTGCTCGGTCGCCTCGCCCATCTCGGCGGCCGCCGGTATCACCGCCAGCGCAGACGCCGCGAAGACGAGCGTTGGGGTGGCGTCGACGACATCGAAGACGATGGCGAGGGGGACCAGCGCGTAGAGGAATTTCAGCGGATGCATCCGGGCAAGGCTATGGAGCTGACGGGACGCTTGCGCCGAGCGGCTCAGTCGACGGCGGCGGTGAGCGCCTGCAGCTCGCTGTCGGAGAGCTGGACCTCAATGCAGGAAACCAGCTCGGCCAGCTGATCAGCCGATGTGGCGCTGGCGATCGGCGCGAGGACCGTCGGCTGGGCCAGCAGCCATGCCAGCGCGATGGCTGCCGGACTGGACCCGTGCTCAGCGGCGATCTCGTCGAGCAGGCCAAGGACGGCGAAGCCCTCGTCGTTCATGTAGGAGGCACGGATGGCTGCCGCCCGCGGGCTCTGTACCTCCGCCCCGCCGGGACGGTACTTGCCCGTCAGGAATCCCCTCGCCAGCCCGTAGTAGGGGATGCAGGCGAGATCGTGGCGTGCGGCCACATCCATCAAGTCCCCCTCGTATTCGCTGCGCTCCAGCAGGTTGTATTCCGGCTGCAGAGCCACGAAAGAGGCCAGCCCGTCGCAGCCGCCCAGGGACATCGCCTCCTCGAGGCGAGCCGGACCGTAGTTGGATGCCGCCGCATGGGCAATCAGCCCGTCTGAGATCAGCGAGCCGAAGGCGCCGAGCGTCTCCTGCAGCGGGATGTCCGGGTCATCCACATGGGCATAGAAGAGGTCGATCCGCTCGATCCCCAGACGTTCCAGGGAGGCCTCGGCCCCCCGCCTGACCGTCTCGGCCGACAGGCCCTCCAAGCCGGCCGCTTTTCCCACCTTCGTCGCGATCACCATCTCGTCTCGGTTATGGCGCGCCGCCATCCAGCGCCCGATGATCAGCTCCGATATCCCGGCGCCCTGCTCGCTCCACTGCGCATAGACATCTGCCGTGTCGATGAAGTTACCCCCGGCAGCCCGGTAGGCGTCGAGCACCTCGAAGGAGGTCTCTTCATCGATCGTCCAGCCGAACACGTTCCCACCGAGGCACAGCGGGAACACGTCGAGCTCGGTGTGAGGGATTCGCGCGATTGCAAGAGGCTACCCACCCAGCCCGGGCTCACACATTCCAACCGACTCACGGCGTGAATTAAGCCTCTCTTCACACCATTTAAGCCTCCCTTGATGTGGAATCGCCACGGTGTTCTACGAGGAGGCGTCTACCCCCCCAGCGGAAGGAGAGATTCATGGCACGAATCATCGTCACCGCAGACAGCACCCTCGGTGGCCCCCGTCCCACCCGGACGGCAGGCACACCGGTCCTGCTCGACGAGCAGGTCAGCTCAGTCCACCTCTGCGACGACCACGCCGCGGAGCAGCTGATCGAAAGGCTCGCCTGGGCAGTGACCGACGCCGAGGACGCCGAGCGCCGAGGGCGCCCGGCAGCCGTACGCTGAGCTCAGCGCCCCATCCCTCTGGCCCTGAGCTCAGAACGGCAGTCCCTGCAGGTCGACCCGGCCGGAAGGCCAGTCGGGTCGGCCCCGCAGGGCGATCCACATCGCGACCATTCCGATCTCAACCCGGCCGCTCGGCTGATCGGCCCAGACGGGATCGGTGATCTCGGCGAAGCCGTGCCCGGCGTAGACGGGCGCAAGCCGCGGAAGGCAGAACAGCATCCCCCGCTCGGGCCCCTCGTCCTGTCGGGCCTTTGTGAGCAGCGAGCCCATGATCTCGCGCATAAGCCCTCGGCCACGGTCTGACACGCTCACGAACACACCGCCGATCCCCAGCACCGCGAAGCTCGAGCTCCCCTCAACCGAGACCTCGGCGATCACCGTCTCAGCCACCGCCAGCACCCGGCCACCCGTCTCCCGCAGGACGAGATGGCGCTCCTTTGGACGCCAGTCGAGCGTTTCGGGTGCTCCCCCGCCCCAAGCCCCCGGCTCGGTGGCCCCGAGCTCATCCCACTGCTCCCTGCTCAACCCGTCGACTTCGAGGAGCTCCATCGCCTGACCGTAGCGCGGCTGGCGATGGAACCTCCTAGCGCCGGCGACCCGAGGCGAAGCTCTGAATCGGCGGCGCAACGGCCCGGATGCTCGAGACGATCTCGGCACCCGCGGCATCCTCACCCTGCTCCTCCGCCTGCGCCGGTGCGGGCAACCGGTGAACCGTCGCGCCCTCAACCGAGGACTCGTCCAGGCTCACATCAAGGAAGCGTTCGAGGG
The DNA here is from genome assembly GCA_964518445.1 of uncultured Solirubrobacteraceae bacterium. GTDB lineage: Bacteria > Actinomycetota > Thermoleophilia > Solirubrobacterales > Solirubrobacteraceae > Palsa-744. The sequence goes on from CAZFGJ010000111.1 coordinate 7,073, forward strand.
GCTCCAGCTGGCGCACGATCAGATTGATCACAGGCCGGATCACCTCGCCGTCGGCCTCGTGCTGCGCTCTCTCTGAGGGAATCTCCCCGATCTTCCAGACGGTCTTCGAGGCCTGCTCCTGGGTGCGCTCGAGTTTGCCCCGAGCCAACAGCAGGGGCTCGGCCCGAGCCAGGTGGCGATGGCGCTCATAGACGGCCTTGGGGACGATCAGGTTGACAGTCCCGAACTCATCCTCGAACAGCAGGAACATCGTCCCTCCGGCTGTGCCGGGCCGCTGCCTGGCTATCACCAGCCCGGCAAGGGCCACATCACAGCCACTGGGCAGCCGAGCCAGCTGGGCGCTGGTCGCCAGCCTGGGGACGGTCAGGCGGTCACGCAGGACGGCCATGGCGTGATCGCCGATCGTCACGCCGCTGGTCGAGTAGTCGGCGATCAGCTTCTGCCAGCGTCCCAGCCGGCGCAGGCCGGGCGCCTCTCCCAGCTCCAGGGGAAGAGCCAGCTGGGTGCTCTCGGCCCGCCTCTCGCCCTCCAGTGTGAGGGCCGGTGCGGCAAGCCCCAGCTGCCAGAGGGCGGAGCGTCTGTCGGCCCTGCCATCGCGATCGAGCAGCCTGTCGCAGGCACCCGACCAGGCCAGCTGTTCGAGGGTCACCCTCCGAACGCCCGAGCGCCCGGCCAGCTCGCCCAGGCTCCCGTAGGGGCCTCCCCGCCGGCGCTCGGCAACCAGGCCCGCCATCTCGGCGGCCGTTGCACCCTTGATGTAGCCGAGTCCCAGGCGGACGGCTCCACCCTCTACCGTGCACTCCACATGGGAGGCGTTGATGTCCAGTCCCAGCACCGCGATGCCGCGGTTCTGAGCCTCGTGGATCAGGCTGTCGGGGGCGTAGAAGCCCATCGGCTGCTCGTTCAGGAGCGCACAGAGGAACTCCGGCCCGTAGTGGACCCTCAGCCATGTCGACTGGTAGGCCAACAGCCCAAAGGCCGCGCTGTGGGCCTTGGGGAAGCCGAACCCGGCGAAGCCGACCACCATCCCCCACACCCGCTCGGCCGTCTGCAGGGGAGCCCCGCAGTGGCGCTCGGCCCCCTCCAGGAAACGTTCGTGATGAACCTGGAGCATGTCCCCGGCACGCTTGCGGCTCATCGCCCGCCGCAGCCCGTCGGCCTCCCCTGGGGTGTAGCCGGCGAAGGCTTCGGCCACCTGCATCACCTGGTCCTGGAAGATGATCGTCCCCAGCGTCTCCGCAAGGACCTCCCGGAGGGCCGGATGCTCGTAGGGGACCTCGTATGAGGGGTCTTCGCGCAGTCGCTGAAGACGTTCGATGTAGGGGTTGATCGCGCCTCCCTGGATCGGGCCGGGCCGCACGATCGCAACCTGGATGGTCAGGTCGTCCAGGTTGCGCGGCCGGGTCCGCAGGAGAGACTGCATCTGAGCGCGGCTCTCCACCTGGAAGACCCCCACGGTGTCGGCTGCACGGATCGCCCGGAAGGTCTCAGGATCGTCGAAGGGGATCCGGGAGAGGTCGATCCGCTCGCCCCTGCCCCGATCGATCTCCTCGACGCAGCGCTCGACCGCTGAGAGCATCCCCAGCCCCAGCAGGTCGATCTTCAGGAAGCCCGCATCGGCACAGGAGTCCTTGTCCCAGTGGACCATCTGGCGGCCCTCCATGGCAGCCGGCACGACCGGGCAGCAGTCGATCAGCGGCCTTGTCGCGATGATCATCCCGCCCGAGTGCTGGGAGAGATGGCGCGGCAGGCCCTGAGCCTGCTCCACCAACCGGCCCAGCCAGCCCCAGCGCCCCGATGGCTCCCCTGGGCTCCCGCCGTTGCCCTCGGGCCTGGCACGCCCGTCGCCCAGCGCCCTGTCGATGTCGTGCTCGGCCGTCGATCCGTAGTGGTCGGCACCCCGGGCCAGGCGCTCGATCTCCCCGGCGGGCAGTCCCAGCACCTTTCCCAGCTCGCGGATCGCACCCCGGGCCCGGAAGGTCGGGAAGGCCGCCACGAGGGCCGCCCTGTCCTGGCCGAAGCGCTCATGGACACGGGGGATCAGCCGCTCGCGGATATCCCGGGGAAAGTCCAGGTCGATGTCCGGCAGCCCCGTCAGCTCCTCGTGCAGGAAGCGGCCCAGCGCCAGGCGGTTGGCCAGCGGGTCGATGTGCGAGAGGCCCGTCAGGTAGCAGACCAGCGAGGAGACCGATGAGCCCCTGCCACGGCCCGGAGCCAGTAGAGCCCGCACCGAGTCGGGACCCCGGACCTCCAGGGCCACCTCGCGGGAGAGCTCCAGCATCTCGTGGTGCAACAGGAAGAAGCCCGCCAGGCCGAGTCGCCCGATCACTCCCAGCTCCTCATCCAGCCGCTCGACCGCCTCCCGGCGGGCAGCCCGGGACTCCGCCGGCGCACCCGGGCCGTAGCGCTCCTCGAGGCGCCCCCGGCACAGCTCGGCAAGCTTTCTTGGGGCGTCCAGCTCCTCCGCGCCCGGGTAGCGGTAGCCCAGGTCCTTGCTCAGGTCGAAGCGCAACCGCTCGGCCAGCCGCAGCGTCTGGGCGACCGCCTCCGGATGATCGGCGAAGCGGCCCGCCATGGCCCGAGGGGTGCTCATCACGTGGCTGGCATTTCCTCGGCGCAGGGGCTCGGAGGCGTCCAGGGTGCTGTGGTGGCGGAGCGCCACGAACGCATCCTGGAGCTCCGCTCTGGAGGAGTCATGGGCATGGACGTTGCCCGTCGCCACGCACCTCAGACCCGCCCGCCGGGCCAGCTCCGCAAAGGCCCTGTTGCGGGCCCTGTCGTGGCGGGCATAGGGCCGCTGCA
>CAZFGJ010000112.1:0-5066 GCA_964518445.1 uncultured Solirubrobacteraceae bacterium
GATCTTGATGAATGAGCTCGGCGTCGTCTTTGTGAAACAGCCGGTCGCGGGCGGTGTCGTTGCTCGCCTTGTAGTTGAGCGTCAGCCTGCCGTCACCGTCGACGCTCACGCGATTCTCCGCCTGAGGCAGGTCCTCTGTCGAGAGCCAGAAGTCGACCGCGTGCGTGGCGACCTCGCTGAGGGTGAACGTGGGGGCCAGCTTCGTCATTAACGGCTTCTCGCCGCGATACATGTCGGCGACGGACTTCCCGACCATCTGGATGTTGCCCATCGGGAACTCCCACTCCTCGCCGGCGAAGTAGTAGTCGTTGACGCCCAGGGTCTTCTGAAAGACCGTGTCGTTTGGTTCCTCGGAGATCGCCAGCACGGCCTGGCTGTTGTGAAACATGTAGTTGCGACCGAGCTGGTCGGAGCCGTTGGCCAAGCCGTTGGGGTGCTGCTCGCTGCGGGAGGAGAGCAGCAGCTTGGCCGTATTGGCCGCTCCGGCGGACACGACGACTATGTCCGCGGAGTAGGACTCGCGCTCGCCGTCACGCTCAACAAGGACTTCTGTCACCGCCGTGCCGGCGGAGTTCGTGACGAGCGAGAGGGCGGTCGCGTTCGTGAGCAGCGTGACGTTGGCGTGCTCAAGTGCCGGCCGGACCCCGAGCACCTCCGCGTCGGACTTCGCGTGGACGAGACAGGGGAAGCCGTCGCAGGTCGAGCAGCGCACGCAGTTGCTGTAGGGCATGTTGCCCTCGTTGAGCATCACTCCGCAGGGGGCGTGGAACGGATGCAGCCCTGCGCTGGCGAAATCCTCGGAGAGCTTCGCGATGCGTGGCTCGTGCGAGACGGCCGGGAAGGGGTACGGGGCGCTGCTCGGTGGTTCGGTGGGGTCCTCGCCACGCGCACCGTGGACCTGGTAGATCTGCTCGGCCCGGGTGTAATAGGGCTCCATCTCCTCGTAGGAGATCGGCCAGGCCGGCGAGATCCCACCGTGATGCTGGAGCTCCCCGAAGTCCTCTTTGCGGAAGCGGTAGAGCGCGGCGCCGTAGAGCTTGGTGGCCCCGCCGACGCAGTAGTGAACCTGTGGCTGGAAGGCCTGCCCCTTGCCGTCGTACCAGGTGTCGGGCGAGACGTAGCGATTGTCGACGAACACATCGCCGGCGGACCAGTTCTGCGGCTCGCGCGGCAGCCAGTCACCGCGCTCGAGCAGCAGGATCCGCTTCCCGGATGGCGCCAGTTGGCGAGCGAGTGTGCCGCCGCCTGCGCCGCTGCCGATGATGATGACGTCGTAGGACTCCATCAGAGTTCCTCGATCCGCTCGGCCAGGATGATGCGCCCGGCGGCCTCGATCAGTGCCAGGTGGGAGAAGGCCTGCGGGAAGTTGCCGAGGTGGCGGGCGGTGCTGGTGTCGAACTCCTCGGCGTAGAGGCCGAGCGGGGACGCCACGCGCAGGAGCTTTTCCATCATGTCCGTTGCGCGCTGCATCTCGCCGACGATCGCGAGGCCCGAGACGAGCCAGAAGGAGCAGATCAGGAAGCTGCCCTCCTTGCCCGAGAGCCCGTCGTCGGTCTCCCCGGTCCGGTATCGCAAGACGAAGCCGTCCTCGGTGAGGTCTTCGGCGATTGCCAGCACGCTCGCCCGCAGACGCGGGTCATCGCCCGGGAGAAAGCCGAAGATGCCCGCGAGCAGGTTGGAGGCATCGAGAGCATCCGTCTCGTAGTGCTGACGAAGGACGCCCGCCTTGGTGAAGCCGTGCTCGAGGATGTCCTCCCTGATCTCCTCGGCGGTTGCCTGCCAGGCGCTCTCGAGCTTCGCGTCGCCTCGCAACGCCGCGAGCTTTGCCGCACGGTCCATCGCGACCCAGCACATGAGCTTCGAGGAGACGTAGTGCTTGGGCGCGCCGCGGGCCTCCCAGATTCCCTGGTCCGGCTCGCGCCAGACATTCGTCGCGCACTCGGCCTGTGCCTGCACCAGCGGCCACAGCCGCCGCGGCAGCCGCTGGCTGCGGCGGGTGTGAAGCAGGATCGAGTCGAGTGCCGCGCCGAAGACGTCGTTCTGGCGCTGGTCGAAGGCGCCGTTGCCGACTCTCACGGGGCTGGCCCCCGCGTAGCCCGAGAGGTCGTCGCGGGTCGACTCGCTGAGATCGCGCCGGCCGTCGATTCCGTACATGATCTGCAGTGCTCCGTCGGAGTTCGGCTCGAGGTCGGCCACGAACTGCATGAACTCGTCGGCCTCCCAGTCGAGGTTGAGGTAATGCAGCGCCTGCAGCGTGAATGTCGAGTCGCGCAGCCAGGTGTAGCGGTAGTCCCAGTTGCGTTCTCCACCCGGTGTCTCGGGCAGCGAGGTCGTCAGGGCCGCGACCGTCGCGCCCGTCGGCATGTAGGTGAGTCCCTTGATCGTAAGTGCCGAGCGCTGAAGAGGGTCGCGCCAGCGATGGTCGGGGATCCGCGCCCGTCCGAGCCAATGCCGCCAGAAGGTGGCCGTGGCCGCCAGCTGAGCGGTGGCCTCATCCACGCTCTCGGGTGCGCTCAGCCCCTCCGCCCACGAGAGCGCACAGTAGACCTGCTCGCCCTGCTTGAGCACATGTCTCGCTCGAACCCAGTCTCCCTCGATCCCGACCGCCATGTCCGTCCGCAGCGCGATCGTCGTGTCGGCTCCCGATGCCTCCGCCCGGTGGCCGTCCTCGTCGACCGACCAGGAGGCGGGGATGCTCCCGTAATCGAAAACCGGCTCACACGTGAGTTCCAGCTCAACCTCTCCCTCGAGGCACATGGCCGTTCGGACGAGGACGTGCTCGGCATCTTCATCCGTCGGCGGGCGTGTGTGTGGCGTCACGGTGTCGATGCCCCGCCGGGGCCCCAGCGTCAGGGCGTCGCGCACGATCACCCACCCCGTGGGGGTCTTCCAGGTCGTGAGCAGGATGTTCGTCCCCGGCTCGTAGATCCGTGCCGACGGCACGTTGATCCCAAACGGTCCGAAACGAAACGAGCCGGCCTGCCGGTCCAGCAGGGTCCCGAAGATGCTGGGGGCGTCGAACCGTGGCACGCACAGCCAGTCGATACTCCCGTCCGGCGCGATCAGTGCACCGGTGTGGCAGTCGGAGAGGAAGGCGTAGTCGGCGATCGGCGGGAAGGGCGAGGGCATGGCGGCGCTCTGAGGCGCCGCGTTCTCGGCTTCCTGAGCCCCGGCTTTGGCTTTGCTGGCCTTGTCGGCTTTGGCCGCGCTCATGACTCCACCCACGGGCCGTGCCAGGTGCCGAATCCGGCCACCAGGGCGTTGCCCTCGGTCGGCCCCCAGGACCCCGGCGTATATGAGTGCACGGGCGGCGGCTCTTTGATCAGCGGTTCGAATATCCGCCAGGTTTCTTCGACCCCGTCCTGTCGGGTGAAGCGGGTGCTGTCGCCCTTCATCGCGTCGAGCAGCAGCACCTCGTAGGGGGTCGGCGCCTCGCCGCCCTGTTCCGCGAACTCGACGTCGAGGGTGACGGCCTCGGGTCCGGAGATGTCGGCGCGATGGGCGTCGAGGATGAGGCGGGTGCCCGTCGAGGGGTCCAGCTTCACCACGAACTGGTTCGGTTCCGGACGGCGGTGTACATCACCCATGAAACCCAGTCGCGGAGGCTCGCGGAAGACCGCGCGAAGCTCTGTCTGCGTGGTGGGGAGTCGCTTGCCCGTGCGAATGAACCACGGCACGCCGGCCCAGCGCCAGTTGTCGATGTCGAGCCGCAGGGCAGCGTAGGTCTCGGTCGTCGAGTCCTTCGCTACCCCCTCGATGTCGAGGTATCCGTCGTACTGGCCCCGCACGTAGTGGGCGGGATCTGCCGTGTGGATCGACTTGAACAGCGATGCCTTCGCGTCCTTTAGGGTTTCCGCGTCACCGCTCGCCGGCGCCTCCATTGCGGCGACCGCGACCACCTGCATCAGGTGATTGACAACGACGTCGCGCAGTGCCCCCACGGGGTCGTAGAAGTGCCCGCGGTCCTCGACGCCGAAGTCCTCGGCCATGGTGATCTCAACGCAGGCGATGTGGTTGCGATTCCAGACCGGCTCGATCATCGAGTTGGCGAACCGCAGGTAGAGGAACTCGTCGGTGCCCATCTTGCCCAGGAAGTGATCGATCCGGTAGAGCTGTGACTCCTCGATGTACTGGTGGATCTCGGCGGCCAGCGCTCGCGCCGAGGCCAGGTCGTGGCCGAACGGCTTCTCGACAACGACCCGCGCAGCCTTCGTCAGCCCGGCATCCCTGAGCTGCTTGATCACCGGGCCGAACAGGAACGGTGGGATCTCCAGATAGAAGACGGGGCTCTTTGCCTCGCCGACGGCACTGGCCACCCGTTCATAGGTCGCGGGATCGGTGAAGTCACCGCTCACGTAGGAGAGCCGCCCGGCGAACCGCTCGAAGACGTCCGGCTCGACCGTTTCACCCGTGCCCTCTATGCAGTCGCGGGCGTGTTGGCGAAGGTGCTCGAGCGTCCAGTCATCCCCCGCAACGCCAACGATCGGGCATGTCAGGAGCCCGCGCATCTCCAGCCGGTAGAGCGACCTGAAGGTCATCACCTTGGCCAGATCGCCCGTGATCCCGAAGATCACGAGGACATCGGCGGGCACAGCCTCACTGATGTGTTCGGTGGCTGAACCTGCATCTGGTGCCCCTGCGCTCATGTGCCCCGGTCCTCTCGCTCGTGGCGGCCGTGCCCGGAAATCTCCTGTCAGCGCGACGGATCATGCCAGACGTTCCCTTCCCGGGCCGCCTCCCGTTTTCAATCGGCCACGCGGCTCATGGCGAGCACATGCTCAGCCCGGAGCCTCACCAGCAGCTGGCCCTCCACGGCGTTTCGCCGGCCGAACTCCTCAGCCCGCTCTGCGCCCATGTAGCGCTCCGCGATCCGTGTCGCCCACGGGAGCATCTCGTCGAGGTCGGTGCTGATGGTGACCGGTCCACTGACCGTCACGAACGAGTAGGGAGGACTCGGATCATCGACGCACAGACTCGCCCAGCCTGTTCTCCTCAGCGAGCGCCCCTTGAGGGTCTCGGCTCCCGTGTTGAAGAGGAGGTCGTCGCCGTCGAGCACGAACCAGATC
>CAZFGJ010000112.1:5076-9730 GCA_964518445.1 uncultured Solirubrobacteraceae bacterium
CATGACATGCGGGCGACCATCCAGACGTGTCGTCGCAAGCTTGCCCGTACGGGTGCCGGCGATGAGGAACTCTCTCCACTCCGTGTCCGTCATGCGCGGCAAGTGAAACCCCCTGCGGTCGGTGAGGCAAGTGTGACCTATCTCGACCACGGGGCGGGAAAATCCCCTGGTCGTGGTGCTCACCGGCGGCGGGAGATCAGTGGCGCTTCTTGGGGATGATGAGCACGCCGTCGGCCGGGTAGACGATCGAGTAGTGCTGCTCGTCCCAGTGGACCTTGTAGTGCTCGTGTCCGGCCTCGCCGAGAATCTCGACGATCTGTCCCCGGCGGCCTGTTTCGCCGTGGATGCCACGGGCTTCAAGCCAGTCGCCGACATGCGCCTTGGCGGGAGTCTTTGTGTTCATATGAGCGATTGAACCATTCCCTCGCACGTTAAACCTCCGGAAAAGCCCGTAGCCCGCTGCGGCGATCTACCGCGGCCCGACCCGGCTCTCCCGCCGGTCTAGCCGTGGCCGAGAGCCGGCTGCAACGGCGGCTGTCTGTTGCGGATGCAGTGGCGTCGCGCGTGATCAAGGGCCTGCGCGAACGTGGGGATCAGGTGATTCGGGTCGGTGAGTTGATCCAGCACACCGAGGTGCGCCAGCAGTCGCCGGTGCTCGTCCTTGACCGAGGTCAACAGGACTGTCACGTCGTGGTGCTGGAGGTGGACGATCAGGTCTCCCAGGGCCTGGGCCCCGGTGCTGTCCAGAACGCGCAGGCGTCCCAGGCGCAGGATCACGACCTCGACGTCGCTGGCCTCGGCGAGCTCCAGGAGGAACCGCTGCGCGGCGCCGAAGAACAGGGCCCCGTCAAGCCGGTAGGCGACGATGTGCTCGTGCAGCAGGGCGTGCTCGAGCTCGTCATCGACGTCGACGCGCTCGATCGGCTCCTGCTCGAAGGTGGTGCTCTCGGCGACGGCACGCAGAGCCAGCAGTGATGCCAGGGCGATTCCCACGCCGACGGCGATTACGAGGTTGAACGCGACCGTCGCCGCGGCCGTGGCCGTGAGCAGCAGAGCGTCGCTGCGGGTGGAGCGCAGGATGCGCCTGACCGTCCCGAACTCGACCATCCGCACAGCCGTCACGATCAGCACGCCGGCCAGTGCGGCCAGAGGGATACGGGCCAGTGCGGGAGCCAGAGCGATGGCGATGACGGCCAGAACGAGCCCGTGGATGATCGCGGCGGCCCGCGTCCGGCCGCCGGCCTTGACGTTGACGGCCGTTCGTGCGATCGCGCCGGTGGCGGGCATACCGCCGAAGAAGGACACGGCAACGTTCGCAAGACCCTGTCCGAACAGCTCGCGGTTGGGGTCGTGTGCCTCCGTGTCGGCCATGCCGTCAGCGACCTTGGCCGACAGGAGGCTCTCGACGGCCGCCAGGGCGGCGACGGCCATGACGGCGCCGAGGACGGCGCTGACATGAGAGGCCGTCAGGTTCGGCAGTGACGGCGCGGGCAGGCCACTCGGGATCACCCCGATCCGGACGACCGAGACGCCCGCGAGCTCGGTCACGGCGGTCGCCACCAGAACCGCAACCAGAGACGCGGGGAGGGAGCGATGGAGGCGAGGCAGGCCGACCATGATTGCGGCCACCAGCGCCGCGATCCCCAGGGCGCTCCAGCCCTGCCCGTCCCATCGACCGAGCGCCCTGACGGCCACCGCGGCGGTGTTCACGCCCGGCGGCTTGGCGACTCCCAGCGCTGCGGGCACCTCCTGGAGGAAGATCAGCATCGCAATGCCCAGGGTGAATCCCTCGATCACCGGCCAGGGCAGCAGCCCGGCGTAGCGCCCCAGCCTTGATGCGCCGGCGAGGATCAGCAGGACGCCTGCGAGCAGCGCCACGATCACCACTCCAGAGGGGCCCACGGCGGCCACCACCGGCACCAGGACGACGGTCATCGCTCCCGTCGGCCCACTGACCTGCACGTTTGACCCGCCGAACACTCCCGCCACAACCCCGGCGATGATCGCGGTCACGAGCCCCGCCTCGGCACCCAGGCCCGAGGCGACGCCGAAGCCGAGTGCCAGCGGCAGCGCGACAACGGCCACTGTCACCCCGGCCAGAACGTCTGCGCGCCACCCGGCCCGCAGGCCCCGGTAGTCGCGCGAACGCGGCATAAGCGCGGCGAGCGCCTGCCGGTCTAGGATCGCTGAAGCTCGTCGCGGGTGGCCGTTGCCGTGTCGAGCAGCATCTCCCGCGACAGCCGGAGCACCTCGGTGATCCGCTCGTCGGCGATCGAGTAGACGACCATGGGCCCGGCTCGGTGGGCGCTCACCAGGCCGGCAAGGCGCAGCTGAGCGAGATGACGCGACAGCTGGGGTTGGCTGGTGTCGACGAACTCGAGCAGCGCTGAAACGGTCTTGGGTCCCTCGCCGAGGAGCTCAAGCGCACGGATCCGAACCGGATGCCCGAGGGCCTTGAAGAACTCCGCCTTGAGTTGAGGGATCTCGGGCATGCACTAGAGACTATATACGCATAAACGCATATTGTCTCCCGTAGGCGCCGTGTTACGGAGCCCGCGTCCGCTTCGACCGCTCGGCTCCGTCAGGGATAAATCGTCTCGCCGGTCGTGTCGTCGATCACGGTTATGGCCGTCGAGGGACACGCCTCGGCGGCCTCGAGAATCAGCGCCTCGGGACCGATGCCGATGACTGTTGCCACGTCATCCACACGGAACACGTCGGGAGCTATCACCGCGCAGTCGCCGTGGGCGGCGCAGGCGGTCTCATCGATGGTGGGGATATAGGTCATTGGGGAGAGTTCCTTTCGAGGATCGGTTGGCCGTGTGAAACATGAACTTGCGCATCGTCATGCGGCCTGTGATGAATCAAGGACGCGGGAGTCGAGGCGATCGAGGTCGACGCGCTCAACTTTGCCGTCCTCGTGGAACAGGACTCCGCCGTGAGTTCGCAGGAACGCGCGGCCTCCTCTCGCCCCCGCCAGGACAGCCGCTTTCGCACGTGCATCCGCCTCGAGGGCGCTTGGCGCGACCGCCGTCGCACCAACCAGGCCACTCCACACGGGCTCTCCGCTCGACGGGTCGAGAATGTGATGGCCATAGGACCCGTCAGCGCGGGGCCAGACCCGGCGGTCGATACCTGAGGTGGCTACGCCGCCGTTGGCCAGCGGGAAGGTTCGAGCCATCCGGCCACTCAGTGGATGCACGATGGCAACGTTGTAGGGGCGTCCTGAGCGCGGCGTGCCGAGCCGCAGATCGCCCCCGCAGTCGACTGCGAACGGTCCCTTTCTGCCAAGGAGCAGAGCGGCCGCGTCGGCCGCGAGTCCCTTTCCGATCCCTCCAAGGTCGATCCGCACACCCCGAGGCCTGCGAATCACACCTGCCCTGTCATCGACCATGACATCCCGCCACACGGCCCGAGGGTCGGGCGCCGCGGGGCTGCGGGCGGGGGCGGACTCGAGCACGGTGTCCAGCGACCGCGTTGCTGCTCCCGCCATCGAGCGCCCGTAACCGGCGGTCTCCAGGGCATCTAGCAAGGTTGGATCGACAAGCCCGCCGGTCAGTTCGGCCGCCCACAATGCGGCGCTGGTGGCAGCTCGCAGCAGGGCCGAGGCCGGTACCGATGGGCGGGTGTCGGCGTTGAGCAGGGAGAGCTCGCTGTCGGCTCTGAACCGTGACAGCCGCCGGTCGAATTCGGACAGGAAGCGGCGGGCTCTTTCAACCCCCTGCGGGTCATCGGCCGACAGAGACACAGTGGTGCCCATGCACCGGAAGCTGACGCTCGTCTCGCTCACCGCGGAGCCGCGGCGGGGTCGGGTCGCCGGGCCACGGCAGCAGGTCTGCGGCGGGGCCGGTAGCGGGCGAGCAGCAGACCGGCGATCGGCAGCACCGTGATGGCGACGGTCTCGCGCAGCCATATTCCTCCCCCGTCTGTCCCCGCGCCCAGGGCATGAACGACCGCCAGCACGTAGACGAGCGCGATCAGCCGGTGTGTCTTGCGCCAGCGGGCGGGGCCCAGGCGCCTTCTGGCGTAAAAGGTCAAGCCAAGCGCGAAAGCCAGGTAGCCCGCGATGATGCCGATCCCTGTCCACAGCGGCCGGTAGGAGATCGTGAAGGGGATCGCGATGCCCGTCAGGCCGGGGCTCAGCCACTGGTCGCCGAGCAGAAGTAGGCCGTGGACCACAATGGCGACCAATGCCACCAGGGCGACCTGCTCGTGCACCTTGACCAGGCTGCGCTTGTACCCGGGGCGCCGGCCGAGGTTGGCCGCCATGTAGAGCCCGATCATCACCGACGCCGAGACGAGCAGCAGTGCGACGATTCCGGCGGCCCGTGAGGCGAGCCAGAAGAGATACAGCGATGGATCGCGTTCAGTCACGTCCACCTGACCCGGTTGATTTGGTGACGGTCGGTTGGCTCGTCACCGGAGCGGCGGTCGACGTGGAGGAAGAAGGCCATGACCCCCAGATCGTGAATGCCGTCAGCGCCGCAAGGCATATGAGCAGCGCGGCCACGACCGCCAGCTGGCGCGCTCGCTGTGGGTCGGTCGTCATGAGGTTTTCGTAACGACCGTACGAGTGCTCGAGGCTGCCGAGGACCCGGTTGAGCTCGTCCCGGCGGCTCCACTGGTACCTGACCCCAATGAGGGATCTTTGCCG
>CAZFGJ010000113.1:0-9532 GCA_964518445.1 uncultured Solirubrobacteraceae bacterium
ACCGAACTGCACGGCCAGAAGATCAAAGAGGGCGAGAAGGTGGTCATGTGGTACGCCTCCTCGAACCGCGACGAGACCCGCTTCGAGGACCCCGACCGGTTCGACATCGCCCGCAAAGCCGACCACCAGGCCTTCGGTGCGGGCGGCCGGCACTTCTGCCTCGGCACGGCCCTGGCGCGCCTGGAGCTGCGGGTGATGATCGAGGAGACGCTCAAGCGCTACCCCAGGATCGAGCTGGCGGGCAAGCCGACGTTCGTGGAATCGATGTTCGTCAACCAGCTCAAGGTTCTGCCCGCGCGCCTCGAGCCGGCAAGCTAGCGGCCAGGACGGCAGTTCGAACGAACGGTCTCGTTCGAGCGGTGAACATTGGGAGGGCGGCGCCGGTGCCTCGCGGGAGGTGTCCGGAGCCCGACTGATCCCTAATCGAATTCCAGATAGCGGTCGATGTTCCGGACATGAGCGTCCGGCGTCCACATGAGTCAGGGCGTCCGCCGCTCCCCGGCTCCGGGCCGCCGCAAGCCGAGTCAGAGCTCGACGGGTTGATCAGGCACGCCATCGACCCCTTGCAGCTGATGCAGCGGGTTGCCGACCAGGCCCTGGCGCTGATCGAGTCGGCTGACGGGATCCTGGTGGGCCTGATGGTCGACCCCTGCTCGCTGCGCTATGTCTGCGGCTCGGGATACCTGAACGCGTTCGTTGGCGAACCCCTGCCGATCGAGGGGAGCCTCTCGGGCCAGGCGATCCGGGCCGGCAGGACGATGATCACATCGGACACCGAGACCGATCCCCGCGTCAACCGCGATTCGACGAGGGCCTTCAACGTGCGCTCCTCGGTGTGCGTGCCGCTGGGACAGGGCGAGCGGCCCGTGGGGATCCTCAACGTCAGCTCGGCCAGGCCGGACGCCTTCGATGAGCACGACGTCGAGCTGCTCGACGGACTTGCCGACTTCGTCAGCACGGTCATCGGCGCGGCGTCGGACTTCATGGCGATCACCAGCCGCCTCGCCGGCGCCAGAGAGCGAGGAGACGGCGACGCCGCGCTGGCCAACAGCTTCGTCGCCAACGTCCTCGACCCCGAAGGTGCCCGTGCTCTGAAGGACCGCGCTCAGATCGAGCAGGTGCTGAACAAGCGCGAATACAGCCTCGTCTTTCAGCCGATCTTCAACCTCTGCGACGGCAGGGTCGCGGCCGTCGAGGCCCTGGCGCGGTTCGGCGGTCCCGCCTCCCCTCCACCGGACGTCTGGTTCGCTCAGGCTCATCGGGTGGGCCTTGGAATCGAGCTGGAGGTGGCGCTCCTGCAGGCGGCCATCGCCGAGTTGGGGCGGCTTCCGGCAAACGTCCTTATGGCCGTCAACGCGGGGCCCGAGGCGCTCGCCTCAGGACGAATCGCCGATGCTCTGCAGGGCGTCGACGCGAGGCGGATCGTGGTCGAGCTGACGGAGCATGCGGCCGTCGAGGACTATCCCCATCTGCTTGAGTGCCTCACGGGTCTGCGCGAGGCGGGGGTTCGCCTGGCGATCGACGATGCGGGCGCCGGGTTTGCGAGCCTGATGCACATCCTCAAGCTGGCTCCGGACTTCATCAAGCTCGACCGCGAGCTGATCAGCGGAATCGACAGAGACCCCGTCAGGCGCTCGCTGGCCGAGTCGCTGATGCGCTTCGCCGGGGAGACGGGCGCGATGCTGATCGCCGAGGGGGTGGAGACAGCCACCGAACTGCTGGCGCTGAGCGACCTGGGAATCAGCCATGCCCAGGGCTTCTTCCTGGCCAGGCCGATGGGGATTGACCGGGCGGCACGGCGCGCCGGGCAGATCGGCGGATCGCCCGGTGCACCCGGCACCAAACGTGCCCGGGGCACGGAATGGACCGGCCGGGCCGCCTCGCTGCAGCGCTGAGTCGCGGCTCGCCTACTGAGCCAGCAGGCGGGTGCGGAAGTGGCGCCCGAAGGCGTTGCTGAGGGCGCCGGGTGTCTCCGCGCGGCTGACCTTGAAGCCGGCCTCGGTGACGATCCGCAGGACATCGCTGCTGGAGAAGCGGTGGGGATGGGCTCGAACGAAGGTGGTCTCGCGCCACTTGCGCCGCGAGACGAGTTTGAAGCGCGCTTCGCCGAGCGCCGAGAAGGTGTCGACGGCCACATAGAGCAGTCCGCCGGGCACCAGCACCCGCCGGGCCTCTGAGAGCACCGCGCCGGGGTCCTGGACGTGGTCGAGCATGTTCTCCATCGCCACGAAGGTGAAGCTGTCGTCGGCGAATTCGAGGTGCTCGGCCTGGCCGACATGGCGGACGGAGGACTCCTGGCAGGAGCGCACCAGCGCCCGGCAGGGCTCGGGAAGCTGCCACTGCTCTGCGGGGGTCGGCTCGATCGGGTCGAGTGTGTGGAGATCTCCCTGGCATCCAAGGAAGTGCATGCAGCCAACCCCCAGCGGGCCGATTCCCACCTCGAGCCAGTCACCGGGGGGAGCGGTCAGGTGCGGCAGCACCCACTCGGCCGTCTGAATCGAGCCGGCGGCGGCGCGCCGGAACTTCTTCAGGCCGAACCCCGCGGTCGACCAGAAGCCGCGCTCCGCATCCTGGGCGTCCGCCCACCTCTCGCTCGAAACCCCTGACATACCGGCGCGAGCATACCGGCTGGCGAGCTCTCTAGCTGAGGCTCAGCTCCGCGACGACCGGGGCATGGTCGGAGGGCTTCGTGCCCTTCCTGGCGTCCCTGTCTATGTAGACGTCCTTGACGCCGGCCGCGAGCTGGGGGCTCAGCAGAAGCAGATCGATCCGCATGCCCATCCCCTTGTGGAACATCCCGGCCCGGTAGTCCCAGTAGGTGAAAGGCTCGCCCTTGAGCGCTCGCGGCTGCAGGTCGGTCAGGCCCAGGGCGAGGAGCTCGGAGATGGCTCGGCGCTCGGGCTCGCTGACATGGGTCGAGCCGACGAAGGCCGCCGGGTCCCAGACGTCGGCGTCGGTCGGGGCGACGTTGAAGTCGCCGCACAGGGCGAGCGGCTCGCCGGAGGCCAGCTCCTTCTGGGCCACCACCCGCAGAGCCTCGAGCCAGTCCAGCTTGTACCGGAGGTGAGGGTCCTCGAGTGTGCGGCCGTTGGGGATGTAGAGCGAGAAGACCCGGACACCGCCGCAGACCGCCGAGATGGCGCGTCGCTCCGGGTCGGGGAAGCCGGGCTGGCCCTCGAACCCCCGCTGAACGTCCTCGAGGCCGGCCCTCGAGAGGATCGCGACGCCGTTGTAGCCACCCTCGCCGTCGGCTGCCGCCTCGTAGCCGAGGGCCTTCAGCTCGGCAAAGGGAAATGCCGCGTCGCCCACCTTCGTCTCCTGCAGGCAGAGGACGTCAGGCTCGACTCGCTCCAGCCACTCGAGCACCCGCGGCAGGCGGGCCGGCAGTGAGTTGACATTCCAGGTCGCGAGTCGCAGCGCCCCGATCTTATAGCTACCGATCGTCCCCCTCCTGATCCGCCTCGGGGAGCGCGGAGGTGAGCTGAACAGCGGCTGTCACGAGCTCGGCGTTGTCCGTCGCGAGGCGTCCGTCGGGGAGCGTCAGCACATCCTCCAGGCCGACCCGCACGTCATGTCCCGCCTCGGCTCCCGCCTCGAGCACCTCCCAGGTGAGCCGGTCGTAGCCGTGCCACAGCTGAGGCACGCCCTCGGGCACGAGGGCGGCCACCTCTCGAGCATCCTCGGCGCCCCCCTGGACCTCGACGAGGACTCTGAGGACACGGTGCACGAATGCGCCGGCGGTGAACTCCCGCGCCTCCTGCGGGGTTGCGAGCCCTGCCTCGATGGCGATCCCGGCGTGGAGAGCCGCGCGAATCACCCCGATCCAGCCGATCTCCCCCAGGTTGACGGACACGAAATCCGGTGGCGTCCGCCAGCGCGATACTGCGGCCGCCCGGGCAAAGGGATCGGGATCGATCGCTTCGGCCGTCGACAGCCCGATCGGCAGGCCCGGTGCCGCCGAGCGGATGGCGGCCACAGCGGCGTCGCACTCGCGTGCCGCCATCGTCTGGCGCCCGTCGCCGTCGCGTGGGTGCAGGTGGACCGCGAAGGCGCCGGCTCGACGCGCCGCAACGGCGTCTCGGGCAAGCTCATCGGGGGTCTGTGGAACCGCCGCGTGCTGATCGGGTGTGCGCCCGCCGTTGAGGCACGCCTTGACCGCCATCAGGCGGGCGTCAGCACCATCACCGGGATGACGCGCCCTCCGGTCTTCTGGGCGTATTCGGCGAACGTCGGGATGCGCTCGGCCTGCGTGTTGTAGAGCCTGTCCCGCTCCTCCCCCTGTGCCTCCTCGGCGACGGCGTCGAGCGTCTCGGTCCCTACCTCGATCTTGACGTTCGGGTTGGCCTTGAGGTTGTAGTACCAGTCGGGGTTGGTGGGCGCCCCGGCCTTCGAGGCGAAGATGACGTAGCGCCCGCCGTCGGCCTGGTAGGCGAGGGGATTGATCCGGGCAGTTCCGGACTTCGCGCCGGTGTGGTGCAGCAGCAGGACGGCCATCCCCTCGAGCGGACCGCCCACGACGCCGCCGTTGGCGTGGAATTCCTCGATGACTTTGGCGTTGAAGTCTGAGGGCGAGGTGGACATCTGAGCTCCTTCGGCTCGGGGCGTGCGGGTGCCCCTCGAGTCTAGGACGCCCCCGGATCGGCCGGTGGGGCCTCCGGCGCGGCGCTAGGAGCCGGCTGAGTCGGGCGTGATGCCCAGGTCGCTGAAAGCCCGGCCGCGGTCCCAGTAGAAGATGAGCCTGACGACCTTGCCCTCGCGGATGCGGAAGAGGTTGGCCCGCAGCTGCTCGACGTCGGCCCCGCTCTCCTTGTCACGCCCGCGCAGGCGCCCCAGTACGAGAACGCGCTCCTCGTCGACGTCGCGGTACTCCTGGGCCTCGGGCTGAGGCTCGTCGAGTATCTCCATCATCGCCCGCCACCCGTCCTCGATGGCGGCGGTCCCGGTGAAGCCGCCGCTCACGGGGCCCCCGAAGCTGGCGCACTCGATCTCGGGGTGAGCCCACTCGGTCGTGCGGGAGAAGTCGCCCTGCTCCCAGGACTCGTAGATCGAACGGACCAGGTCGACGTTGTCCTCGGACATGCATTGAGTATCCCACCCGTGAATCGAGTTCGCCAGGCCGGGTAATTAGACTCCCAGCCATGACAGACGAGTCACCATCCGATCTGATCGACGCGAGAATCAAAGAGCTGGGCGACTGGCGCGGCGAGACCCTCGGCCGGGTCCGCACCCTGATCAAGGAAGCCGACCCCGAGGTCGTCGAGGAATGGAAATGGCGAGGCGTCCCCGTCTGGGCCCATGGCGGGCTGATCTGCACCGGGGAGACCTACAAGAAGGTCGTGAAGTTGACCTTCGCCAAGGGGGCGTCGCTCGACGATCCCGCGGGACTGTTCAACTCCAGCCTCGAGGGAAACACGCGGCGCGCCATCGACATCCAGGAGAACGAGAAGATCGACGAGAAGGCGCTCAAGGCGCTCATCAGGGCGGCAGTGGCCCTGAACGAGTCGAAGGCCAAGAAGTAGCCCGCCCAGGGAAAGGTCGCGTCAGCTCGCGAGCGTGCTGAGCGCGTCGCCGGTGAGCTTGGCTCCCATGACGACACAGAGGACCACGATGATCGTGTTGTTCTCGCGAACCATCCAGTCGCGCATGGCCGAGAGAATGCTCGCGGCCCGCTGTCCCATCAGGAAGTAGATGGCGACCGGGATCCCCGGGCCGAGGGTCCCGAGCACCACGAAGATCGCCATGGCGATCGCCTGATTCCCGGCACCGGCGCCGGTCTCGGCGATCGCCGTTGCTGCGGCGATCGTGAGCAGGAGGTTCTTCGGCTTGACCGAGGAGAACAGGACAGCCATCGTCGCGGCTTTCAGCGGGGAGAAGGTCTCGACGCTCTGCATCCAGGCGGGAAGCTCGGAGTTGGTGTCGTCACGGGCCCGGCCGTTCCATTGCCTTACCGCCACGACCAGCAACCCGAGGGCCAGCATGAGCTGTACGACCCCGACCCAGGTGCTGGGCGTCCCGCCTTCGCCGGCGTCGGCTCCGTCGGCCACGAGCAGTACGACCGTTCCCAGAACAGCCAGTCCCAGCGCCCAGCTCGCGATGAATGCCAGCCCGTTCAGGCGCGCGTCGGGAGCCCCGAGCATCAGGATCACCGCGATGACCGCCAGCGGGCTGAGGCTGACTCCGACGCCGAAGGAGATGACCGGTCCGATCGCACTCGCCACAGGTCAGCTCACCCGCCCTGCGGGGATCGGGTGCGCAGGGTGCGAGTTAGTCCGGAGCATCGGGGGGAGTACCACCTGGCGAGGGGGAGGGGCTGTACGGTAACGGGCCGGCGATGTCTGGCTGGGGGAAGAGATTCAGCGTCGTGCTCCGGGGCGTTTCGCGCAACGGGGCTCTCACCCGGCTTCTGCTGGCGTACCTGGTGATGATCGTGGCCGAGTTCGGCCAGTGGCTCGCGCTGCTCATCTACGCCTACTCTCGTGGCGGCGCCTCGGCGGCGGGGTTGGTGGCGGTTGCACAGCTGGTTCCGTCGATGCTGATCGCCCCGCTGATCAGCGCCCACCTTGCGCGGATCGGCGTCGCCCGGCTGCTCGCGGGCGCATACACGGCTGCGACCGTGACCCTCGGGCTGTGCGGCGCGGCAATTCTCGCGGGCGCACCGGCGGTCCTCGTGTATCTGTCCGCGGTCGGCTTCTCCCTGTCGATCGGAGTGAGCAGACCTCTGCATTACGTCCTGATGCCGCTGGTCGTCCGCCACCCCGACGAGCTGACGGCGGCCAACGTCGCCACCAGCTGGTGCGACGGCCTGGGGACGTTCGCCGGGCCCGCCCTGGCCGGTCTTCTGATCAGCGCCCGGGGTCCCGGCCTCGCCTGTGCCGTGCTTGCAGCGATGTGCCTATGCGCGCCGCTGCTGGCACGCATGCGCCATCTTCGGGCCCGCGCCGAGGAGCCGGCCGAGGACACGGGCGGGCTGTCCGATCTGCTCGCTGCCGCCCGGGTGATCGCCTCGCGCCCGAACACCAGGGCGCTGATCGCCTTCCCGGCGGGGGCCGCGGCGATCGAGGGGGCGATCGACCTGCTGGTCGTCGTGCTGGCAGTTAGGATCCTCGAGATCGGCCCCGGCGCAGCCGGCTATCTGAGCGCCGGCTTCGGCGCCGGTGGTCTGCTGGGTGCCGGCGCCGCAGTGATCCTGGTGGGCCGGCGGCTGGCCGTGCCCCTGGTGGCCGCTGCGCTGACCGGAGGTCTCGCCCTCGCGGCGTTGGCCCTGGCGTCCACCGTGACGGTGGCACTCATCCTGCTGGTCATCATCGGTGCGACGCGGGTCCTGCAGAGCGTCAGCGCCCAGACCCTGCTGCAGCGCTCCACGCCACTCGATGTGATCGTCTGCGCCTTCGCCCTGATCGAGTCCATTCGCGACCTGGGAATGGTGTTCGGCCTGCTGGCCGTTCCCCTGTTGATCGACATCGGCGGCCCCGAGACCGCGTTCGTGGGGATGGCATGTTTCGCTCCCGTTGCGGTGCTGGCGGCTGCGCGGCGAATTCACGAGATCGACCACGATGCGTCGATCCCCGTCGTCGAGATGGGGGCCCTCCGCAACATGGCGATCTTCTCGGCGCTTCCCGCCGCCCCGTTGGAGACGCTCGCGCGTGAAGCGCGCTACGTGATGGTCGACCCGGGCGCGCCGATCATCACCGAGGGGGAGGTCGGCGACAGCTACTACGCGATCACGCAGGGAGCCGTCCGCGTCACCAAAGCCGGCAGGGACATCCGTCAGATGGGCCCGGGAACCGGCTTCGGGGAGATCGCGCTCCTGTATCCGGTCAGCCGCACCGCCAGCGTCACCGCGGCCGGCCCCGCGACGCTTCTGCGGATCGAGCGGGATGCGTTCCTCACGGCGATGCGCGCACACCCCACCGTGTCCAGCACCGCCGGGCGGGTCGCCGATGCCTTCCTCGAGAACGCCGCCTGAGGCGAACGGCATATTCAGCCCATGCGTCCTCGTTCTCTTCCAGGCATGGGCGCGGCGGGTTTCGAACCTGCGACCTCTCGCGTGTGAAGCGAGCGCTCTCCCACTGAGCTACGCGCCCTGAGGAGCCAAGTCTATTGGGCCAAGGCAGCTCTGCCCTCGGAGCAACCCGGGGTTGCGGTCCAAGGAATCGTTGCGGGTGTGATGTTGAGCCGGTTCGTTGCCGATGTTTCTCTGTGTCAGTCAGCGAGACGCCGGAGACAGAGGCCCCGACGGGGCCGCGCCAACGCCTGGAGATGGGCGGCAGGGCGGCCGTCGCGTGTCTGTGGCTGCTCGCTCTTTTCTACACCGCCCACATACTCCTGGGCGTCGGTGGAGGCGGCCATGAAGCGTTCTGGAGCCACTGGTTCTACGACGCGATCATGGGCGCCGGAGCGATCCTCTGTCTGCTGGGCTCCCGCAGAGGGAACGACAGGCGGGTCTGGAGGGGGATCGGAGCCGGCCTGTTCGTCTTCTGGCTGGGCGACCTCTACTGGAACAACTTCCTCAGCGACCTCGCCGAACCGCCCTATCCCTCTGTTGCCGACGGCGCCTGGCTGATCTTCTACATCCCCGTCTACTGGGGCGTGGCCGAGCTGATCCGTTCGCGCTCGAGCGGTCTGGGGGCGGCGTCCTGGCTCGACGGCCTCGTCGGTGCCCTGGCTCTCGCGAGCACCGCTGCGATGATCATCTTCGACCCCCTCGTGGCCTCGAGCCACGGAAGCTTCTCAACGGTCGCGACGAACCTCGCCTACCCCGGGCTGGACGTTCTGATGGTCGCCTTCGTCATGGGCGGGCTTGCCGTCCTGGGCAGGCGCGCCGGTCTCTCTCTGGTGCTGATGGGGGCGGGGCTGCTGCTGTTCGCCGTCGCTGACAGCGTCTATCTGATCGAAGCCGCGAACGGCTCCTACGCCGAAGGCAGCTGGTACAACGTCGGCTGGCCTCTGGCGGCGACCGTGCTGGCCACTGCCGCCTGGCTTCCCGAGCGCAGGGGCGAGGTGGACGAGGAGCGCCCCGAGGCGGGGGTCAGCCAGTACCTGCTGATCACCCTTTTCGCGATGATGATCGTCGGTGTGATGACGGCGGAGCTGTTCGTCAACGCCCCGATCGTCGCCCAGGTGCTGGTGATCCTCGCTGTCGTCGCGCTGCTGGCGAGACTCGTCTTCGCCGTGCGCGAGAAGGCAACCCTGACCCGGACCCGCGTGGAAGCCCGCACGGACGAGCTGACCCGCCTGCCCAACCGGCGGGCCCTCTATGAACAGATCGACGCCGCTCTAACCGGTGGCCGGCCGCTGGCTCTGCTGCTGGTGGACCTCAACCGCTTCAAGGAGATCAACGACACCCTTGGGCACAACGCCGGGGATGAACTGCTCTGCCAGGTCGGAGTCCGTCTGGCCGAGACGGTCGGAGAGTCGGGCATGCTGGCCCGGATCGGCGGGGACGAGTTCGTGGTGCTGCTGGAGGGCAACTACGACGAGCGCCGGGGGCTGCTCGCGGGCGGCGCCCTGCGGGCGGTATTCGACGAGCCCT
>CAZFGJ010000114.1:0-9500 GCA_964518445.1 uncultured Solirubrobacteraceae bacterium
CCGGCGGCTCGGAGGCGGTCGAGTCCGCCTGGAAGCTCGCCAAGGCCTACCACCGGGCCCGCGGTGAGAAGAACCGCTACAAGCTCGTCGCCCGCAACCTGGCCTACCACGGCGTCTCGATGGGCGCCCTGGCGGCGACCGGCCTGACGCCGCTGCGCGAACCGTTCGAGCCGCTGACCCCGGGCGGCATCCACGTGCCGAACACGAACTCCTACCGCTGGAAAGAGGACCGCGACCCGCTGTGGGCCGCCGACGCGATCGAGGAGGCCATCGAATTCGAGGGCCCCGACACTGTCGCCGCGGTGATTCTCGAGCCGGTCCAGAACGGCGGCGGCTGCTTCGTGCCGCAGGACGGCTACTTCCAGCGCGTGCGCGAGATCTGCGACCGCCACGGCGTCCTGTTGATCTCCGACGAGGTGATCTGCTCCTGGGGCCGCCTGGGCCACATGTTCGGCTGCGAACGCTTCGGCTACCAGCCCGACATGATCACCACTGCCAAGGGGATCACCTCGGCCTACATCCCGATGGGGGCCGTCATCGCCGGGGACCACCTGGCCGAGCCTTTCCTCCAGGGCAAGGCTGCCTTCAACCACGGGTTCACCTTCGGCGGGCATCCTGTCGCCTGCGCCGTCGCCTCGGCGAACATCGATGTGATCGAGCGCGAGGGCCTCTGTGAGAACGTCCGCCAGAACGAGGTCGCCTTCCGCGAGATGCTCGACGGCCTGCGCGACCTGCCGATCGTGGGCGACGTGCGGGGCGCCGGCTACTTCCACGCCATCGAGCTGGTCAAGGACAAAGAGACCAAGGAGACATTCGACGACGAGGAATCCGAGCACCTGCTGCGGGGCTTCCTCTCGGGCGAGCTGTACCGCCGCGGCCTGATCTGCCGGACCGATGACCGTGGCGACCCGATCGTTCAGCTCTCGCCGCCCCTGATCGCCGGGCCGGCCGAGTTCGAGGAGATCGTCTCGATCCTGCGTCCCGTCCTCACCGAGGCATGCGAGCGGATGGAGCAGTGGAGCTCACTGTCGCGAGCCTGATCGGCGGGCTCGGTCTGAGCCTGCTCTCCGGGGAGGAGTCTGCGCAGGCCCACGTGCGCTGGGTCCACAGCACCGAGCTTCCCGATCCGACGCCCTGGCTGAAAGGGGGAGAGGTTCTCCTCACCACCGGCCTGCAGCTCGACGGGGCGCGGTCGCAGCGAGAGTTCGTCGACCGGCTGGCGGACCATGAGATCGCGGCCCTCGGGTTCGGTACCGGGCTGACCCACAAACGGGTCCCCGCGGCGCTCCTGACGGCGGCCCGCAAGCGCGACTTCCCGCTGTTCGAGGTTCCCTACGAGCTGCCGTTCATCGCGATCACCGAGCGTGCCTTCACCCACCTGCTCGACGAGCGCTACGAACTGCTCCAGCGCAACATGGTCGGCGACATCCTGGCCGAGGCGCTCAGCGGCCACCTCTATCCCGAGGATCTCGAGGCGCGGCTGCGGCCGTTCGGGATCGGCGAGCGGATCGCGGTTCTCGCCTTCCGCGTGGGAGATCCGGGCTCAGCCGCATCGGCGGTCGAGCGCCTGCTGTCGGCCGAGCATGTCGGCAACCTCGTGGCGATCCGCGGGGGACTGCTCTGCGCGGTCGTCGACGCGGGCCCGGCCGGCGGGGCGGGAGCCCTGGACCCGGTGGCACTGGCCGGGCGAATCCGCACAGACCTCCAGGGCCGCTTCGGCGAGGTCCACGCGGCGGCCAGCCGCCCGGCCGCGACGCACTCGCTGCGGATGAGCTTCCACGAGGCGCGCTGTGCCCTCGAGGCGGTTCGCCTGCGCAACGGGGACGCACCGGATGTCGCCTCCTATGAGGACCTGGGGGCATTCCAGCTGCTGCTCTCGCTGCAGGACGACGAGGCTCTCAACTCATACTGCCGCAGCGTTCTCGGACCGATCGAACAGGGAGAGGGCGACTACGGGGACGAGCTGGTCCGCTCGCTCGACCTGTTCATCGAGCACAACGGCCACTGGGAGAAGGCCGCCGGGGCGCTCTACTGCCACCGTCACACGCTGCGCTACCGGATCCGCCGCATCGAGGAGCTGACCGGGCGCGACTGCTCGAACGCTCGCGACCGGATCGAGTTCTGGCTGGCGCTGCGCGGCCGAGAGCTGGCCCGGTGATGATCAGACTTTGCAATGGCTCCCGACAGGGACGCCGTCCGTCACGACAAGGAGCGGGGGAGGAATGAGGATCGGCGTACCGACAGAGATCAAGACCGATGAGTACCGAGTCGCGATTACACCGGCCGGCGTACGCGAGCTGAGCACCAGAGGCCACGAGGTGCTGGTTCAGTCAGGCGCCGGTGAGGGCTCGGCGATGAGCGACGAGCAGTTCACCGCCCAGGGAGCCCGGATCGTCCCCGACGCCGATGCCGTGTTCGCCGAAGCCGAGCTGGTCCTGAAGGTCAAGGAGCCCCAGGCAGTCGAGGTCGGGCGGCTGCGCGAAGGCCAGACGCTGTTCACCTATCTGCACCTCGCCGCCGAGCCGGACCTGGCCCGCGGTCTGATGGGATCGGGCGCGACCTGCATCGCCTACGAGACGGTCGTCGACGCCGAGGGGCGCCTGCCGCTGCTCGCCCCGATGAGCGAGGTGGCCGGAAAGATCGCGACCCAGGCCGGCGCCTTCATGCTCGAGAAGCCGCTCGGCGGGCGGGGAATCCTGCTCGGCGGGGTGCCCGGTGTCGCCGCCGCCACGGTCCTGGTGATCGGCGGCGGCGTGGTCGGCATGAACGCGGCCTTCATCGCCATCGGGATGCAGGCGGACGTGTTCACCTTCGACCGCTCGATCGACCGGCTGCGCGACCTCGAAGTCGCCTTCGCCGGGCGCGCCTCGACCGTGTACTCCTCGACGCTGGCGATCGAGGAGATGCTGCCTCAGGCGGACCTGGTCATCGGAGCGGTGCTCCTGCCCGGCGGGCGCGCGCCGCGGGTCATCACACGCGAGCAGCTCAAACTGATGAAGCCCCACGCGGTGCTCGTGGACGTGTCGATCGACCAGGGCGGCTGCTTCGAGACCTCTCGGCCGACGACTCACTCCGACCCGACGTACGAGGTCGACGGCATCACGCACTACTGCGTCACGAACATGCCCGGTGCCGTGCCGATCACCTCGACCTATGCGCTCACCAACGCGACCCTGCCGTATGTCATCGACATCGCCGAGCGCGGCGTGCGCGAGGCACTGGATGCCAGCCCAGGCCTGCGGGCGGGACTGAACGTCGATCGAGGCGAGATCACACACCCGGCCGTGGCCGAGGCGCTGGAGCTGCCGGCACCGGCGTGACACGTCCTCCGCGAGCCAGACACAGGACAATGACCCCCAACCCACACGAGGGAGAGATATGAGCAGCTACGCCGTAATCAATCCGGCCACCGACGAGGTCATCAAGGAGTACCCCGAGATCTCCGACGCCGACCTGAAGAGCGCGATCTCCCGCGCCGACGCGGCATACCGCGCCTGGGCCGCCGGTTCGACCGTCGCCGAGCGGGCCGAGCTCGTCCGGGCCGTCGGCAGGCTCCACACCGAGCGCAAGCAGACGCTCGGCGAGATCATCGTTCGGGAGATGGGCAAGCCGATCGAGCAGGCTGTCGGCGAGGCCGAATTCGCGGGAATGATCTACGAGTTCTACGCCGCCAACGCCGAGAGCCTGATGGCCGACGAACCGATCGAGCTGCTCGGGGGCGAGGGGACCGCCCTGGTCCGCCGCAGCGCCTACGGCGTCCTGCTGGGGATCATGCCCTGGAACTACCCCTACTACCAGGTCGCCCGCTTCGCCGGCCCGAATCACATCAACGGCAACACGGTCCTGCTCAAACACGCTCCGCAGTGCCCCGAATCGGCAGAGGCGATCGCGCAGATCTTCAAGGATGCCGGCTACCCCGACGGCTGCTACGAGAACATCTTCGCGACCAACGAGCAGATCGAGCAGGTCATCGCGGACCCGCGCGTCCACGGCGTCTCGGTCACCGGCTCGGAGCGTGCCGGGGCGGCGGTCGCGGCGATCGCCGGACGGAACCTCAAGAAGGTTGTCCTCGAGCTCGGCGGATCGGATCCCTTCATCCTGCTCGGCACCGACAACGTCGCCGAAGCGGCGGAGAAGGCGGCCGAAGCGCGACTGGAGAACGCCGGGCAGGCCTGCAACGCGGCCAAGCGCTTCATCGTCCTCGACAGGTTCTACGACGAGTTCCTCGAGGAGCTCAAGGGCAGGCTCAGCGCCGCCAAGCCAGGCGACCCGGCCGCCGAGGGCGCGGCGATGGGGCCACTGTCCTCGAAGGCCGCCGCGGATCGCCTCGAGGACCAGGTCAAACGCGCCGTCGACGCAGGCGCGGAGGTCGTGGTCGGCGGCAGTCGCAACGGGAACTTCTACGACGCCACCATCCTCACCGGCATCAAGCCCGGCGACGCGGCATCCCAGGAAGAGTTCTTCGGACCGGTCGCGCAGGTCTACAAGGTCTCCTCCGAGGAGGAGGCGATCGCCCTGGCCAACGACACGCAGTTCGGTCTCGGCTCCTACGTGATGAGCACCGATCCGGCCCAGGCCGAGCGGGTGGCCGACCAGATCGAGGCCGGAATGGTCTACGTCAACCTCGTCGGCGCCGACAGCCCCGAGCTGCCCTTCGGCGGCTTCAAGCGCTCCGGCTTCGGCCGCGAGCTCGGCCGCTACGGCGCTGATGAGTTCGTCAACAAGAAGCTGATTCGCAGCGCCTGAGCGCCAGGCGCGCACGCGAGCTGTCCGCGGGGTGCGGTGGGAGGCACCCCGCGGGCGGTGAGCGTTCTCTAGGATCTGGCGTCATGCGCGTCCTTCGAATCACGGCCCTGCCGGCGATCCTTCTGGCGCTGCTCACAGGCACCGCCCAGGCGGGCGCCACGACGCCCAAGCCAGGGTCCTACCGCGCCACGACCACCCAGTGTGGGAGCGCCGCAGCGGCTCACCCCTGTTACGGCTTCACCCTCAAGATCGCCAAGGGCCGTTGCGTGGCGCCCGGCGGGACGAAGAAGCAGGCCGGCTACTGCGTCACATTCGGCCACCTGACGAATGGCGGGATGACGTTTGCCGATGTGACCTGCCCCGACGCGAGAGAATTCCAGACCTTCCTGATCGGCCCGGGGATCCCGTACAGGCTCTCGCCGGCGGGGACCCTGAAATTCGCCCAGCACTCTGGTGTGACCGAAGGGGGCAAGGAATACGTCGTTGGGAACGAAGCCCTGACCCTGTCGGTCAAGGGCGCCCATGTGACGGGGACCCTGACGGACATCACACAGGAGAACATCGGCCTGGAAGCGCCGCACTGCACGACCGGAAAGGTCAGCTTCACCGCCAAGAAGGCCTAGCGAGCGCCCGCCGCGCGGGCCTTCTGGTGCAGGCGGGGCCAAAGCGGGCTGCTACGGTCCGTGTACGGGTGGCGAAGTCGCCCGTGAGGTTCTTTGTCTTTGTTGGCGCTCCGAGCGCGGATGGGGTCAGTCGAATCTCCATTCGCAGCGGCGGCCCGAAGGTCGCCAGAAGGAGCACAACATGAAGCACGCATCTTTCGCCGACCTCGGCGTGTCCGAGGTTGTCGTGAAGGAGTTGTCCGATCGCGGCATCTCCAAGCCGTTCGCCGTTCAGGGCATGGTCATCCCAGATGTCCTGGCCGGCCACGACGTCCTGGCCCAGTCACCGACCGGATCGGGCAAGACCCTCGCCTTCGGCGTGCCGGTCGTGGAGCGCCTCCGCGACTCCGACGCCCGCCCGTCGGCGCTGATCCTCGCCCCGACGAGGGAGCTTGCAATCCAGATCGTCGACGACCTGCGCCCCCTGGCTCACGCCAGGGCGCTCTCGATCGCTCCCGTCTACGGTGGCGCCGGAATCGTCAAGCAGGCGCGCCTCGCCGCGAGGGCACACATCCTCGTGGCCACACCCGGACGCCTGCTCGATCTGATCGATCGCCGCGACGTCTCGCTCTCCAAGGTCCGCATCCTGGTCCTCGACGAGGCCGACAGGATGCTCGACATGGGCTTCAAGCCGGTCGTCGACAGGATCGTCAAGATGACCGCCTCGGAGCGCCAGACGCTGCTCTTCTCGGCAACGCTCGAGGGCGAGGTCGGCCGTATCGCCAAGGCCTACACCTCGAACCCGCGCCGCCACGAGCACGCTCACTCCGAGGAGCGCAAGGGTGACGTCGAGCATCGTTTCGTCACGGTCAGCCACGAGGGCAAGGTTCAGCGCCTTGTCAACGAGCTGAGCGATGTGGAGCGCGGGCTGACACTCGTCTTCGTCCGCACCAAGCGGGGTGCCGACCGGCTCGTCAAGAAGCTCGGCCACTCAAGCGTCAAGGCTGTCGCGATGCACGGGGACAAGTCCCAGGGCCAGCGCGAGCGGGCCCTGGCCAACTTCGAGGCCGGCGTCGTCGACACGCTCGTGGCGACGGACGTCGCCGCCCGCGGGATCGATGTCGCAGGCATCACCCACGTCATCAACTACGACATGCCGGCCACCCGCGAGGACTACGTCCATCGCGTCGGGCGCACGGCAAGGGCCGGCGCCAGCGGCATCGGCCTGACCCTCGTGACCCACGACCAGGGCCGTGAGCTGGCCGGGATGGTCGGCGGACTCGGGCTCCACCGCGAGCTCGAGCTGGCAGGGCTCTCAAGCCCAGCCGGATCGCCCCAGGCTTCCTCCACGCGCTCCCGTCCCGGCGGGTCTCGCAATCGCAGCGGCGGGCGTGGCGGACAGGGCTCATCCGGTGGCTCCGGGCGCTCAGGTGCAGGACGCTCGGGGGGGACCCGTTCGGGATCCCCTCGCTCGGGCTCTGCGCGTCCCGGCGGCTCCTCGTCCAACGGCGCCTCGCGCCGTGGCCGGGAGACCAACCGCGGCAGGTAGGCAGGCAGCGGATCCGCGGGGCGCGTCAGCTAACGTCGCGCCCGTGGAGACGCCGCCGTCCTCAGCGAAGGGACCCGAACCGTTCGGCGCCGAGCCGGACGGCGAGGCGTCCCGCGCTGAGCTGCTTCGCAGACACGACGTCCTGCTGATCAGGGCCGCGAACCCCTCGCCCCTGACACTGACGGGGACGAACACCTGGGTCGTCGGGCGTGACCCCGCCTGGGTAGTCGATCCCGGGCCGCTGCTCGAGGACCACATGGACGCCATCGCCGCGGCGCTCGACGAGCGCGGCGGCCTGGGCGGCGTCGTCCTGACGCATCACCACGGTGACCACTCGGAGGCGGCGCCCGCCCTGCTGGAGCGCTTTCCGGCGCAGTTGGCGACAGGCAGGGGAGACGCCGACGTCGAGCTCGGCGACGAGCGGGAGGTCGGCCCGTTCACGGCGATCTCGGCACCCGGGCACGCGCCCGACCACTTCGCTCTGATCGGAGCGGGGGCCTGCTTCAGCGGCGACGCCGTGCTGGGCAGCGGCAGCGTCTTCATCTCCCCGCATCCTGGAGCCATGGCGGGCTACCTCCGGGCGCTTGACCGTCTGCGCCGTCGGGGAGACTTCGACGTCATCTGCCCCGGTCATGGGCCGCTTGTCTGGGACCCGCAGAGCAAGCTCGATGAGTACTACAACCACCGAACAGACCGCGAGAACCGCCTGATCATGTCCCTCAAGGCGGGCCGGCGGACGGTCGATGAGCTGCTGGATGACGTCTGGTCCGACGTCCCCGCCGCACTGCGCCCGGCTGCTGCCGTGACGCTGGCGGCCCATCTGGACAAGCTCGGCGAAGAAGAGCTGCTGCCTGACGGCGTCGAGCGCCCACATTTCGAAGGGATCGAGTGGTGAGCGCACCAGCCGCCGGAAAAACAGTGAGAAACGGCAGCGGGGCGACCTCGCAGTCCTCGCCCTTCCCGCCGATCGCCGACTACGGCTTCCTGTCCGACTGCCACACCGGAGCTCTGGTCTCCTCTGACGGCTCGATCGAGTGGATGTGCCTGCCGCATTTCGACTCGCCATCGATCTTCGGGGCGATGCTCGACCGCGGGGCCGGCAGCTGGCGGGTCGGGCCCTATGGCCTCTACGTCCCGGCAGGGCGGCGCTACATCCCAGGGACGAACATCATCGAGACGACCTGGATGACCCCCCAGGGCTGGCTGCGGGTCGTCGACGCGCTGACGATCGGCCCCTGGCACGACAACAAACACGGCTCGAGTCACACCCGGCCCCCGACGGACTACGACGCCGACCACCTGGTGGTCCGGATGATCGAATGCATCCAGGGCCAGGTCCAGGTGGAGATCGTCTGCGAGCCGATGCTCGACTACGGCGCCACGCCCGCGCGCTGGTCGGTCGTGCAGACCGGCGAGGAGGGCCATTGCGCGATGGACGCCACCGACGACGTGACGGCCTTCCGGCTCTTCAGCGATATCAGGATGGGCATCGAGGGCAACCGGGCCCACGGCCGCCACACCATGCAGGAGGGCGAGAAGCGCTACTGCGCGCTCTCCTGGACGGAGGGCCTTGGCGGCCCCCACACGGTCGAGCAGGCCGAGGGCCACCTCGAGCGCACGGCACACTTCTGGCGCACGTGGATGGCCGAAGGGACCTACCCCGACCATCCCTGGCGCTTTCACCTGCAGCGCTCGGCGCTGGTTCTCAAGGGGCTCACCTTCATGCCGACCGGAGCGCTGGTCGCCGCGCCCACGACATCGCTGCCCGAGACGCCCCGAGGGGAACGCAACTGGGACTACCGCTACTGCTGGATGCGCGACGCCTCCTTCACCCTCTGGGGCCTCCATGCGCTGGGCCTGAACTGGGAGGCCGACGACTTCGTGCAGTATCTCGCCGACATGGAGCGAAACGAGGACGGCTCGCTTCAGATCATGTACGGGATCAAGGGCCAGAAAGACCTCGTCGAGAGCACCCTCGATCACCTGAAGGGCTACGAGGGCGCCAGGCCCGTGCGGATCGGCAACGGCGCCTACAGCCAGCGCCAGAACGACGTCTACGGCGCCGTGATGGACTCCGTCTACCTCCACTCCAAGAAGCGCGACCACATCCCCGAGCGCCTCTGGCCGGTCCTGAAGGACCAGGTCGAATGTGCATCGCGGGTCTGGTGCGAGCCCGACCAGGGCATCTGGGAGGCACGCGGGGAGCCCTGCCACTACGTCTCCTCGAAGCTGATGTGCTGGGTGGCCATGGACAGGGGAGCCCGCCTGGCCGAACGGCGCGGCGACGAGGATCAGGCCGAGGCATGGGAGGCCATCGCCGATGAGATCCGCGACGACCTGCTGGACAAGGGCGTCGACAAGCGCGGCGTCTTCCGCCAGCACTACGACACGGATGCGCTGGACGCCTCGACGCTCCTGGTGCCGCTGTTGCGGTTCCTGCCGCCCGAGGACGAACGGGTGCGCAACACCGTGATGGCCATCCGCGAGGAGCTGACCGAGGGCGGCCTGGTCATGCGCTACCGGACCGATTCGACCGACGACGGGCTTCAGGGAGAGGAGGGGACGTTCCTGATCTGCTCCTTCTGGCTGGTCTCGGCCCTCTC
>CAZFGJ010000115.1:0-9490 GCA_964518445.1 uncultured Solirubrobacteraceae bacterium
CTCGCGCTTCTCGACCAACACCTTCCCCAGCTGGGAGCTGGCCCACCCCTACCGGGTGATCTGCCACAACGGCGAGATCAACACGGTGATGGGCAACGTCAACTGGATGCGAGCCCGGGAGAGCGAGCTGAGCAGCGAGCTGTTCGGCGAGGACCTCGCGAAGATCCTTCCGGTCGTCGGCCCCGGCAACTCCGACTCGGCGACCTTCGACAACGTCCTCGAGCTGCTGATGCTCGCCGGGCGCACCCCGCAGCACGCGGCGATGATGATGATCCCCGAGGCATTCAGGAACCGGGACGACCTGCCCGAGCACCTCAAGGGCTTCTACGCGTTCCACTCATGCCTGATGGAGCCCTGGGACGGACCCGCCTCGGTGGCCTTCACCGATGGCCGCGTCGTCGGAGCGACGCTCGACCGCAACGGCCTGCGGCCGGGCCGCTGGGTCGAGACGCTCGACGGGCACGTCGTGCTGGGCTCCGAGTCCGGCCTGCTGGACATCCCGCCGGGCGAGATCAAGCGCCTCGGCCGCCTGCAGCCGGGCAAGCTCTTCCTTGTCGACCTCGAACGCGGCCGGATCGTCGAGGACGAGGAGGTCAAGCGCGAGGTCGCCACCGCCCAGCCCTACGGCGAGTGGTATGCCCGCAATGCGGTCCCTTTCAAGGACCTGCCGCCATCTGAGGAAGTGACGCTCTCCAACCAGCCGCTGCCGCTGCGCCAACGTGCCTTCGGCTACTCGCAGGAGGACCTCCGGGTCCTGTTGGCGCCGATGGCGATCGACGCCGCCGAGCCGATCGGATCGATGGGCAACGACGTCTCCCTCGCGGTCCTCTCCGACCAGGCGCCGCCGCTGTTCTCCTACTTCAAGCAGCTGTTCGCCCAGGTGACCAACCCGCCGATCGACCCGATCCGCGAGGAAATCGTGATGAGCCTGTCGACCACCCTGGGCAACGAGCGCAACCTGCTGGACGAGTCACCCGAGCACGCCCACAAGCTCCTGCTCGAACAGCCGATCCTGCTCAACAGGGAGCTGGAGACGCTCCGCCACGTCGACCACGAGGTCTACAAAGCCCGCACGATCGACGCCACCTGGCTCGTCCAGAAGGGCCCCTCCGGACTGGCCGAGGCGCTCGAGCGGATCTGCCACCAGGCCCATGAGGCGATCGAAGAAGGCTGCAACATCCTGATCCTCAACGACAGGCTGCTGGGTCCCCGCCGCGTACCGATCCCGTCGCTGCTTGCGGTGGCGGCCGTCCACCACCATCTGGTGATCGAGGGCACCCGCCTGCGGGCCGGGATCATCGTCGAGTCGGGCGAGCCCCGCGAGGTGCACCACTTCGCGACCCTGATCGGCTA
Source organism: uncultured Solirubrobacteraceae bacterium (assembly GCA_964518445.1). Lineage (GTDB taxonomy): Bacteria > Actinomycetota > Thermoleophilia > Solirubrobacterales > Solirubrobacteraceae > Palsa-744. The sequence continues at coordinate 1,354 of CAZFGJ010000115.1, forward strand.
CGGCGCCAGCGCCATCAACCCCTATCTGATGCTCGAGAGCCTCGACCAGCTGGTCCTGGACGGGCGGATCGTCCGCACCGCAGCCGACGGCTCGGAGGCTCCGATCGACGCCGAGACGGCGGCGCAGAACGTCGTCAAAGCGATCGGCAAAGGGCTCCTGAAGACGATCTCCAAGATGGGGATCTCGACGATCCAGTCCTACCGGGGCGCTCAGATCTTCGAGGCGGTGGGGCTCGAGAAGGAGCTGATCGACGCTCACTTCACCCACACCGCCACGCGGATCGGGGGTGTCGGCATGGAAGTCCTGGCAACCGAGGCGCTCGAGCGCCACGCCCGTGCCTATCCCGCTCCGCAGGATGCCCTCCTTCCGGTGGGGGGCGTCTACGCCTGGCGTCGTGACGGTGAGCACCACATGTGGAATCCCGAGACGATCGCGCTCGTACAGCACGCTGTGCGCTCAGCCAACGGGGACGTCGAGGCGGCTCTCGGCGGAGACGCCGCGGCCGCGGCGAAGGTCCGCGAGAGCCCCGCCCAGCAGAAGTACCGCGAGTACGCGCGAACGGTCAACGAGGACGCCTCACGGCGGGCGACCCTGCGCGGGCTGCTGGAGATAGGCGGCGGGGTGGAGCGCCAGCCGATCGCGCTCGAGGAGGTCGAGTCGGCGAAGGAGATCGTCAGGCGCTTCTGTACCGGGGCGATGAGTCTCGGCTCGATCTCTCGCGAGGCGCACGAGACGCTGGCGATCGCCATGAACCGGCTCGGCGGGCGCTCGAACACGGGCGAGGGTGGGGAGGACCCCTCACGCTTCACGCCCGACGAGAACGGCGACCGCCGCCGCTCGGCGATCAAGCAGGTCGCCTCCGGGCGCTTCGGGGTGACGATTCACTACCTGGTCAACGCCGACGAGCTCCAGATCAAGATGGCCCAGGGCGCCAAGCCCGGCGAGGGCGGCCAGCTGCCGGGCCACAAGGTCGACGACTACATCGCCTGGCTGCGCAACTCGACGCCGGGCGTCGGCCTGATCTCGCCGCCGCCGCACCACGACATCTACTCGATCGAGGACCTCAAGCAGCTGATCTACGACCTGCGCTGCGCAAACCCGAAAGCGCAGGTATCGGTCAAGCTCGTATCGGAGGTCGGCGTCGGAACGGTGGCCGCGGGCGTCTCCAAGGCGAACGCCGACCGGGTCCTGATCGCCGGCCACGACGGAGGCACCGGCGCATCGCCTCTGTCGTCGATCCAGGCGGCCGGGATTCCCTGGGAGATCGGCCTGGCCGAGACCCAGCAGACCCTGCTGCTGAACGACCTGCGCTCGCGGATCGTCGTGCAGACGGACGGTCAGCTGAAGACCGGCCGGGACGTCGTCATCGCGGCGATGCTGGGAGCCGACGAGATGGGCTTCTCGACCGCCCCGCTGATCGCTACGGGCTGCATCATGATGCGCGCCTGCCACCTGAACACCTGCCCCGTAGGGATCGCCACGCAGGACCCCGAGCTGCGCAAGCGCTTCAAGGGCACCCCGGAGCATGTCGTGAACTTCTTCTTCTTCGTGGCCGAGGAAGTCCGCGAGATCCTGGCCTCGCTGGGCCTGCGCTCGCTGGATGAAACGATCGGCCGGGTCGACCTGCTGGGCGTCGGGACGGCGATCGAGCACTGGAAGGCCAGGGGAGTCGACCTGACCCACCTGCTCAAGGAGATCGAGCTCTCAGAGGACGCTCCGCGTCACCGCATCGAAGCGCCCCCGGCCGTGCTCGAGGACGCGCTCGACTGGCAGATCCTCGACGGCGCAGAGCCCGCCATCGAGCGGGGCGAGCCCGTCAGGCTGAGCTTCCCGATCCGCAACCGCAACCGCTGCGTCGGCGGGATCCTGTCGAGTCATATCGCCGTCAAGCACGGGGTTGATGGTCTGCCCGAGGGCTCGATCAACGTCGAGATGGAGGGCTCAGCGGGGCAGAGCTTCGCCGGATGGCTGGCCCCGGGCGTGACCTTCACGCTGCGCGGCGACGCACAGGACTACGCCGGCAAGGGCCTCTCGGGCGGAGTCTTCGCTGTGCTTCCCCGCGACGGGATGGGCGAGCATTTCGTGGCCGAGCAGAACGTGATCGTCGGCAACACGGTCCTCTACGGAGCGACCGCCGGCCGGGCCTTCTTCCGCGGCCTCGCGGGAGAGCGCTTCGGCGTGCGCAATTCGGGCGCCTGGACGGTCGTCGAGGGCGTCGGGGACCACGGCTGCGAGTACATGACCGGCGGCAGGGTCGTCGTGCTCGGCCCGACGGGGCGCAACTTCGCGGCCGGGATGAGCGGCGGCGTCGCCTACGTCCTGGACGAGGAGCGGAAGTTCGCCTCGCGCTGCAACATGGGGATGGTCGGCTTCGAAGACCTCTCCGAATCCGATGCGATCGAGCTGCGGGCGATGATCGAAGAGCATGGTCAGCGGACCGCATCGCCGGTCGCCGCGCGGGTCCTCGGCCAGTGGGACGAGCTGATCGGGGGCAAGGCCTTCGTCAAGGTGATGCCCCACGACTACAAGCGGGTCCTGCGCGAACGGGCCGAGGAAGAGGCCGCAGCCGGCGTGGCCGGCGAGGCTGAACTGGCTGAGGCCGGCTCCTGATGGGCAAACTCGGCGGCTTCCTACAGATCGAGCGCCATGGCGTCCCCTACCGGGACAGCCGCGAGCGCGCCCAGGACTACCGCGAGTTCCTGCTGCCCCGCCCGGTGGAGGAGTTGCGCGAGCAGGGCGCCCGCTGCATGGACTGCGGTGTCCCCTTCTGCCACAACGGGTGCCCGTTGGGGAACCTGATCCCGGACTGGAACGACCTCGTCTACCACGACCGCTTCCAGGACGCCATCGCCCAGCTTCACGCGACGAACAACTTCCCCGAGTTCACCGGCCGGCTCTGCCCGGCGCCCTGCGAGGCGGCCTGCGTGCTGGAGATCCGCGAGGGCGACGCCGTGACGATCAAACAGATCGAGAACTCGATCATCAACCGCGCCTGGGACGAGGGCTGGGTCGTGCCGCAGCCGCCCCGCCGCGAGAGCGGCCACTCGGTGGCGGTGATCGGAGCCGGTCCCGCCGGGATGGCGGCAGCCCAGCAGCTGCGCCGCTCAGGGCACCGGGTGACGCTGTTCGAGCGGGACGAGGCCGCCGGCGGGCTGGTCCGCTTCGGAGTGCCCGACTTCAAGATCGAAAAGTCGATCGTCGAGCGTCGCGTTTCGCAGTTGGTCGCCGAGGGCGTCGAGCTGCGCTGCGGCGTCGAGGTCGGCTCGGACATCAGCGCCGAGGCGCTCATGAGCGGCTACGACGCGGTCGTCCTGGCAACCGGCTCGCGGGTGCCTCGCGATCTGCCGGTGCCCGGCCGTGAGCTCGAGGGCGTGCACTTCGCGATGGACTACCTCTACCAGCGAAACCGCTTCGTGGCCCGCGAGATCGGTCCGCAGCCGACCACCGCCCAGCCTGCGGCGGCGCAGGAGATCACAGCCAAGGACAAGGATGTCGTCGTGATCGGCGGCGGCGACACAGGTGCCGACTGCGTCGGCAACTCGCTGCGCGAGGGGGCCCGCTCGATCGTCCAGCTCGAGCTCCTCGCCGAGCCCCCGGCTCACCGCCCGGACGACCGCACCCCCTGGCCTCTGTGGCCCCAGAAGTACCGCCTGAGCTACGCCATGGAGGAGGCCCGCGAGCTCCACATCGGCGAGCAGGACTACTCCGTGGCGACCACCCGCTTCGCCGATGACGGCTCGGGCCACGTGTCGGCGCTGACGATCGCATCCGCCGCCCCGGAGCCGCCCTTCACACCGATCGAGGGGACCGAGCGCGACCTGCCGGCGCAGCTGGTCCTCCTGGCGATGGGCTTCCTGCACCCGGAGCAGCCGCTGCTGGAGCAGCTGGCCGTCGAGCGCGACCCACGGGGGAACGTGAAGGCGGTCAGCCCCTACACGACCTCGGTCGAGGGAGTCTTCGCGGCGGGAGACGCGCGCCGCGGGCAGTCGCTGATCGTGTGGGCGATCAACGAGGGGCGCCAGTGCGCACGGATGGTCGACCGCTTCCTGGCGCACAGGGCGGCCGAGCACGACGATGGCCTCGCCGGCCACGCCGACGCCGACTCGGGACCCGAGGGGCCCCCGCAGCACGTCGGTCCGAGCGTCGGCGCAAGCTAGCCAGGCATCGCGAAGTGGATCAGACCTCTGACAACTCGGGCCGCGTCTGCCTGATCGGTGCGGGCTCGTCGGGCATCGCCGCGGCGAAGGCCCTGCACGAGCGAGGAATCGACTTCGACTGCTTCGAGAGCTCGGACCGGGTCGGTGGCAACTGGGTCTTCGCAAACAAGAACGGGACCTCGGCCGCCTACAAGGAGCTGTTCATCAACACCTCCCGGCCGCGCATGGAGTACTCGGACTTCCCGATGCCGGCGAACTACCCGGACTTTCCCCACCACACCCAGATCGCCGCCTACTTCGACGACTACGTCGACCACTTCGGCATCCGCGACAGGATCACCTTCGAGACCTCGGTGACCCACGCCGATCGCTCCGAGGACGGCCTCTGGACGGTCGAGCTCGACACGGGAGAGACACGCTCCTATGACGACCTGATCGTCGCCAACGGGCACCACTGGAACCCCCGCTGGCCCGAACCGGCGTTCCCGGGCTCCGACACGTTCACCGGCGAGCAGATGCACGCCCACTCCTACATCGAGAACTCGATCTTCACCGGCAAGCGGGTCGTGGTGCTCGGCATGGGCAACTCCGCGATGGACATCGCCGTCGAGTCCTCATATGTCGCCGAGAGCACCTACCTGGCCGCCCGCCAGGGCGTCTGGATCGTGCCCAAGTACATCTTCGGGAAACCGGTCGATCAGCTCCGCAACGACCCCAGGGTGCCCTTCAAGGTCCGCCAGAGGATGACCCAGGCGCTGCTCAGGAGCTATGCCGGCCCGCTCGAGCGCTACGGGCTGCCCAAGCCCAACCACCGCTTCGGCGAGGCCCACCCGACCGTCTCGGGGCGGATCCTCGACCGCATCCAGCACGGAACGATCACGCCCAAGGGAAACATCGCCGAGCTCGACGGCGGAACGGTCCGCTTCGAGGACGGCACCGAGGTGGAGGCGGACATCATCGTCTACTGCACCGGCTACAAGATCACCTTCCCCTTCTTCGACGAGCAGCTCATCTCGGCGCCCGAAAACCACATCGAGCTGTTCCGGCGGGTCTTCCACCCGGATATCCCCAACGTCCAGTTCATCGGCCTGCTCCAGCCCCTGGGCGCCGTGATGCCCCTTTCCGAGGCTCAGGGACGATGGGTGGGGGACTACCTCCTGGGTGACTACGCGCTGCCCTCCCAGGCGGAGATGCGGGCCGACATGGAGGCCGACCAGCGAGCGATGCGCGAGCGCTACGTCGCCTCGAAGCGTCACACGATCCAGGTCGATTTCGACGATTACCTGTACGCGCTGGCGAAGGAGCGGAAGGCCGGCGGCGCTCGGGCGCGCGCGAACGGCTACCGTCCACCGGCGCTATGCCGACGTTCTGCCGCCACAACCGCTTCATAGAGCGCTGCCCGATCTGCAGTAAGACGCTGCCGGGCAACGAGCCCGCCGGCGGGTCTCCTCGCCGGGCCGGAACGTCCGGTGCGAAACGTGCCGCAACCGGCTCCCGGCGCGGTGGGACGGGCCTGAAGGTTCGTCGTGAGGGCCGGGCCGCCGAGGATGGCTACTCCCACGAGCTTGTCCCCGGTCTGCGCGCCTCGGCGGACGCGATCAGGCTGGCAGCGGAGATCGACTTCGCCGCGACGCGCCTGGCCGCGCTGGCGACCGACCCGCCCGGTCTCTACGGCGAGCTGCGTGACATGGCCGCCGGCGACAAGGAGCGAGCGACCTGGGGCGTCCTGATCAGCGCCTACCTCGCCCCCACCGAGGACCCCGACCCGTTCGCATCGATCCGCGCCGTCCTGGCGGAGGCGCCAGGTCCCGCCTCGCTGGGTGGGGACATCGACGGCCTGCTCGACGAGGCGGAGGAGGGCCCGCGCAGCTCGCGCGAGCCCGGACGGGCCAAGGCGACGCTCCTCGCCTATGCCCAGTGGGTCAGCCGAGCCGGCGGAGGCAGCCAGGTGGCCGCCTTCGAGGGCGATGGCGCGTGGACTTCCGAGCGCCGTTTCGCACGGCTGTTCGAACGACTCGCACTGCCCGGCTTCAGCCGTGCTGGACGCTATGAACTGCTCGTCACCCTGGGCCGGCTGGGGCTGTATGAGATGCAGGCCGACTCGCTGCAGCTGGGGGGCACCGGCGAGGATCCCACGACACTCGCCGCCAAGCGGGTGTTCGGGATCGGAGACCCTCTGCTGCTGGACCGCCGGGCCGGCGCCCTGGCGGCCGCGGCCGAGGTGCCGCTCGAGGCCCTCGACCTGGCGCTGGCCAACTGGGCGGCGTCGGAGCGGGCGACCGCCGGCTTCGCGGGCAGCGCGATCGAGGACGGCCCCGCCACCGAGGCTGCGAGCGCCCTGGGCGTCTGAGCCGTGCGCCACAACCCCGCCTATGCCGTCGAGGACGAGGGCGTCGTGCGCAGGTTGATCGAGGAGAACCCCTGGGCGACGATCGTCAGCCAGGGGGAGCAGGGGCTCGTGGCCTCCCACTATCCGGTCCTGCTCGAGGAGGGACACGAGAGGCTGACCGTGGTGACCCACGTGGGCCGCCCCGACGAGGAGCTCCACCGCTTCGGCGGGGGAGAGGTCCTCTTGATCATCGCCGGGCCCCAGGGCTACATCTCGCCGAGCTGGTACGCGCCGGGAGCGACCCCGGTGCCGACGTGGAACTTCGCCGTGGCCCACTGCTACGGGGTGCCGCTGATCCTGGAGGCCGATGAGAACCTCCGGGTCCTGACCCGGCTGGTCGACCACTTCGAGCGCCATGTCGAGCGGCCTCTGCCGCTCGACCAGGAGATCGGCGCCCGGGTCGCCCGGGGAACGGTCGGCCTACGCCTGGCGATCGACCGGTTCACCTGCAAGGTAAAGATGAACCAGGAGGAGGATCCCGTGAGCCGGGCACAGGTCCTGGAGGCCCTGAAAGGCGACGGGCCATACGCGAATCCGGCCCTCGCGGCCGAGATGGAGCGGGCCCTCGGGCCATCCGCGGGCGAGTTGTAAAAAAGCCGTCCACACGGACACCTACAGTGGCTGGCGTCAGTTCCTTCAGACCGCCGGGAGCCCCCATGCCACTCTGCTTCATTCAGCCCCAGGATGCGATTCGCGTGATCGCCGAGTCGGTCGGCCGCGAGGCCCGCCGCCAGCTGGTCGGCGAGGTCGTGCGGGCATGGGTCGATGACATCCCGGACCAGGAACTCTCGGTCCACTACGCCAAGGCCATAGCCGACCTGGACGAGGACGATCTGCACCTCCTGGCCGCCTGGCACGCCTCGCTCGAGGTCGGTCAGCCGATCCCCAACACGGAGTTCCTGGTGGGTGTCTTCCCCAGCCTGGGCGAGAACCGCCGCGAGGCTCTGAAGATCGCTGCGGGCTTCCGCGGCGAGGAAGCCTTCCAGGCCGGTGTGGCCGAGGACCAGGCGCTCGACACGGTCCTGCCGCGGCTCTCCAACGAGCGGGCGGCCGAGCTGGCCAACGAGTGCATTCAGCTGTACATGTGGGACCGCCTCGGCTGCGACAACTAGCGCTTCGTATGCCGGCGCCAGGCGTTGTCCTCGCCGGCTCACGTGCGGAGCACGCTTCGCCGTCGGCGTCCTAGCCTGGCTTGGCCTACGAAGCGCTCGCGTTCCATCTCGAGGGGTGGGGCCGCTCAGGTACGTCGTTTTGACGCAGGGTAGGGCCGCGACGGTTTGACCCGGTTGCGTAGGTATGGGTAGGTTTGCGTCTCTTTCGGTTCGTCGGAGCCGCTGCCAGTTTTCCAACGCCAAGGGGGCTTGACGTGACCGCACGGATGTCTGCTGCGAGCGCACGCGTACGTGCGACTGTCGTGCTGATCGGGATGTCGTTCGTCCTGGCGGCCTTGATCCCGAGTGCAGCCAGCGCGGCCGGCTGCGAAAACTCGTGGACCAACAACAAAGGCGGCAGCTGGTTCGAAAAAGAAAACTGGAGCAAAAAAACCGTACCGGCCGCGGGCGAAGAAGTCTGCATCACCCTTGAAGGCAC
>CAZFGJ010000116.1:0-9403 GCA_964518445.1 uncultured Solirubrobacteraceae bacterium
CCCCCTGACGGCCGCCGACGGAGAGCGGCTGGCGTCCGAGTGGATCGCTGCCTGGAACTCTCACGAGCTCGACTCGATCATGGATCTCTACTCGCCCTCGGTGATCTTCCAGACGCCGACGATCATCGACACCCTGGGGATACCCGACGGTCTTGTCAGCGGTGCTCCGCGGCTGCGGGAGCACTTCGCCAGGGGCCTGGAGCGCCTCCCCGATCTCCACTTCGAGCTGGACACCGTCTACGTGGGCGTTCGATCGCTTGCCATCACCTACCGCTGGGCCGACGGCACGCCCGTCTGCGAGCTGCACGAATACGGCTCCGATGAGCGGATCGAGCGTGTCCAGGCGCTCTATCGCGGACTCGCCTGGTAGCGTCGCCGCCCGTGTCACACCACATCGTCACGCTGCCCGGCGACGGGATCGGCCCCGAGATCATGGCCCCGGCGATCGAGGTCCTGAATGCCCTCGGCGACTTCGAGTACGAGGAGCACGTCTTCGGCGGCGCCTCGATCGATCAGCACGGGACCGCCCTGACGGACGATGTCCTCGATGCCTGCCGCAAGGCCGACGCCGTGCTGCTTGCCGCCGTCGGCGGACCCCGCTGGGACACGACCGACCCGGCGAAGCCTCGCCCCGAGCAGGGCCTGCTGGGCCTTCGCAAGGGCCTCGGCCTGTTCGCGAACCTACGCCCGGTCAAGCCGATCCCGGCTCTCTACGACGCCTCTCCGCTGCGGCGCGAGCGGATCGAGGGGACCGACCTGCTGGTCGTGCGCGAGCTCACCGGCGGCATCTACTTCGGCGAGAAGCAACGGACGGCGACGATGGCCTCCGACCTGTGCGCCTACACGGTCGAGGAGATCGAGCGGATCGCCCGGGTCGCCTTCAAAGCGGCCCGATCGCGGGTCTCGAGCGTCGACAAGGCGAATGTCCTCGAGACCAGCCGCCTCTGGCGCGAGACGGTCGTGCGGATCCATTCGCAGGAGTTTCCGAACGTCGAGCTCGAGCACGTGCTGGTCGACAACGCGGCCATGCAGCTCGTCTCTGCTCCCAGGCACTTCGATGTGATCCTCACCGAGAACCTGTTCGGCGACATCCTCAGCGATGAGGCGGCGATGCTGACCGGGTCGATCGGAATGCTCCCCAGCGCCTCGCTGGGCGCCGACGGGCCGGGGCTGTTCGAGCCGGTTCACGGCTCGGCGCCGGACATCGCCGGCAAAGGGGTCGCCAATCCGCTCGCCATGTTCCTCTCGGCGGCGCTGATGCTGCGCCATGGCCTCGGCTTGGAAAGCGAGGCCGCGGCTGTAGAATCGGCGGTGCAGCGCGCATTGGACGGGGGCCTGCGCACCGCTGATCTCGGCGGGGGAGACGGAACATCGCAGGCGACCAGGGCAGTGCTCGAGAACCTCGAATAGGAGTGCAATGAACGTGGAGCCCACCGACCTCATCTGGATGAACGGAGATTTCGTCGCCTGGGAGGACGCAAAGGTCCACGTCCTCACCCACGGCCTGCACTACGGCACCGGCGTCTTCGAGGGCGTTCGCTGTTACGACACCGAGCTCGGGCCGGCCGTCTTTCGCAACCTCGACCATGTCGAGCGCCTGCTCCGCTCCGCCGAGCTCTACTACATGCCCGTGCCGTACACGGCCGAGCAGCTGCGTTCCGCGACGCTCGAGCTGGTGGCCCGCAACGGGCTCAGCTCCTGCTACATCCGGCCGATCATCTACCGCGGCTACGGCCAGATGGGCCTGAACCCGCTCGAGGCGCCGGTCGACGTGACGATCGCCTGCTGGGAGTGGGCGGCCTATCTCGGCGAGGAGGGCAAGGCCAACGGCATCCGGGCCAAGGTCTCCTCCTGGCGGCGGATCAGCCCCGACTCGCTGATTCCCCACGCCAAGGCATCGGGGCAGTACCTCAACAGCGTCCTCGCCAAGATCGAGTCTCTGAAGGCCGGCTACGAGGAGGCGATCCTGCTCGACGATCACGGCCACGTCTGCGAGGGCACCGGCGAGAACATCTACATCGTCCGCGACGGTGAGATCGCCACGCCCGGGCAGCACAACTCGATCCTCGACGGGATCACCCGCCGTTCGATCGTCCAGATCGCCCGAGACCTCGGCTACACGGTCGTTGAGCGGAACGTTGCGCGTGCCGAGATGTATCTGGCCGAGGAGATCTTCATGTCGGGTACCGCCGCGGAGCTGGTGCCGGTCGTGGAAGTCGACGACCACAAGATCGGGGACGGGCGCCCGGGCGAGATCACCAGTGTCCTGCAGGCAGCCTTCGACGATGCGATTCACGGGCGCTCGGAGCGCTACCGCGAGTGGCTCGATGTTGTCGTCCCGCGCGACCTCGAGACGCCCAGCGGCGACGCCGGGGCGGGCACCGAGCGAATTACCGGCGCGACCGGCTAGGGCCGTCTGGAACGGCCGGTCGCCTTCCCGACCCGCCTGCACCGACGCCCCGAAAGGACTGCACCGATGAGCACCGAATCCCCCCGTATCGAGCTGTACGACGCGACCCTACGCGACGGAATGGGCGGCGGCGGCATTACGCTGACCGTCCAGGAGAAGCTGCGCGTTGTGCACGCCCTGGACGACCTCGGCGTGCACATGATCGAGGCGGGATTCCCGGCCTCGAACCCCAAGGAGCAGGAGCTCTTCGGCCTGCTGGCCGCCGAGCAGCTCTCCCAGGCACAGATCGTCGCATTTGGCATGACCCGCCGCCGGGATGCAGCCGCCGATCAGGACGAGGGGCTGAGGGTTCTTGCCGATTCGTTCGCCCCCGCCTGCACGATCGTCGGCAAGGCCTCGGTCCTGCACGTCGAGAAGGTCGTCCGGGCATCGCGCGAGGAGAACCTGGCGATGATCGCCGACTCCGTCTCCTTCCTGCGCGGCGCCGGAAAGCGCGTCCTGTTCGACGCCGAGCATTTCTTCGACGGGTTCGCACTGGATGCGGGCTACGCCCTTGACTGCCTGCGCGCCGCCGCCGAGGCGGGAGCTGAGCGGCTCGTTCTCTGCGACACGAACGGCGGCTGCCTGCCGCCGCAGATAAGGACGGCCTTCGCGGTGGTCACCGAAGCGCTGCCCGGCACCCCGCTCGGGATCCACACGCACAACGACACGGGCTGCGGTGTCGCCAACAGCCTCGCCGCCGTTGAAGCGGGCGCCACCCAGGTCCAGGGAACGCTCAACGGCATCGGCGAGCGCACCGGCAACGCGAACCTAATCACGATCATCGCCAACCTTCAGCTGAAGATGGGCTGTCAGGTGCTGGCCCCCGAGCGGCTTGCGCGTTTGACCGAGACGGCCCACTTCGTCGACGAGCTGCTCAACCGCTCGCCGAACCCGGCCCAGCCCTACGTGGGCAAGCACGCTTTCGCGCACAAGGCAGGTCTGCACGCCGCCGGGATCCAGGCGGACTCTCAGACCTTCGAGCACGTCGAGCCGGCAGTCGTCGGCAACGGCCGCGATGTCCTCGTCTCGGAGCTGTCCGGGAAGGCCGCCATCGCTGAAAAGGCCGCCGAGGCGGGGATCGCCGTGCCCGACGGAGAGACCGAGGGCGCCTTCGCCCAGCGGGTCCTCGACCGTGTCAAGGAGCTCGAGCACGCAGGCTTCCAGTTCGAGGCGGCTGACGGCTCGCTGGAGCTCCTCATGCGCAAGGAGGCCGGCGTCTACGAGCCGCTGTTCCGTCTGGAGTCCTGGCGGGTCAGTGTCGAGAAGCGAGTCGACGGCAAGGTGGAGACCGAGGCGACCATCAAGATCTGGGTCGAGGGTGAGCGCTACCTGCGGACCGCTGAGGGCAATGGTCCCGTCAACGCCCTGGACAAGGCGCTGCGCGACGCGATCGGAGAGATCTATCCCCACCTCCACGACATCGACCTCGACAACTTCAAGGTCCGCATCCTCGACGAGACATCCGGCACCGGCGCCGTCACGCGTGTTCTGATCGATGCATCTGACGGGCAGGAGGTGTGGGGCACGATCGGGGTCTCGGAGAACCTTATCGCCGCCTCCTGGGACGCCCTTGTCGACTCGCTCGAGTACGGCATGCAGCCCGGCCGCCGCCCGGCAGCGGAGGGCAAGCTGGGCTCGCCCGGCCGAGCGACGTGAGCCTGGGAGACGTGCCATTGGCCCGCCCGGTGCTGGGAGAGGCCGAGGAGCAGGCCGTCCTTGAAGTGATCCGCTCGGGTCAGCTCTCGATGGGCCCGTTCATCGAGCAGTTCGAGCGCCGCTTCGCCGAGCGTCTGGGCGTCCCGCTGGCAAGCGCCGTATCGAGCGGAACGGCAGGCCTCCATCTCGCTCTGAGGGCGGTCGGCGTCGAAGACGGCGACGAGGTGATCACCAGCCCCTTCTCGTTCGTCGCCTCGGCAAACGCGGCGATCTACGAGCGTGCCCGGCCGGTCTTCGCCGACATCGACCCGCGAACGCTGAACCTCGATCCGGAGGCGGCAGCCGCGGCGATCACGCCCCGCACCCGGGCGATCCTGCCCGTCCACATCTTCGGCTACCCCGCCGACATGCCGGCCTTCGAAGCGCTGGCCGAGCGCCACGGCCTGGGGGTCGTGGAGGACGCCTGCGAGGCCCTGGGCGCGCGGCATGCCGATGGCACGGCCGTCGGCGCCCGCGGAAACCCGGCCGTCTTCGGCTTCTACGCCAACAAGCAGCTCACCACCGGCGAGGGGGGGATGATCACCCTGGCCTCAGCCGAGCAGAAGGCAAGGATCGACTCCGAGCGAAACCAGGGCCGAGCTCCCGACATGGGCTGGCTGGACCATGACCGCCTGGGCTTCAACTACCGGCTCTCAGAGCTCGGCTGCGCGCTCGGCGTGGCCCAGCTCGACCGGCTCGAGGACATGCTCGCCGCGCGGGCCGAGGCAGCCGGGCTCTACCGGGCGGCGCTCGCCGGCATCGAGGGACTTGAGCTTCCCTGTCCTGACGCCGGGGGTGACACCCGCGGCTGGTTCGTCTTCGTCGTGCAGCTGCCCCGCGGGATCGACCGCGACGGTTCGGTCGTCGCGCTGGGGAAGCAGGGGATCAGCACGAAGCCCTACGTGCCCGCCATTCACCTGATGAGCTTCTATCGCGAGCGTTTCGGACATCGCCCCGGCGAGTTCCCGATCTGCGAGGACGTGGCGGCGCGCTCGCTGGCGCTGCCCTTCTTCCCCGGCATCACCGAGAGCCAGATCGCCCGGGTCGCCGAGGCATTGCGGCTCCTCCTCGGCGAGCGCCCGGCATAGACTCCCGCGCGTGTCCCGCTTCCACGAGCCACAGGACCCTGATTTTCAGCGCCTGAACTCCTCGATCGGCTACGACCGCAGGCTCTGGCCGCAGGACATCGCCCAGTCGCGGGCCCACGCCAGGATGCTCGCCGCGCGCGGCATCATCGCCGACGGGGATCGCGACGCCCTGCTGGCCGGTCTCGACGCGGTGGCCGAGGAGCTTGCGGCCGGAACGTTCCCGTTCGCCGCCGATGACGAAGACATCCACATGGCCGTCGAGCGGCGCCTGACCGAGCTCGTCGGGCCGGTCGGCGGCAGGCTTCACACCGCCCGCTCCCGCAACGATCAGGTAGTCACCGACCTGGCCCTGTTCACCCGGGAGCGCGCCGAGGTGGCGGGGGTGGCGATCGCGCTGCTGATGCGGACCCTGCTCGAACGGGCCGAAGAGCACGCCGACGCGCCGATGCCGGGATACACCCATCTGCAGCGCGCCCAGCCCGTCTATCTGGGGCATCACCTGCTGGCCTACTTCTGGATGCTCGAGCGCGACCGCTCGCGCTTCGCCTTCGCCAAGGCCGAGGCCAACAGGATGCCGCTCGGGGCGGGCGCCCTGGCGGGCGTCAACTTCGACACCGACCGCGGCATGGTGGCGCGCGAGCTCGGCTTCGAGAGCGTGATCCCCAATTCGATAGACGCAGTCTCGGGGCGCGACTTCATCCTCGACTACCTGGGCGCCGCCGCCACCTGCGCGACCCATCTCTCGCGGCTGGGAGCCGAGCTGGTCCTGTGGTCCAGCGCCGAGTTCGGCTTCTGCGAGCTGGCCGACTCGTGGAGCTCGGGATCCTCGATCATGCCGCAGAAGAAGAACCCCGACGCGGCGGAGCTGCTGCGCGGCAAGGCTCCGCGGGTGGTGGCCCACCTGAGCGCCCTGCACGGCGTCATCCACTCGCTTCCCCTGACCTACAACAAGGATCTCCAGGAGGACAAGGAGCACCTGTTCGACGCCGTCGACACGATCGAGATGAGCCTCGCCGCCGCCAACGGGATGCTCTCGGGAGTCCGCTTCGACCGCGGGCGGATGCGGGACGCAGCCTCCGACGAGCTGATCGCCGCCACCGATGTCGCGGACCTGCTGGTGAAGCTCGGAATGCCATTCCGCGAGTCCCACGGCGTCGTGGCCGGCCTGGTGCGCACGGCCGTCGACGCCGGCAAGCCGCTGTCGGAGCTCACCGCCGCGGAGCTCGAGGCCCAGAGCCCTCTGCTCGGCGCCCATCAGCAGGAGTTCCGCCAGGTTCTCGAGAGCTCGTCATGGCTCGAGTCGAAGGTCTCCGAGGGTGGCACCTCCTCTGAGCGCCTCGGCCAGCAGCTCGAGCTCGCCCGCAGCGTGCTCGATGCAGCCCCTCCCGGCTGAGTTCTACGACCGCCCGGTCGTCGAGGTCGCCCGGGCGCTGATCGGCTGCACCGTCAGCCACGGGGAGACCAGCGGGGTCATCGTCGAGACCGAGGCCTACCACGACAGCGAGCCGGCCTCCCACGCATTCATCGGCCTGACGCCCCGCACGGTCACCCTGTTCGGAGCGCCGGGGCAGGCCTACGTCTACCGCTCCTATGGCATCCACGCCCTGCTCAACGCCGTCTGCGAGCACGAGGGTGTAGGCGCTGCCGTGCTGATCAGGGCGCTGTCCCCGTCGAGCGGAATCGAGTTGATGAGACAGCGACGGGCAGGCTCACGCCCGCTCAGCGATCGGGAGCTGTGCTCCGGTCCGGGCAAGCTGACGCAGGCGCTCGCTGTCGATCTGGACCTCAACGGCAGCTCGTTGAGAACCGGCCCGATCGCCGTGGAGCCCCCGGGCCGGGGCTGTAAGGAGCCGGAGATCCTGTCGGGGCCCCGAATCGGCATCTCCAAGGCCGTCGAGCTGCCCTGGCGCTTCTGGGCCGCCGGCGACCCGAACGTCTCTGGCGGCTCTACCCGCCGGGGCTGACGCCGCCGGTCGGCGACGGCGAGGCGGGCGCGCTCGGTTCGGACGTCGCAGGGGGAGTTGCCGAGGGCGGCGTGGGGGTGGGAGCGCTCGGCGCTTCATGACTCGGCGCCGAGGGCGAGGTGGCGTGTTCGCCGGCGCCGGTGCCCGCGCCCGTGCTCGGCGAGGAGCTCTTGTTTTCCTGCCCCGCGGAGCTGCCGGCCGATTCGCCTGAGGAGCTGCTGCTTTCGCTTCCTTCGCTCGCTCCTTCGCCGCCGGATGAGCCTTCTCCGTTTCGCTTGGCGGCGGTGTGTTCGGCGCGGGCTTTGTCTATCGACAGGGCCGAGGTCATGAAGTCGTGCCAGATCAGGGCCGGGAACGTCCCACCGAGCACCGGGCCGCCATTGAAGTCCGTCGTCATCGGGACCAGCTTGTCCGGGTAGCCGACCCACACGGCGACCGTGTACTTGTCGTCCCAGCCGACGAACCAGGCGTCCCCGTAGTTCGAGGTTGTGCCCGTCTTGCCGGCCGCGAACTGGCCGATGGCCGCAGCGCGGCCGGTGCCGTACTGAACGACCGTTTCGAGCATCGACGTCTCCGTCTGAGCGACCGAAGCCGGCAGCACACGTTTGGTCTTGACGCGGTTGACGTCGTGATGCGATCCATCCGGGAGGGTGCGCTTGCCGGCGCTCACTTCCTGGATGCCGACCGGCTGCCCCCCGAATGCCATGGAGCCGGTCACCCGCTCGCCGTCGTGGGCCAGGGTCTCGTAGGAGTGGGCCATGTCCAGTGGCGTGACACCGACTGTCAGACCGCCGATCGTCATGGCCGGGTTCGTCGAGAGCGGGGTGGTGATCCCCATTCGGTGAGCGATCTGCGCGATCTTGGCTGTGCCCACTTTGAGTCCCACTTCGGCATAGATCGAGTTGTCCGAAAAGGCGGTCGCCCCCGTCAGCGTGTTGGATCCCGAGTAGGCGCCTTCATCGTTGTGGACGACGAACTTTTCCGTGCCGCCCGTGTGCGGGACGATGAAGGTCTTCTGCTTGGAGGTCCAGACCGAATCGGGCGAGATGCCGTCCTGCAACGCCGCCGCAAGATCGAATGCCTTGAAGGACGAGCCCGGCTGGCGCTCTCCCTCGGTCGCGAGGTTGAAGGGGCTTTCGTTGTAGCCGCGCCCGCCGACCATCGCCCTGACCTCACCGGTCGAGTTTTCGATCGCCACCAGGGACGCTGTCGGGCCGCCCGAATAGGCCAGATAGTTGTTGACCGCCTGTTCGGCCGAGCGCTGGAGCTCGAGGTCCAGCGTCGTGCGGATCTTCAGGCCGCCGTCGAACGCGCGGGGGGCGCCGTAGCGTTCGATGATCTGCTGCTGGACCCAGCTCGTGAAGTACCCCGCGTCGACCCCTTCGACCGTCTGCTGCTGGGGGGCCTGGACCTCGTGGGCGGTCGGCAGGGCCTGTTTGATGCTTTCCTCGTAGACGGGCTGAGTCAGGTAGCCCTGCTCGAGCATCTGGTGCAGAACCAGGTTGCGCCGTTCGAGAGCCGCCAGAGGATGAAAAGCCGGGTTGTAGGCCGTGGGGGACTGGATGATTCCCGCCAGCATCGCTGCCTCCCAGGGGGCCAGGTCTTCCACGCACAGCTTGTGCCCGGGCGTCCCGCAGCCCACGTGGTTGACGTCATGGCCGAAGTAGGTCTCGGCCGCGGCCTCGATCCCGTAGGCGCCGCTGCCGAAGTAGATGGTGTTCAGGTAGGCAGTGATGATCTTGTCCTTCGACCACTTGTGCGACAGCTGATAGGCAAGCGCCGCCTCCCTGAGCTTCTCGAAGATCGTCCTGTGCGACTGGGCCTGCAGCGCGTTCTTGATGAGCTGCTGCTCGATCGTAGATGCGCCCTGGACACTGCCTTTGTGGAGGATGTCCTGGACGAAGGCCCGGCCGATCCCGCGGATGTCGATTCCGCTGTTCGACTCGAAGCGCTTGTCCTCGATTGAGATCACCGCCTCCTTGACCATCTGCGGGATCTGGTCGGGACGAACGATCACCCGGTTTTGCTGGCTGAGAACTCCGATCGGCTTCCCCAGGTCATCCAGCAGGGTGGAGCTCTGGGCGTCCTTGATCTGAGAGAAGTGGGTCAGCGAGGGCAGGTCGGCTGCAATCGAGACGAAGATCCCGAACACGAACGACACCAGGCCCAGCAGCAGCACGGCGAACAGAATCGCCGCGAGGCGT
>CAZFGJ010000117.1:0-3496 GCA_964518445.1 uncultured Solirubrobacteraceae bacterium
CCGTGACGATGCCGGCCACACCGATGGCGAGCGCCGCCAGCAGGGAGAGCCCACCGGCCAGAGCCAGCGCGCGGTCGCTGAAGCTCGTCTGCAGCGGCCGGTCACGCAGCTCATCCAGCGCGTGGGCACCGATCCCGACGGCCAGGGCGAAGGCCGCAAGGGTCCATAGGAGACGGTTGACGTAGATGTGCGGCGCGACGCCCGCACCGAGGGCCACGTAGCTCAGGTGCCAGAGCGTGTAGGGAGGGTGAAGCAGGGTCAGCGCCTCTCCCAGGCGCCCCGGTCCAAGCGCGTAGAAGGCCGGCCGCCGAGAGGTGGCCGGCACGCGTTCAGCCCTCCCGCGTTCCCGACATCACGATTCCTCCGCCCAGGCTCATGCGGCGCACCGTGACGTCCCGCAGACCCGCATCCCGCCAGTAGGCCACGATCTGCTCGACCGGGTGGCGCTCGTAGAAGCCGCGGATGCTTGGCCCGAGAAAGCGCCCGACGTGCGACCACTCGGGCGACGCCAGCCGGCCGAGCGTGGGCAGCCCGACCGCCGTGTAGAAGCGCCAGGCGATCCGCGCCACGACCCATGGCGGGACACCGAACTCGAGCGAGGCGACCCGCCCACCGGGGCGCACGACCCGCGCCAGCTCGCGCATCGTCGCCGCGGGATCATCGACGTAGCGCAGCAGGTAGGTGAAGGTGAGCGCGTCGAAGCTCGCGTCGGCGAAGGGCAAGCGCTCGGCTTCGCCTTCGAGCAGCTCGACCCGACCGGGCGGAAGATCGACGAAGCGCTGCCGTGCGCGGCTGAGCATCGCGGCGCTCTGGTCGATGCCGACGACCGAGCAGCGCGCCCGCCAGAGCAGCTCGGCGGCCACCATCCCCGTCCCCGTCGCCACATCCAGCACACGGTCCCCGTCGCGCACCCGGGACTCCCTCACCAGCGCCCGGCGCCAGCGGGGGTCCTGCCAGAAGCTGAGCGCGGCCGACAGCTCGTCGTAGCGGCGTGGAAGCTCGCGAAACAACTCGATCGCCTCGAGCTTGCGGGGAGAGGAGCTGCCGTGGGTGTCGCTGGGTGCGGACGAGCTCATCGATTGACGATCTGAAAGGCTAACCGGCGATGCCCGGCCGGGCGTCGCACGCTACAGGAGCGAGGAGCCGATGCCAGTGTCACCTGTCTTCCTGATCACCGGAGCCTCGAGCGGCATCGGCGAGGCAACGGCCCACCGTCTGGCACGGGAGCCGGGCGCCTCGCTCGTCCTGGTGGCTCGTCGCGAGGAGCGCCTCGCCGCGCTGGCCGGCACCCTCGGCGAGCAGCGAGCCAGCTATGTCGCAGCCGACCTGCTGGACGAGGATGCTCCCGCGCGAATCCTCGAGCATCTCAGCGAGCGCCACGGCCGGCTGGACCTGCTGGTGAACAACGCGGGCGCTGCCTGGCGCGCACGCTTCGCCGACGGCGGCTACGAGAACGTCCGGCGCACCATGGCGATCAATTTCGACGCACAGCTCCGTCTGACCGAGGCACTCCTGCCGATGCTCCGGGCGAGCGCGCCGTCGGCGATCGTCAACGTCTCCTCGACTGCCGGCCGCGTCGCCCGCGGCGGCACCGGCGCCTACAGCGCCTCCAAGTTCGCCCTGGCCGGCTGGTCCGATGCCCTCTGGGCCGAGGAGCGCGAGCACGGTGTCCATGTCGGCCTGGTCCTGCCGGGCTTCATCACAACCGAAGGCTTCCCGCAGGCTGAGCTGACGGCCAAGCCGCTGACACGCCGGCTCGTCTCGACGCCCGAGCGTGCGGCCGAGGCCATCTACGAGGCCGGCATCGGCAGGCGTCCTGAACGCTACGTCCCCCGGCCCTACGCGATCGCCGCCGCGATCCGGGTGCTCGCCCCGGGTCTCGCCAGGAGAATGATCGGCGGACGCTCGGCCGCGGTCATGACCACCACGACCGGCGCCGACATGGCCGAGCGGCGAAACGGAAGCGGAACACCGACGCCCTGAGCCCGGCTGCGCCTCGGGCGGCGGCTAACCTCAACCGATCGCACGCAAGGCTCTCGTAACAGGCGCGACCGGGTTCATCGGTGGCCGGCTCAGCGACTCGCTGATCGAGGCGGGCTGGGATGTCCGGGCGCTGGTCCGGGACCCCTCCAGGGCCGAGCAGCTGCGTTCTTCCGGCTGCGAGATCTTCAAGGGCGACGTCACCGATCGCGACAGCCTCGAGGGCGCCTTCGACGGCGTCGAGGTCGCCTACTACCTGGTGCACGCGATGGCCGGAGGCGCCGGCTTCGAGCAGCGCGAGCATGATGGCGCCGTCAACTTCGCCCGCGGCGCCAGGAGCGCCGGGGTCGATCGAGTCGTCTACCTCGGCGGCCTGGGCTCCGAGGGGGTCTCCAAGCACCTGCGCAGCCGGCACGACACAGCCCTCCTGCTCCGGCGCGAGGGGCCTCCGCTGACCTACTTCCGTGCGGCGATGGTGGTCGGCGCCCGCAGCGAGTCCTACAGGACCCTTCGCTACCTGGTGAAACGCCTGCCCGTGATGATCGCCCCCAGCTGGCTGCGTACCTCCACCCAGCCGATCGCCATCGACGATGTGATCGAGTACCTGGCCCGGGCGCCCGACGTTCCCGCCTCGAGCGGGCAGGAGGTTCAGATCGGCGGACCGGATGTCCTCGGCTACGGGGCGATGCTCGACAGGATGGCCGTTGCGATGGGCCTGCGGCCGCGGCCCAAGATCCCCGTGCCCTTCATCACGCCCTGGCTCTCGGCTCTCTGGCTCGGTCTCGTCACGCCTGTCGACACGAACGTCGCCCGGCCGCTGGTCGAGGGTCTTCGGACGGCCACGATCGTGACCGACCCAGCGCCCGCCGAAGCCTTCGAGATCAAGCCGCTGGGCTTCGATGAGGCGCTGCGCCGCGCCGTGCTCGAGGAAGCCGGAGAGCCTCGGCTGCCCTCCGCCAGAGCAACCGAGGTGCCCGGGTGAGCCGGGCACTCGTCCTGTTCACCGGTGACCTGAGGGTCCACGACAACGACGCACTCGCGAGGGCCGTCGCCGAGCATGAGCAGGTGATACCCGCCTTCGTTCTGGACGAGGCCCTTCTGCGGGGCAGCTGCGGAGCCCCCAACAGGGTCAGCTTTCTGCTCGACTGCCTGCGCGACCTCGACGACTCACTGAAGAGCAGGGGCGCCGGGCTCGTCGTGCGCCGGGGAGATCCGGTCGAGCAGGCGATCCGCCTGGCCGGCCGTTGGGACGCCCAGACGATCCACATCGCCGCCGAGACGACTCCCTACGCCCGTGGTCGCGAGGAGCGCCTCAGGGCGGCCTGCGAAACGGAGCGGATCGAGCTGAGGACATTCTCGGGTCCCTCCGTCGTCGAACCCGGAGCACTCACGCCGACGGGCGGAGATCACTACCGCGTCTTCACTCCCTACTGGCGCGCCTGGACTGCCCAGGACCCCGGCCGTCCGGGCGGGGCCCCGCGCAGGATCAAGGCCCCCGGCGGTCTGCCCGCGATGA
>CAZFGJ010000117.1:3506-9397 GCA_964518445.1 uncultured Solirubrobacteraceae bacterium
CTCCCCCGCGTCGGCACCATCGGTTCCGGCAAACCCTCACCCGACCTGCTGCCGGGGGGCGAGACACAGGCGAGGAAGCGCCTCGACGGCTGGCTGCATGGACGACTGGCCGGGTACACCGACGATCACGACGACCTGGCGGCCGATCGAACCTCGAAGCTGAGTCCCTACCTGCATTTCGGCTGCGTCTCGCCGCGCGCCGTGTTCGATCGCGCGCGGTCGCGCCCCTCCTCCGAGGACTTCATCCGCCAGCTCTGCTGGCGGGATTTCCACAAGCAGGTGCTCGCTGCACGGCCGGACCTGCCGCGACGCGACTACAGGCCCCGGGGAGACCGCTGGCGACGCCGCCGGCGCGACGGCGAGGCCTGGCAGACGGGCCTGACCGGCTACCCGATCGTCGACGCGGGGATGCGCCAGCTGGCCCGAGAGGGCTTCATGCACAACCGGGCCCGGCTGATCGTCGGCTCGTTCCTCACCAAGCTGCTCTACATGGACTGGCGCTTTGGCGCCGCGCATTTCGCCGGGCTGCTGCTCGATGCCGACGTCGCCAACAACGTCGGCAACTGGCAGTGGGTGGCCGGCACAGGCAATGACACCCGGCCGAACCGGGTCCTGAACCCGATGCGCCAGGCACAACGCTTCGATCCCGCCGGGCGCTACATCCGCCGCTACGTCCCCGAGCTGGAGTCGCTCGAGGGGGCGAGCGCCCATGCGCCCTGGCGACTCCCCGCCGGGCGCAGGCGCGAACTCAACTACCCGCCACCGATCCTCGACCACGAGTCTGCCGCTCGCGAGCTGCGTGCCCGCCGCGAGCACCGGAGCGCGACGGCGTGACGCGTGAGATCCCGATTCGCGGCGAGACGATCCGGCTCGGTCAGCTGCTGAAGCTGGCCGGCGTGGTGGACAGCGGCAGCGAGGTCAAGATGCTGCTGGGCGCCGAAGCGGCTCTGGTCAACGACGAGCCCGAGATCCGCCGCGGCCGCCAGCTGCGGCCCGGGGATCGCGTCCGGCTTGCCGGCCACGACCTGCTCGTCACCGCACGCCAGGCACGGGCCTCTAACTGACGTTGGCGACGATCACGGGGGTGCTCGTGGGCACCTTGCTGCCGCCCGTGGGCTCCGCCGTCACAAGGATCTGCTTGACCCCCGAGACGTTGCCCGGAACGCCAACGGTCGCGTTGCCGGCGGAGCTCACCGTGAACAGCGCATCGGTCGGCTGGGGAGCGCCGTTTCTTTTCACCCAGACCTCGTAGACGTGGTTCGGCGGTGACTGCGGCATCTTCGCGACGTTCAGCTCGGCATGCCCTCCGTCGAGCTTCACCGAGACGCTCGCCCGCGGCGCGGTGACCTGCGCCTGGATCACACGCGAACCGGAGCTCCCCGATCCGCCGGAGCCGATCAGGATGATCGCGATCACCGCCGCCGCCAGGGCGCCTGCCGGCACGAGCGCGGCGCGCCAGCCCCATCGCGGGGAGGCGGCTCTCCGTCGTGGCTCGGGGGCGGACTGTCCCGCACCGCGCAGACCGGCCTCGCTGCGGACCGTCGACATGACGCGGCGCTTGATGTCCTCCGGGGCGCTCAACTGCGGTACGGCTGCCGGCAGTACCGATGCGACGCCCGAGAGGGCCGCCACCTCGTCCCGGCAGACGGCACATGACTCGAGGTGCACCAGGAACGCCTCGTGCTCCTCATCGGTCAGCGCACCCAGGACGTAGGGCGCAGCGTCCTCGCCGCAGTCAGAGCTCATTCGATTGAGATCCTTCTCGCTCATTGCAAAACCTCCGCCGGGTCTCCCAGCGTCATCCGCATCTTGGCCAGCCCCAACCGCATCCGGCCCTTGATCGTGCCGACGGGCATGTCCAGCATCGAGGCTATCTGGACGTGCGTCAGGCCGCCGAAGTAGGCAAGCTGGATCACCCGGCTCTGCTCCTCGGGCAGCTGCTCGAGCGCATCGCGGATCTCACGGGCCTCGTCTTTGCGGGCGAACTCCACCTCGGTGCGCTCGCGCGCCGGTATCCGCTCCTCGATCCCTTCGCTGTCGACGATGCCCCGCTCGCGGACGCTCCGCTTGCGCAGCGCGTCGATCGCCCTGTTGTGAACGATCCCGAGCGTCCAGGTGCGAACGCTCCCGCGGTTGTGGTCGTAGCGTGCGCCGCTGCGCCACAGCGACAGGAAGGCTTCCTGCACGACATCCTCGGCCAGCGCCCGCTGTCCGCACATCCTGTAGGCCAGCGAAAAGGCCGCGTCGGCGTGGCGGTCATAGATGACCTCGAATGCGGCCGCGTTGCCCCGGTAGAGGAGTTGCATGAGCTCCTCGTCGGCCAGCACCCGCAGGCGCGCCGCCGAGTTGTCTCCACCAGCTGATCGCAAAGGATTGAACATGCTTGTGATTGTTACGGCAGGCGCCGCCGGACGGATCACTCCGGGCGGATTTCGCGGGCAAATGGCGACGCGCCGCGGGATGCTCGCTCTCAGATCCCATCCTCGAAACCGTTCTCCGGCTCGGGATCGCCGGCGCCTCGCGGGGCTGAGCGTCGTTCACGCCACTGCAGCAGGCTCGCCAGCAGGATGCTCAGCTCGAACAGCAGGTACAGCGGAACCGTCTCGAGCAGGAGCGTCACCGCGTCTCCCGGCAGGAAGGCGGCGACGGCACCACAACCAAGCAGGGCGTAGCGTCGGTTGTGCCGCAGCTGTGCGGGCGTGACGATCCCGGTGCGGGTGCAGGCCAAGATCCCCACGGGGATCTGGAACACCAGGCCCATCGCAAGCAGCGTCACGGCGGCGAAGTGGTAGTACTGGTTCGCCTGCACCAGGACGTTGAACTGGTCGCTGTTGAAGTTCTGGAAGAAGCGGATCGCGGCCGGTAGCACCACGAAGTAGCCGAACGTGACTCCCGCGACGAACAGGAACGGGATCGAGAGCATCAGGGGCGTCGTGACCTTCTAGACGTCCGGGCTGAATGCCGGTATCACGAATGCGTAGAGCTCGAACAGCAGCACCGGCAATGCCAGGATCAGCGCGAACAGCAGAGCGATCCCAATCGTCGTCGTGAAGGGCTCGCCGATTCCGAGCGTCACTGGCTTGTCCCCCTTCGGCGCGGCCGCAAGATGTTTGATCGCCGTCCCCAGCACGGGCGAGACGCCGCTCAGCGCCGCACGGGTTGACGGCGAGGCGCCGCTGTGGGGCTTCTCGAGCGTGCCGATGACCGTCTGCAGCTGTTCCGCCACGGTGCGCGTGCTCTGCTGCACCGTGTAGGTGGCGCCAAGCGGCCCGTTGCCGGCTTTGACCTGTTTCTGGGTCTCGTGCGAGAGCGGCTTGTTGATGACCCTCAGCAGCGCATGGTTCTGCCACATGCAGATGCCGAACGCCACCGCCAGGGCCGCCAGCGAGATGATCAGCCGCCCCCGGAGCTCCTCCAGATGCCCGACGACACTCGCCCGCTCTTCATGCCCCAGCCTGCCGACCGCTACCGCCATCCTCGATCCCCTCCGCTGTGTTTGTCCGGGTGTGTCACTTCAGTTGGCCCGCCGCCACGCCGGCCCGCAGTCATCACGCGGGCCCGGCGATCAAGAGGTCTCTCTAGGCAGCGACCTGCGCAGCGGTGGCCTCGTGCTCGGGAGCCGCGGCCGGGGCTGCGACCGGGGCCGCTGCGGCGGTGCTTACGATCGGCGCGGCCGCCGGGGTGACGATCGTCGCCTGCGCGGGCTCGCCGCTGATGGCGTCCTTGAAGCCGCGCATTCCGTGGCCCAGCGATTTGCCCATCTCCGGCAGGCGCTTGGCGCCGAACACCAGAAGCAGAAGGATCAGAAGAAATGCGATGTGAATGGGATTGTCGAGACCCATGAGTGTTGCCCTCCTCAGTCGAAAATTGATTGCTGTCTTCTCTACGTCGGGGGCCCGCCTGCGGATCACAGGAGGGCCCTGCGACGTGACTACTGCTTGATCAGGGGCTTGACTCGCGCCAGCACCTGTTCCATCGTCAGTGGCCGGTCGAAGCCCTGGTTGGGCGTCGGGCTGGTGCCGATCAGCAGGTCGATAGCGGCCGCGTGACGGGCCTCGATCTGCACGATGCTGCCGGCGGCCGCCAGAACTTCCTTGCTCTTGATCGACGGGCCGGCTCCGTTGTAGGCGCCGACGCCCGTGTTCTCGAGCACCGAGGCCAGCTTCAGGAACGAGCTCTGGTCCGTTACCGGGAACACAAACGTCGGCTTGGCGACCGGGGTCCCGCCGAGCTGTTTGATGGTGGCCACCAGCGCGTTGACGTGGTCGGCCTCCTGTTCGCCGAACGTCTTGGCGTAGCTCTTGGCCGTTCCGCTGAGGCCCACCGTTTTGCCCTTTTCGTTGTAGAAGGCGGACTCCAGGTACTCCAGGGTCAGCGCGAAGTTGAGGATTTCAACGTCGCCCCCGCCCGATTCGGCGAAGGCCGCCGAGACGAACGGCGTGACCGCGCCGAGGCCATAGAGGCCACCGGCCGCCAGCGCCCCGCGCAGGATGAAGCTCGAGCGGGTGATTCCCCCGACCTCGATCTCTCCGATGGCCGTGTCGGGCGACTCGGCCGCTTGATGAGTTGTCTGTGACATTTCGCAGTTGCTCCTTTTCTCTAGGTGTGCCTAGGCCAGGAAGGGCTTGACAGCGGCCAGGACCGTGGTCATGTCGGCCGGCTTGGCGAATGCGCCATCCGGGGTGAGCGACTTCTTGACGAGCGTCCCGATGGTCGCGGCGTGTCGGGCCTCGACCGAGTGGATCGCCAGGGCGGCCGCCAGCACTTCGGGGCTCTGGATGTTCGGTGCCTGGCCGAGGTAGGCCGCGGCGCCGAGGTTCTCGACCGAGTAGGCGAGTTCTGCGACCTGGGTGGCGTTTTCGATCGGGAACTTGCCTTCGACCTTGGCCACCGGTGTGCCGCCGAGCTTCGTGACCGTGCCTTTGAGCGCTTCCACGTGTGTCAGCTCCTGCGCGCCGAACTGCTTGACCAGCGAGCCGACCTTGCCCGTGAAGAGCTTGGCCTTGATGACTTTGGCGTAGAACTCGGTCTCGAGGTACTCGAGCGTCAGGGCGTAGTTGACAATTGCAATGTCGCCCATGTTCGAGCCGGCCGATGTCGATGTCGTGGCTGCGGCCGTCGTGGCCGCCTTTTTGCTGCTGCTCCCGCAGGCCGCGATGACGAAAGCACCGAAGCTCGCGGCACCGGCGCTTCCGGCCATCTTCAGAAAGCGCTTGCGGTCGACGTCGTCGCGAACGAGACGCTCGACGAGACCTGTCGGCTGGGGAGCGGTCTCCTCGTTGGGTGGACCGGACATGCTGTACCTCCGCTTCGTTGCGTTCGGCAGGCCCTGTGGGGCGATGCCCTTGGCGTCGGCCTGTTCTCGGACCTGACGTTCTGGAGGCTTTTCGAACTGCGGGCCGATCCGGATCACTCGAACCCCGTTTGATCCACCGGCCCATGGAGCACGTAGCTGTTGCGATGCCCGATCCGTCCGAGCCGAGCCAGGGAGGGCCCGAGGCGCCGGGCGGCGAGCCACGTGCACCGGAGGGGTTGCGCCGCCGCGTCCTTGCCCGGGTTCAGGCTGAACCCGAGTCGATCGGCTCGAAGGCCTTGGCCATGTCGAAGGTCGAGCGTTCATCCAGGCTATCGACGGCCGCGCCGGGCGTCTGCACGATGGCGACCCTCGCCACGCGGCCGCCGCCGGTATGGAAGGCCGCGCCGGTGAAGGGACACGCTTTGCTGCTGAGCCACCCCGCCACGGGCGCGACCAGGTCGACGCTCAGGGCCGCCTTGCCGGCCTCGTCCAGGTTCTTGTCGAACTCCTCGGCCGACATATTGGTGTAGGCTTCGGGCATGATGACGTTGATCTTGATGTCTTTTCCGGGCGGCGTCTCCAGCGCCAGGGATCG
>CAZFGJ010000118.1:0-9392 GCA_964518445.1 uncultured Solirubrobacteraceae bacterium
CCGCGCCGGTGTTCTGGAGCAGGGTCCTGGCCCCGGCCGCGACACCGCGCCGGTTTGCCGGGACGACGCCCATCATGGCGGCGGTGTTGGGGCTGTTGAACATCCCCGAGCCGGCGCCGACCATCAGCAGCCAGAGGGCGCTCTGCCAGTAGGGGCTGCCGATCTGCAGGGTCGTCATCAATGCAAGGCCGGCGGCACTGACGAGCATCCCGATCGACGCGAGTGACCGTGAACCGTGTCGGTCGGCGTAGATCCCGGCCAGGGGAGAGGCGATCAGCATGCCCAAGGCCAGCGGGATCAGTTTGATCCCGGCATCGATCGGGCTCGCACCCTGGGCGCCCTGGTAATAGAAGACGAACAGGAACATCAGGGCGAAGCGAGCCAGGCCGTTGATGAAGGCCGCGCCGCTGGCGGCCGCGAAGAGGCGGTTGCGGAAGATCGAGAGGTCGAGCATCGGTGCTCTTGAGCGGCTCTCGATCAGCACCCAGACGGGCAGCAGGACCGCTGCGGAGGCGAGCCCGGCGATCACGATGGTGTCGTCCCAGCCGCTGAGGCCACCACGCGAGACACCAAGAACGAGACCGGTCAGACCGATGACAAATGTCGTGGTCCCGAGGACGTCATAGCCCCTAACGGCGTCCGGTTTTGCCAGCTCGCGGAGAATCAGGGCACCCCAGAGTGCGCCGCCGAGGGCGAGGGGGACGTTGAACCAGAAGACCCAGTGCCAGGAGATGGCCACCAGTGCGCCACCGAGAACCGGGCCGAGGACCAGCCCGATGGCGGCGACCATCGTGTTGGCTCCCATCGCCAGGCCGAGTTCCTCCTTCGGAAAGGCGTCCGTCACAAGCGCTGCCGCGTTGGCGAACAGGAAGGCCGAGCCGATCCCCTGCAGGATCCGCCAGAGGATCAGGATCGTCACGTTGGAGGAGAAGCCCGCTCCGAGCGATGCGAGCGCGAACACCAGGAACCCTCCGACGTAGGCGCGCTTGCGCCCGAACAGGTCGCTCAGACGGCCCGCCATCAGCACGAGCACGGTTGCCGCAATCAGGTAGGCGAGGATCACCCAGACCAGTGCCAGGAGGCTCGCATGCAGCGATCGCTCGAGGTCGGGCAGGGCGATGATCAGCGTCCCCGAGTTGGTCGCCGCGAGCAGCATCCCTAGGCTGGTGCAGGAAAGAGCCCACCACCGGTAGTGCTCGTGTCCGGCCTCGACGCCGAAGCGCCTGCTTCGCGGTCCGCTGCCGTTCTGACGGCTCTCGAGGGTGTCCTGCAAGTCGTTTCTCCCGCTCTTGAAGGAAATTGACGTGAACGTAAGGATCAGGATAGCAGCGGGCATCCGTGTAACGCCGCAAGGGCCCGGCGAGACTGCATGGAAAGCGTAAGAAAGGGGTGCTAGAACATGGGCATGTCCACAGATCAGCCGAAGGTCCAAAAGACAGAGCAGGAGTGGCGTGAGCAACTGACGCCGGAGCAGTACGAGGTGCTTCGCAAGGCCGGAACGGAGGCGCCCTTCACGGGGGAGTACGTCTACAACAAGGATTCGGGCGATTATCGCTGCGCGGCCTGTGGCTCGACGCTGTTCAGCGCCGACACGAAGTTCGACTCGGGCACGGGCTGGCCGAGCTTCACCGAGCCGGCGGTCGCCGAAGCGGTCGAGCTGCGCCCGGACAACAGCCTCTTCATGCGGCGCACCGAGGTCCTCTGCCGGACCTGCGGCGGGCACCTGGGTCATGTCTTCGACGATGGGCCGGGACCCGACGGACAGCGCTTCTGCATCAACTCGGCGGCCCTTGCATTCATGCCGGAGTCCGAGAAGCAGGATGAGTCCTCGCCGGCTGCCGTGACAGACTCGCCCGCGGGCAGCTAGCCTTTCCGGGATGGTCATGCAGGAACAGGCCCGGCGGCTCTCCGAACCGCTGAGCTGGGACAGGCGTCAGAAGACTGCGCTGGGCGTGGCGCTGGCATGCCTCGTGCTGGGCCTGGCGGCCCTCGGGGCATACGCGCTCACCAAAGGATCCCCGGCGCGGGCCGACTGCATCCGAGTGACTTTCGCCAGCACCCTGGGCGGAGCCGACCTGCACGGCTGCGGTCAAAGGGCTCGATCGATCTGCGCATCGGGCGATTTCTCGCATATTCAGCGGGAGCTCCAGGCCGCCTGTGAGAAGGCCGGCTTCCCGTATCGCCAGCCTGGCTGAGATCTCCTAGACAAATGTCTAAACCCTGGCGGGAAGTGTTGGCCAGGGTGGCCCTACCGAGGGTTCGGCAGTCCGGATTTCATACCCGGACTGTCATCGGGGCACTTCGGCTGCGTCCGCGCGGCCCGGTTGTCCCGTAACCCAAACGTCGGAAATGGAGGCCCATGTCCTGGCTGGCATACCCAAGTTGGCTTAACGCAGGTGACAACGCGTGGCAGATGACCGCGGCTACCTTCGTCGGGCTGATGAGCCTGCCGGGACTGGCGGTCCTGTACGGCGGAGTCATGCAGAAGCGCTGGTCGGTCAACAGCATGATGCTCACTTTCGTCGCCTTCGCACTCGTCCTCATCGCCTGGGTGGGTTGGGGATTCAAGATGGGCTTCGGGGACCCGATCGGGGGGCTTGAACACCACGGATTCTTCGCCAGCATGTGGGGGAAGTCCGGGACCGTGCTCTCGCAGGGCGCCGAGGAGGGTCAGGCGGTCATCCCGTCGATCACTGAAGGCCCGCCCTTCCATTTCCCGATGGGCTCGCTTGTGTACTTCCAGTTCGTGTTCGCGGCGATCACTCCGATCCTGATGCTGGGTTCGGTGCTCGGGCGGATCAGCTTCAAGGCATGGATCCCGTTCGTCCTGCTCTGGATCACGTTCGTCTACACGGTGAACGCGTTCCTGATCTGGGGTGGTGGCTACTTCGCCTTC
This sequence comes from uncultured Solirubrobacteraceae bacterium, assembly GCA_964518445.1. Taxonomy (GTDB): domain Bacteria; phylum Actinomycetota; class Thermoleophilia; order Solirubrobacterales; family Solirubrobacteraceae; genus Palsa-744. Next base: position 2,897 of record CAZFGJ010000118.1, read on the forward strand.
CACGGCGCGCTGGACTACTCCGGTGGTTACGTCATCCACCTCGCGGCCGGCGTATCGGGCTTCGTGGCGGCGGCTGTGATCGGTCCAAGGTTGCAGCGTGATCGAGAGATCGACGCCCCGAACAACCTGCTGATGGTCGCCTGTGGTGCCGGTCTGCTGTGGCTGGGCTGGAACGGCTTCAACGGTGGTGACTCCTACTACGCCGGCGCGAACGCCTCGGCGGCCGTGATCAACACGAACCTGTGCACGGCTGTCGCGATGCTCGTCTGGATCGGTTGGGACTACGCCTTCCGCGACAAGCCGTCGCTGATCGGCTCGGTCAACGGAATGATCACGGGGCTGGTCGCGATCACCCCATCGGCCGGGTTCATCACCGGCTGGTCGGCGATCGCAATCGGCGTGATCGCATCCACGATCGTCTGGTTTGCGATCCGCTTCCTGAGCCGAGCGCCGATCTTCCGAAACGTCGACGACACCCTGGGGGTGGTCTACACCCACGGGATCGCCGGATTTACGGGCGGTCTCCTGGTGGGCGTGTTCGCCAATGCCAAGGTGGTCGAGTACATCGGCATCGGCGGCGCGAGCAACCTGCCGGGCAAAAATGGCGTGATCCACGGGAGCTGGACTCTCCTGCGCTGGCAGGCTGAGGCCGGCCTGTGGGTGATCGTGTTCAGTGCGGTGATGACATTCATCCTGCTGAAGCTGGTCGGCATCTTCATCCCCCTTCGTCTCTCGGACGAGGAGCTGGAGATCGGCGATCACGCGATCCACGGAAACGAGGTCTACCCCTCGGACATCCCGACCCTCGGTGGGCCCCACGCCCCGGCGTGGCAGCCCGCGGGAGCCAGCGCGTAGGAACTACGCGAAATCGTTGCCTGCGCCTCCGTCCCCACGGAGGCGCAGGGCGGCGGAACGGTGGACAGCAGCAGCGGCCCCGCTTCGGCGGGGTCGTTGTTGTTAACGGGTAGGGCCGGAGGGCGTCAGACGTTGACGTCGAAGCCGAGCTCGACGTCGCAGGCGGCGAGGCCCCCGCGGATCCCCCAGTTCGTCTGAGGGACGTCCCTGACGAGGATCGAGATGTGGTCGCGGGGGATGCCCAGCGGCTCGAGGCCCTCGACGATCTCCCGGTAGAGGGCGCGCTTCGCATCGATCGAGCGTCCGGCGAAGGCGTCGATGCTCACCTGGGTGAAGCGATCGGGCTGAGAGGTGCCCGGGGGACATGCGAAGCGGTGGGGCAGGTGAGCCAGGAGCCGGACATGGCGGTCCTCGGGAGGAATCCGGAAAGCCAGTTCCAGCGCCCGGTGGACGGCGTTCATGAGGGCCACCTCCTCCGGCTCTGAATACTCCCGCCGCGTCTCGATCAGAACGTGAGGCATCGCTACTGGTTGGCGCTCAGGCTCCGAGCATCGCCGGCCGACGGGGAGGCGCCCAGGCCGATCGGGCAGGAGACCCCGGTGCCGCCGAGACCGCAGTAGCCGCCGGGGTTCTTGGCGAGGTACTGCTGGTGATAGTCCTCGGCGTAGTAGAAGGGGTGCTGGTCATCGATGGAGGCGATCTCGGTCGTGATCGTCCCGTGCCCGGCCTCGGTGAGCATCTGCTGGTAGGCGACCAGCGAGGCCTCGGCGGCCTGGCGCTGAGCGTCGTCGGCGGTGAGGATCACGGAGCGATACTGGGTGCCCACGTCAGCGCCCTGGCGCATGCCCTGCGTCGGGTCGTGGCCCTCCCAGAACAGCTTGAGCATCTCGGCGTAGCTGGTCTTGGCAGTGTCGAAGGCGACGAGAACGACCTCGGCATGGCCTGTCCTGGTGCTGCAGACCTCTTCGTAGGTCGGGTTCGGCGTCATCCCGCCGGCGTAGCCGACGGCGGTCGTGTAGACACCATCGGCCTGCCAGAAGATCCGCTCGGCGCCCCAGAAGCAGCCCATGCCGAACACGGCAGTCTCGATTCCGGGTGGGAATGGGCCCTTCAGCGGAGTGCCCAGAACCTCGTGGCGCTCGGGAATACGAAGCCCCTCTGGACGCCCGGGAAGGGCAGCGTCGGGGGTGACCATCTCAGTCTTGGGGGAGCCGAAGAATCGCATTGCTCCAGGCTAGCCGACAGGCACCGCGATACCGGCGGCCGGGCGGCGTTAGAGTGCCCCGCCATGACGGCGGAGCCGGTGGTTCGATACGAGGCCCGAGACCGGGTAGCACGGATCACGCTGAACCGCCCGGAGCGGGGAAATGGGATCACGGCGCAGTTGGTCCGTGAGTTGAGCGAATGCGTCGAGCGTGCCGACCTCGATCCGGAGGTGCACGTGATGCTCCTCTCGGGCAGCGGGCCGGGCTTCTGCGGGGGCTATGACCTGGTCGAGAGCGCCGAGGGGATGGGGGCGGCCGCGGAAGGCGATTCACATGCGCCCGACGGTTCGCCGGTCGACCCTGCCGTCGTGGCTCAGAACCACGACCCCTCGGGCACCTGGGATCCGATGGTGGACTACGCGATGATGAGCCGCAACGTCCGGGGCTTCATGAGCCTGTTCCATGCGGGGAAGCCGGTCGTCTGTCGAGTTCACGGCTTCTGCGTCGCCGGTGGGACGGATATGGCCCTCTGCTCGGATCTGCTCGTGATCGCCGACGACGCGAAGATCGGCTACCCGCCGGCCCGCGTATGGGGATCCCCGACGACTGCCATTTGGGCCCACCGCGTGGGAGCCCAGCGCGCCAAGCGGCTGCTCTTTACGGGCGACTCGCTGACGGGAGCCGAGGCCCTCGAGTGGGGACTGGCGATCGAGGCGCCCGCGGCGGCGGAGCTCGAGGAGCGGACGGAGATCCTGATTGAGCGGATCGCGAAGGTACCCGTCAACCAGTTGATGATGATGAAGCTGCTGGTCAATCAGACGCTCTTCGCCCAGGGTCTCCACGCGACGCAGGTCCTGGGAACGGTCTTCGATGGCATCACCCGCCACACCCCCGAGGGCTACGCGTTTCAGCAGCGGGCCGCCGAAGCCGGGTTCCGGGAGGCCGTCCGCGAGCGTGACGAGCCCTTTGGCGACCTGGGCCGCTCGGCCTTCAAGGGCTGAGCCGACGGGCCGGCTCCACGACGGCGCTGGACGCGTGTGCGCGGCGAAGGCTAGAATGCGCGAACCTGCGGATGTAGCTCAGCTGGCTAGAGCGTCGCCTTGCCATGGCGAAGGTCGAGGGTTCGAATCCCTTCATCCGCTTCAGACAAGACCCCTGGTAATCCGGGGGTTTTTGTCGTTCTAGGGCAGATCGTCCCGCGCCAAGGGCTGCCATGGGTAGCAGGTATGGGTAGCAAACGTCCTATGTATCTGTCTGCGCACTGCCAGGCGGTTCCGGCGGTGGGCGACAATCAATCCACCGAATTGGCACGGCCGTTTGCAGACGCGCGCCCCGATCACGCGGGGCCGCAGTAGAGGGGCGCGGCTCCGGGGCTACAGGATCGAGCCGGCCTGATCCTCGAGCAGCAGCGTTTCGATCTTCGATCGGATGTAGAGCCGCCGGCGCCCGACTTTCTTGGACGGGACGATTCCGCGCCGCGCCCAGTCCTCGACCGTGGACTTCGAGACATGCAGGAGCTCGGCGACCTCGGCCGCGGTCATGACGTCGGCAGCCGCCAGCGGACGACGCCCGAGCGGGAGCCCTCGACCCGTTCCGCCGTAGCCGGCTGCTCGTACGGCCTGCTCGTGCTCAGTCCTCATACGCGCCTCGCCTCGCTGGCGAGGGCGTCTCGCTTGTGCCTGACCTGACCGGCCGTGAGTTTCCTCATCTCAGTGTTACTGACCACAACCGTCCGAAAGCGGCCACTACCGATGATCGCGCGTGCCCGGACCTTCAGCCCGCAGCGATGACGGGCGCGCCAGGATTTCGATCCGGCGCGTGTCCCGCCCGGCCGCCCCTTATCAGCGTTGTGTGCCTCCTCAGGGGAGCGCCTCAGGGGAGCGTGCAGAGCCTGTCCGGGCCCACGAGCTCAACGCGTAGGCCGTCGAGGATGTCGCGGATCGGGACTACGAATGCTGGATCCTCAGGTCGAGGCGCACGGTGGCGTTCGGTCCTCAGTGCCACGACCATGGCCACGACGCAATCGTCCTCGTCCACGACGATCGATCCCGAGTCACCGGGACGTGCGAACGGGTGCTCGTCCCCGTAGACGAACCAGCCGCGCAGGTAATCGCGCACGATCGGCTGCCTATTGGACTGGGGCAACTCGACCTTCAGGGACTCGGGTGTCGGATCCAGAAGGCCCTGAGTGAGATGGGGAGTGTTGATCCCGCGCTTGAAGACGGTGACGAGCTCGTCGAGTCCTTCGAGGTCGCGTGCGCGCCCGGAGGTGATCGTCTCGCGCACCATGTTGCCGAGCGTCACATGGTCCTCGACACGCACAAGGCATGCGTCGAGCTCCACCTCCTCAGATGGCTCGGCCGGCGCGCTTTCGATCACCTCGCCGATCCGCGGATCGCCTGAGGAGCCGCCCGCGACGCCGCTCCGCAGGAGCACTTCACGCTGGTCCAGCGTGTGCGCGGCCGAAAGGCTCCCGACGACGTGTGCCGCAGTGAGCATGAGCGCACGGTCCTCATCCTCGCGCGTTACGGGTGCACCAAAGGAGCCGCCCTCATGGAGCTGTCCCCACGTGTTTAGGCCACCGGGATAGACGCAGGCGCCAGGCCCGACGGTGATGGGGCGGCGCGTCAGCGCTAGACGACTGCGTCGAGACGGGCAACCGCATTGATCGCCCCGCCCGCTAGTTTCACGCGCACGGTCAGTCCGCGGAAGCTGGGGGGGAGATCAACTGGCCCGGTTGCTCCCACATCGAGAAACCAGCCACCCTTCTCGGGGTCGCGTCGCACGGAAACCGACGAGAAGCGCGCCTGGCCACGATACGCGCGATAGAAATCGACGCGGACCCTCTCGCGTTCGCTGGGGCTGATCTCAACGATGCTCATGTCCGCCATGATACTTCTGCTATCGGCCCGGACACGCTGCTGCTGAAGATCTTTATATGCGACCCAGGCAGTCCGACAAGCGGACCTGAACTCGCTTTAGGCATCCCGACGTAATCCGGAGCAGACGTTCCTATCCGCCCCCGCCGACACGCGCCGCGCGCACATCCCGAGGCCCGTGTCCGCCACGCTCGCGCTGCGAGCGGCCCACGCCGCCCATAGGCTTGCAGCAGACATGTCCTACCACGGTGGAATTGCGGCGAAGAAGAGCGACGGCTATGAGCGCCAATGGACGGTCAAATGCGTCCTACAGATCCTGCGCGGCGAAGCCGACCGCATCCACCTCGAGCCGGTCAGCGAGGACGCCAGCGGGTTCGAGTTCATCCTCGACCGCGCGAGCGGCCGCGAATACCACCAGGTGAAGAGACGCCTCACCGGCACCGGGCACTGGACGCTTGGGGCTCTGGCCAACCGCGGCGTTCTTAAGGCGTTCGCGACAAAGCTGGCCGCGGGTCATCAGGCGCATTTCGTCTCCGCTCAGGATGCCGACGATCTCCACGAGCTCACCGAACGGGCATGCAATGCCGAAGACCTCCAGGACTTCTACAACCACCTCCAGGGCAAGACGTGGACCGCTAGCTTCCAGACCCTCGTGAGCCTGATGGACCTCGACGAGCAGAGCACGTTCGAGGCATTGCGTCGGACCCACGTCACCGTCCTCGGCGAAGCGGAGCTGATCGCTTTCAACGAAGCGCTCGCCGAGCCGCTGATCGACGCGCCACCCGCCGACTCGCTCGCGTCGCTCCAGGACCTGATCGGTGCCGTCATCCCGGGAACCCTGGATGCGCCTGCGGTCTGGGCGGCGCTGAAGGACCGCTACCAAAAGCATCCCAGGCGGTGGAGTACCGACACACCGCTTCGCGAGGCCGTCGCGGCAATCACCGACACCTACCTGACCTCGCTGCAGGGCCTGCGACTGACGCACCCGATCAAACGGGATCAGGTCGCCGAGACCATCGAGCTCCTCAAGCGCGAGGACCTCGATGGCGTGATGGTCACCGCTGGCGCCGGCGCCGGCAAGAGCGACATCCTGCTCGAGGTCGTGCGGGGCGCGCTCTCGATGTCCTGGCCCACGCTCTGCCTCCGCGCCGACCAGTTGACCCCGACACACTCCCCGCTCGATCTCGGATCACAGCTCGCGCTACCGGGTTCGCCCGTGGGCGTCCTGGCGGCGCTCGCCAAAGACGGGCCGTCGCTGCTCGTCATCGACCAGCTCGACGCCGTCAGCCTTGCCTCGGGACGCCTCACCGACCTGTGGGACGTCCTCTACACACTGATCACGCACGCCAGGGCCACCCCGGGGATGCGGGTCATGCTCGCCGCCCGCCAGTTCGACGTCGAGAACGACCATCGCCTGCGCTCGCTGACCGGCGAGCAACACGAGCTCGTTGTCGCGCAGATCCCCACCCTCGAACCGGCCCAGGTGACGCAGGCGGTCAACGCGATGGGCCTCTAGGCGCCCGCGCTTAGCGAGCGCCAACGCACGCTGCTCTCCGT
>CAZFGJ010000119.1:0-9060 GCA_964518445.1 uncultured Solirubrobacteraceae bacterium
ACGCCGAAGACTTCTCAGAACTGCTCGGCCCGATCGCCGCCACCCGCGACCTGATCGTCTTCGACCAGCGCGGGACGGGGAGCTCACAACCCCTCTCGTGTCACATCGGACGCCGGGTCAGGACGGTCGAGCAGGCGATCTCCCGGTGCGCCGCGGCAATCGGCCCCAAACGGGCCTTCTTCACAACGGCCGACACCGTCGCCGACATCGAGGCGATCCGGCAGGCCGGCGGCTACGAAAAGCTCGTCCTCTACGGAACGAGCTACGGCACCAAGGTCGCCGAGGACTACGCCCAGGCCCACCCCGAACACGTCGAAGCCCTGGTGCTCGACTCGGTCGTTGAGCCCAACGGACCGGACGTGCTGAATCGCTCCACCTTCGAGGCTCTCCCCCGGGTCCTGCGCCAGATCTGCGCCTTTCGCGCCTGCCGCGGCGTGACCCGGAATCCCGTCGCCGATCTCACCCGCCTGCTGGCCCGCATCCACCACAGGGGGCTGAGGGCCCGGATGGTTGGGGTGCGGGGCCATGCGACGCGGATCTCCGTCACTCCCGCCGGGCTGCTCGAGACGCTCCTCGTCGGGGACTTCTCGGATCGCGCGCGGGCGGAGTTCGTGACCGATGTCCGAGCCGCGGTCGAGGGCGATGCCGCACCCCTGGCGAGGCTGTTCCTGACCATCTCCCGCGTGGGCGGCGAAGGCGGGGAGTTCAACGGCCCGCTCTACTACGCCACGAGCTGCGAAGAGCAGTCCTTCCCCTGGAATCGCGCATCCGCCCCGGCCCAGAAGCTGAGCGAAGCCCGGGCTGTCGTCAGGGCGCTGCCCAGGTCGGTCTTCGCTCCCTTCACCGGCGCCGAGGCACTCGAGCTGAGCGATATACCGGCCTGCTCCGCATGGCCCTATCCGCCCGCTCCGCTCCCCGGCACCTCGGGTGCGCTGCCGGAGGTTCCCACCCTGATCCTCAGCGGCGCAGACGACCTGCGGACGCCAACCTCGGGCGCGCGGGCGCTCGCGGGGACGATCCCCGGCTCGCATCTCCTCCTCGTCCCCTTCACCGGGCACTCCGTCCTGGGAAGCGATCCCAGCAGCTGCAGCGCCAAGGCCCTGCAGGCCCTGTTCAAAGGCACCCCGATCAAGGCCTGCCGCATTGCCCGCCCACCGGCCAGGCTACGCCCGCAGGCCCCTCCGCCACGCAGCCTCGGGGATGTCTCGCCGCAGCCCGGCTACCCCGGCCTGGTGGGCCGTTCCGCCCACGGCGTCGCATTGACCGTGGCCGACATCGCCCACCAGCTCAGCCTGCAGTCCGAAATGGGCGGGTCGGGCGAAGGCAGCTTCACCCTCTCAACCGAGCTGGTGACCGGACTGCGCTCCGGCATCGCCAGCATCTCGGGCAGCAGCGTCGTGCTGCGCGACTACTCGCTGATCCCCGGCCTCAGCCTTTCCGGGACGATTCGCGCCGAAGTCCTGAGCCTCCGGGTCGGCGGCTCGAGGGCGGCTCACGGGACCCTGCGGCGTGGCCCGCACAGGATGCTCGAAGGAACCCTCGGTGGCCAACACGTCCGCCTACCGGCCAATTCCGAGATATCGGCAGCTATTGTCGGCATCGATGCGGCGACGCGGACAGCTCTCCACACTCGCCGCCATCTCGGCGCTGCTCCTCCTCGGTCTGGCTCCGGGATCGGCCTCGGCGGCCATCAGCTTCATCCCCTGCCCTGACGCCGCGGGCTTCTCCTGCTCCTCACTGGGCGTCCCCCTCGACCGGACGGGCGTCGTCTCGGGAACGATCTCCCTGAGCGTCGAGCGCAAGCTCGCCGGCTCGCAGCCGAGCGCCTCCGCGATGGTGGCGCTCGCGGGCGGGCCCGGCCAGTCGGCCCTGCCCTTCGCCGCGTTCACCGCCAAGACGATGGCGGCGGCCCTGAGCAGCCGCGACCTGCTCGTCTTCGACCAGCGCGGGACGGGCAACTCCGACCCGCTGAGCTGCCCTGCCCTCGAAGGGGGGAGCTTCGCCTCGGTGGGCCGCATCTACCAGCGCTGCGCTGAACAGATCGGGCCGGCTCGCCGGGCCTTCACGACCCAGGAAACCGTCGGCGACATCGAGGCGCTGCGCCGGGCCGCCGGCTATCAGAAGCTCGTCCTCTACGGGACCTCCTACGGGACGAAGGTGGCCCTCGAGTACGCCGAACGCTACCCCGAACATGTCGAAGCTCTGCTGCTCGATTCGGTGGTGCCGAGCACCGGGCCGGAACCGCTGGGAATACCCACCCTGCAGGCCATCTCGCCGGTGATCGAGCAGCTCTGCTCGCAGCTGCTCTGCGCGGGTATCACCCGCAACCCGCTCGGCGACCTGAGCGCTCTCACGGCACGCCTGCGCCGGCACTCGATCGCAGGCTCCGTCTATGACGGCATCGGCAGGCGCCACACCACGCGGTTGGACGAGTTCGGCCTGCTGGGGATCCTCAAGGACGGCGACCTCAACCCGGCGCTGAGGGCCCTTGTTCCAGCATCTGTGCACTCGGCCCTGCGCGGCGACACGGACCCGCTGCTGCGCCTGCAGGCCCTCGCCGAGGGATTGATCCCGAACGTGCCCAGCGCACAGCGCCTCCCCGCGCCCACCCATCTCGGCGGCGACGAAGTCGACGAAGCCCTGTTCGCGGCCACCACCTGCGAGGAGGCTCCCTTCCCCTGGCAGCGCGCCGCCGCGCCCGGCACCAGGGATGCAGAAGCCCTGGCCTTCGTGCGCGCCCAGCCGGCCTCCGTCTTTGCTCCATTCGATGCCGCCACGGCGCTGGGCGCCAGCGTGGTGCAGCTCTGCGACCGCTGGCCGGACGCCTCCGCCGCTCCCCCCGCGCCCGCGGCACTGCCCAACGTCCCGACCCTGATCCTCTCCGGCGAGCAGGACCTGCGGACACCGACGTCGGAGGCCCGGGCCGTGGCCGCGCAGATACCCGACGCACAGCTTCTGACAGTGCCGTTCACGGGGCACTCCGTCGTCGGCAGCGACCTGACCGACTGCACCACCAAGGCCCTGGCGGCCTTCTTCGGCGGTCTGCCCGTCTCGGCCTGCCCCACCGGCAAGGACATCCTGCCGCCACCGCCCGTCGCGCCCCGGGGCCTGGCCAGCGTGAGGGCGCCCACGGGCCTTCCCGGCCGCCCCGGGAAAACCGTCGTGGCGGTGCTCGACACCATTCACGACCTCGGCCGCCAGGTGCTCGCCGCGACGATCCAGGCCGGCTCCAAACTGCCCAACGGCGCCAGCTTCGGAGGGCTCAGGGGCGGCTACACGCGCCTCAGCCGCTCGAGGGTCACGCTGAGGGACTACTCGTTCATCGCCGGCGTCCGGCTGACCGGCACCTTCCAGGTACATGCCGGACGGCTGCTGCCCAGCACGATCGTCGTCAGCGGCCCCGGCGCCGCTGACGGGATCGTCCGATATGGCTCGGCCGCCAAACGGGTGGTCGGAGTGCTCGGCGGCCGCGCCTTCAGTCTGAGCCTGGCGAAGGTCAAGGTCGCCGGCGTCGCCGCGGGCGGGGAATGGCCGGGGACGGCTCCCCGGCTCAGCGGCCCGGGCCGCTAGCCCGGCTACCCTGAACCGGTGCCCAACGCCCTGGCGCAGGAGACCTCGCCGTATCTGCGACAGCATGCCGAGAATCCCGTCGACTGGCTGCCCTGGGGGCCTCAGGCCTTCGCCCTGGCCTCCGAGCGCAACGTCCCGGTTCTCGTCTCGATCGGATACTCGGCCTGCCACTGGTGCCACGTGATGGAGCGGGAGTCCTTCGAGGACGACGCGACGGCCGATGTCATGAACTCCGAGTTCGTCTGCGTCAAGGTCGACCGCGAGGAGCGACCGGACGTCGACGCCATCTACATGGAGGCCGTCCAGGGGATGACCGGCCACGGCGGCTGGCCCCTGAACGTGTTCCTCACCCCTGAGCAGCTGCCCTTCTACGGCGGGACCTACTACCCCCCGGAGCCACGCCACGGGATGCCCTCCTGGACCCAGGTGCTGCAGGCGATCGCCGAGACCTGGCGCGAGAACGGCGAGGAGATCCGCAAGGGCGGCGAGCGACTGCAAACGCAGCTCTCCGGCGGCGCCGGGCTGTCGCCCTCGGATGAGCCGATCACCGAGGAGGCGCTGGAGGCGGCGGTCGAGGCGCTGCGCCAGACATACGACGCGCGCAACGGCGGCTTCGGCGGGCCCCCCAAGTTCCCTCAGGCCTCGGTGCTCGAGTTCCTGCTGCTGCGGGACGAGACGACGATCTCCCTGGCGACGCTCCGGGCGATGGCCTCGGGCGGCATCCACGACCAGGTCGGCGGCGGCTTCGCCCGCTACAGCGTCGACGCAACCTGGACTGTCCCCCACTTCGAGAAGATGCTCTACGACAACGCCCTCCTGGCGAGGGCCTACCTCCATGGCTGGCAGGCCTCGGGCGACGAGGCGCTGCTCGAGGTGTGCCTGGGGATCCTCGGCTGGGCGCTGCGGGAGATGCGCGGCCCCGAGGGTGGCTTCTACTCGGCCCTGGACGCGGACTCCGAGGGCGTCGAGGGCCGCTTCTACGTCTGGAGCGCTCAGCAGATGCGCGAGGTCCTCGGCGAGGATGCTGCCGCGGCGATCGCCTGGCTGGGTGTCGACACCGACGGCAACTTCAGCGACCCCCACCATCCCGAGCCGGGCCTGAACGTCCTCACCGCCCGCGGCCCCGCGCCCTCCTCGGAGGCGAGACGGCGAATTCGCGCCCGGCTCCTGGAGGCCCGTGGCGAGCGGGTCCGCCCCGGGCTGGACGACAAGCGGCTGACCGCCTGGAACGGGCTGATGATCGCCGCCCTGGCCGAGGCTGGAGCGCAGCTGCAGTCCGGTCTGCCCGAGGGCCTCGAGGGCCCCGGCGGCGAGGAGCTGCTGGAGGCGGCCGGGCGGTGCGCCGATTTCGTGCTCGAGACGATGCGCGACCCGCAGGGCCGCCTGCTGCGCAGCTACAACGACGGGCAGGCGAAGATCGTCGGCTATCTCGAGGACCACGCCTATCTGCTGGAGGCGCTTATCGTGCTGTTCGAAGCGAGCTGCGAGGAGCGCTGGTTCCAGAGCGCCGTCGAGCTGGCCGACGAGATGATCGAGCGCTTCGCCGACCTGGAGGGCGGCGGCTTCTTCACGACCGCCACGGACGGCGAACGGCTGATCGCAAGGCGCAAGGATCTCGAGGACAGCCCCACCCCGGCGGGCTCCTCGAGCGCCGCGGCAGGCCTGCTTCGGCTCGCCCAGCTCACCGGCGACGAGCGCTACGAGAGCAACGGGATGTCCGTGCTGAGGCTCGAGCACGAGATCGCCGGACGCCACCCCAGCGCCTTCGGGCACCTACTCCAGGCGATGCACTACCACCTCGCGCCGGCCCGCCCGCTGGCCTGCCCGGTGCCGCCTCTGCGGCCCCACCCCTGAGGCGCCGGCCACCTCTAGAGGATCGACAGGTAGCGGTCCAGCTCCCACTTGGTGACCTGGACGCGGTAGTCGTCCCACTCCTGGCGCTTGATCTCGACGTAGCGGTTGAACATGTGCTCGCCCAGGGTCCTCAGGACCAGCTCGGACTCGGCGGTGATCTCGATCGCCTCCCCCAGGCTCTCGGGCAGCTGCTCGACGCCAAGGCGCTTGCGCTCCTCACCGGAGAGGTGGTAGAGGTTCTTCTCCATCGGCTCGGGCAGCTCGTAGCCCTTCTCGATCCCCTCGAGACCGGCCTGCAGCAGGGCCGCGAAGGTCAGATAGGGGTTGCACGCCGGGTCGGGGCAGCGGAGCTCCATCCTGGTCGCCTGCTCGCGGCCCGGGTGGTACATCGGCACGCGCACCAGGGCGGAGCGGTTGCGTCGCGACCAGGCGACGTAGGTCGGCGCCTCGAAGCCTGGAACCAGCCGCTTGTAGGAGTTGACCCACTGGGCGAAGATCGAGCAGATCTCCCGTGCGTGCTTCAGCTGACCGGCGATGAAGGCCTTGCCGACGTCCGACAGGAAGTACTGGTCATCGGGGTCGTAGAACGCGTTCTTCCCGTCCGCGAAGAGTGACTGGTGGGTGTGCATGCCCGATCCGTTCTCGCCGAACAGCGGCTTGGGCATGAAGGTCGCATGCCAGCCGTACTTCATGGCGTACTCCTTGACCGTGATGCGGTAGGTCATGCAGTCGTCGGCCATCTTCAGCGCATCGGCGTAGCGCATGTCGATCTCGTGCTGGGAGGGGCCGACCTCGTGGTGGGTGTACTCGACATGGATCCCCAACTGCTCCATCGCCAGGACCGTCTCGCGGCGAACGTCCGAGCCGGCGTCCAGGGTCGTCAGGTCGAAGTAGCCGCCTTCGTCGAGGACCTCGGTGGACCGTGAGTCCTTGAACAGGAAGTACTCGAGCTCAGGACCGACGTTGAAGTTTTCGAAGCCCATCGCCTGGGCCCGCTGGACGGCTCGACGCAGCACATGGCGGGGGTCGCCCTCGTATGGGGTTCGCTCGGGCGTGACAACGTCGCAGAACATCCTTCCCACGCCCTGCTCCTCAGGACGCCAGGGAAGGACCCGGAAGGTGCTCGGGTCGGGCATCGCGATCATGTCGGACTCCTCGATCGCGTTGAAGCCGGTGATCGAGGAGCCGTCGAAGCCCATGCCGGCCTCGAAGGCGTCGTCGAGCTCGGCGGCGTTGATCGAGAAGGACTTCAGCTGGCCCAGGATGTCCGTGAACCAGAAGCGGATGAAACGGATGTTCCGCTCCTGGACGAGCGCCTTCACGTCCTCGGCGGTCTGCGGTTGGTCACCCATCGTGGCGGACCCTAGCCGATGGGGAGCGCCGGCCGGTATCGACGGCTGGCCAAATCGGCCGGCTCAGTGACCGGCGACGGCCGCCACGAAAGCGGCGACCTCTTCGGCTTCCTTGCCCTGGTAGAGGAGTGCCGGCATCTGTCCCAGGCCGCGGGCACGCCCTTCGGCGATCGCGCCTTCGACCAGCGCCTTGCGGCCCGCCGGAGTGGAGACCTGCTCGCCGACCTTCACGTCGAGGTTCGGCCCGACCCGCGCGTAGGACTTCACCGCCGACAGCGAGTGGCAGACGGCACAGGACTTGGCGAACAGTTCGCGCCCGGCCCGCTCCTTGGGAGTCAGCTGGACACCGCCGACGGCGACGCTCGACTTGTGCGCGCCGTTGAAGGCCAGGACGATTGCCGGAACGGCGAGGCCGAAGACGATCATCACCGTCACACCCAGGGCGATCAGACGCCGGCCGGCCTTCGAGCCGCCCGCTTTGGCGCCCGCGCCGTGCGACCCGCTGCGCATGGCCGCGAAGAAGACGACCAGCGCCAGGACGATCCAGATGCCCAGAAAGATGATGACCATGCGGGCGGGAAGATATCGAGTGGCGGCCCGGAACGATCCGCCGAGCACGCCGGGCGCCGGCCGGCCGATCGAACACCCCGTGAGGAAGTCCTCAGGCTTATCTGGGCAAAAGGACGCGCGCTACCCTGAACTTGGGCGAGTTTCCACGTTGCCCCACCACGCCGAAGGGACCCAAGAGCCATGAACATCTTCCGCCGCCTCCCCCTCTCCCGGCTTCTGGCCCTGTGCGGCGGCGTCGTGGTCATCGGCATATCGGTGACGGCCATCGCGCTGGCTGTCGGCTCGGGTCCGACACCCCCGGCCAAGCCGCTGGCCCAGGCGGTTCACGACGCGCTCGCCGGTCCCCCCGTTCAGGGTTTCAGCGCCAACGTCAAGCTCACCAACGGACTGCTCGAAGGCGCCAACCTCGCGAGCGGCGCAGGCCAGGGCGGTGCCGGCGGGAGCACCGGCGAACTCGCCTCCAGCCCGTTGCTCTCGGGCGGCTCGGGACGCCTGTGGGTTGCCTCCGACGGACGCGTCCGCCTCGAGCTGCAGGCCGACAAGGGCGACACCCAGCTGATCTACGACGGCCGGACGGCCAAGCTCTACGACGCATCGACCAACACCCTCTACCGCTACACGCCCCCGGCCGGTAACGCCTCTCCCACCAGCGGCTCGGGCGACGCCGCCCACCCGCAGTGGTCGGGCTCGCATGAACCTCCGTCGGTCGCCAAGATCGAAGAAGCCATCGCAAAGGCCGGGAGGCACGCCGACATCTCCGGCGCCACGCCGACCGACGTGGGTGGCAAGGCTGCCTACACCGTCCGCGTTTCACCGAAGGAAAAAGGCAGCCTGATCGCAGGAGCCGAGCTCTCCTTCGATGCCGGCAACGGGCTTCCCCTGCGGGCGGCCATCTACTCCACCGACAGCTCATCGCCTGTGATCGAACTGGCCACCAGCTCGATCTCGTACGCACCGGTGAGCGACTCTGTCTTCGCCTTCACGCCCCCGCCGGGCGCGAAGATCGTCGAGGTCAAGCCCCCCGAAGGGAGCTCGCCGCCGAAGCACTCCAAGGACGGGCAGAAGCCGACCGTCACGAGTCACGGCAAGGGCCTCAGCTCGATCTGGGTGCTCGAAGAGAAGTCCTCCAAGAAGGGCGGCGCAACCAACTCACTCGAAGGGCTGCCGACCGTCAAGATCAACGGGGCCAACGCCAGCGAGCTGAAGACGGCGCTCGGCACGGTGCTGAGCTTCGAGCGCTCCGGTGTCAGCTACGTGCTTGCCGGGGCGGTGGCGCCGAAGGACATCGAAGCGCTGGCGCGTGGCCTCTAGCGCCGCCAGCGACCCCGCGGCGCCCGTCAGGGCCCGCGGGCTGGTGAAGCGCTACGGAGAGCTGACGGCCGTCGATCACATCGACCTGAACGTCCGGGCCGGCGATGTCTACGGGTTCCTCGGCCCCAACGGCGCCGGAAAGACCACGACCCTGCGCATGGCCCTCGGGCTGATCACCCCGACCGAAGGCGTCGTTGAACTGTTCGGCCGCGACCCGATGCGCGCCGGCGCCGGCGCCCTCGAGGGCGTCGCCGGTTTCGTCGAGGCGCCTCGCTTCTACCCCTACATGACGGCCCGCAAGAATCTCGAGCTGCTGGCGGCCCTCGACGGAGACGGAGCCAGCGGGCGGATCGGGGAGGTGCTCGACACGGTAGAGCTGGCCGACCGGGCCGGCGACCGCGTC
>CAZFGJ010000120.1:0-9004 GCA_964518445.1 uncultured Solirubrobacteraceae bacterium
GTGAGGACGCTCGTCGGATCCTCTTCCTCTCCGGGTTCTTCTTCGCCCGCTTCTTTGGCGTGGACCGTCAGAACCTCCGCGCCGCACTGGCCGGTCGATGCGTTGTTGTTGGCGTCTCCGCTGTAGGACGCCTGCCAGTAGTAGGTGCCGAGCGCGAGCGACTGGGGCTGCGACGGGGGAGCGGTTCCGCCGGCGACGGCGACGGTCCCGGACGATGAGACCAGCGTCGTGCATTCGCTGTCGGAGTAGACCCGGTAGGTCACCGTCCCCGTTGCTCCCGGAGCCGTCGGGCCGCTGAGGATCGCGTGATCGGACACCTGCGTCCCCAGTGGGACCGAGGCCTTTTCTCCAGAGTGCCCGCCGCCCGTGAGAACCGTCGAGATCTGAGTTCCGCTGACCAGGCTCTGGCCCCCGATGAACACTGCCGAGTCGAGGATCGGGTCGCTCGCGTCGGCGATGGCAAGCTTCATGTGGTTGCTCTGGCCGGGTGTCACAGAGGCCGTGCAGGTGAGCATCGTCGTGAGGCCGTCCATCTGAGATTCGATCGATGGCGCGGGGCGCACGTTGTCGCGAAAGAGTTCGGGGTGGTGCGGCGTGGCGTCGCCGCCCCAGTCGTTTCCGTTGTTGATGCGATTGACCGCGACGGGTTCGGCTGTTCCCGGGACGAGCGCGCAGTTGTTTCCGTTCACATAGAACGCGAAGACGTCGTTGTAGGGCGTGTTGGCGTAGTTGCTGTACTCCTCCGAGGAGAAGACGTAACTGAACTGCGCCGACCCGTGAGTGGGCACGAAGTCGAATTCCAGGATTGAGGCATCGAAGGTCGGGAATTCAGCGAGGCTGCTCAGCTGTTCGTCTCCGGGCGCTTCGAAGCTCGTGATGTTGTCCGATCCGCTGGGCCCTGCCGGAACTTCGCCGGTTTCCTCATAACAGGTGTTCGGACCCTCGACTCCGCGTGAGCAGGGTTCGTCTTCGGGATTGCTCTGAACCTTGCCCGAGCTCAGAACGATGCCCGATTCGAAGCCGATGCTGCCCGCTCCGCCTGTGAAGCTTCCGGCAGCTCGCGGCGAGCCCGTGACTTTGACGTTCGATATGGACAGCCCCCCACCTACCAGCGTTTCCGCGAGGCCGGGTGCCGTAGCCCCATTGCTCAGGTCGGTAACGGTCACACCTCCCGCCCTGGCGGCGGTGGCACTCATCAGCGTCACCACGACCGCGATCAGCATCACCCCTGCCGCCATGGCCGGAATCCGGCGCGCCCTCTGTGTGTGCGGGGCTCTTTCCGCAAGGGCCTGTTGAGGCACGGTCCCCGAGAGCTTCGCCATGATGTCACGTCCTTTCGCCGGTTCGATCCTGCCCCGGCCGGGACAGGCCTTCACCCAGCTAGACACCGTGGCAACGGGCCCGTCACGCCCGAGCGCGGTGTCTGCGGGCTTCCCGGAGAGGAAGGCAGGATCCCCGCAAAAGGGCTGTGGATTTCTTCGGATTGAACGCCGCGCGGGCGCGTTCTTCGCGCCGCTCAGCCGAGCAGGCGCCCGCCGTCGACGACGATCTGGCTGCCGGTCATGTAGCTCGAGAGGTCGCTCGCCAGGAACAGGACGGCCCGGGCGATGTCATCGGGATCCCCCATGCGCCCCATCGGGATCAGGGCCTCGAATGCGCTGCGGGCCTCATCGTCGAGCGCTCCCCCGGCACCTGGCGTCACGATGCCTCCCGGCGCGACAGCGTTGACGAGGATGTTCTCCGGTGCGAGCTCGAGGGCCACGTTCTTGGTGAAGCCCCAGGCCCCGTGCTTTGAGGCGTCGTAGTGAGCAAGGCCGACCATCGAGGGATGCAGGGCGTCGATCGAGGTGACATTCACGATCCGCCCGCCCCGGCCCTGCAGAACCATCTGGGCGGCGGCAGCCTGGGTGCACATGAAGAGCCCGGTGAGGTTCACGTCCAGGACGTGACGAAAGATCTCCGCGTCGACCTCCGCCAGCGGCATGATCGGGTAGATCCCGGCGTTGTTGACCAGGATGTCGATGCCTCCGAAGTCCCGCACCGCCGCGCCGATCATCCGCTCGACGCTGGCCGCGTTGGAGACGTCGACCTGGACTGCCAATGCCCCGGCCCGACCGGAGGCGTTGAGCTCGGCGGCCGCCTCGCCCGCGGCGTGCTCGTCAAGGTCTGCGATGAGGACATCGGCGCCCGCCTCATGAAGGCGCCGGGCGATACCCAGCCCGATGCCCATCGCGCCGCCCGTGACGATCGCGCTCCGAGAGCTCAGGTCGAGGAGCCGGGCCAGCGGGGTGCTTGACGGGAGTGTGGTCTTCATGACACCCACGATCCCATTCGATCGAGCCGGGAGCTTCGGTAGTGGGCCGCCGGGAGCTTGCGGAGAATCTACGGATCGAGGTTCAGGCGGGTGCCTCGGCGGGTGAGAGCAGACCCAGGGCAGCCGCCTCGTCGCGGAGCTTCTCGCGCGCGTCCGGGTGGGCTGCCTGCTCGATTATCAGCCGCGCCTGGGCGCGCTGGCTGCGGCCGAAGATCTGCGCGATCCCCTGCTCGGTTATGACCGCGGAATGCTGGAACGAGGTGACCGGTGTGTTCAGGCGCCCGACGATCGTGGAGCTGTCGCTCGGGTCATGCCACGAGCGAAGCGCGATCACCGCGTGGCCGCCTCTGGAGCGGATCGCCCCGGCGACGAAGTCGGGCTGCCCGCCGAACCCCGAATAGACGCGGCCTCTGATGTGGCTGGCGCCCGCCTGGTCGGCCAGGTCGAGTTGGAGGGCCGTGTTGATCGAGACCATGCCGGCCTGGGCCTCGATCAGCGAGGTGTCGTTGGTCGTCTCGGTGCGCTTCATCAGCAGCCGGGGGTTGCGATCGGCCCAGCGGTAGAGCTCGGGGGAACCGAACAGAAAGGAGGAGACGATCGGCCTGCCCGCGTCGAGCGCGCCTTGGTTCTCCAGCTCCATGACCCCGTCGCTGATCATCTCCGACCAGACACCCAGCCGGCGCCGCGACGAGAGAGCCCGCAAAGTTGCATCGGGAACCTGCCCGATCCCCAGCTGCAGGGTCGCACCGTCCCCGACAAGCCCGGCGACCCGCTCGGCGATCAGCTGCGCCTCGGGGTGCGCCGGCCCGTAGATCGGCGAGGGCAGCTCGGCCGGGCCCTCGATCGCAAGGTCGATCAGCTGGCAGTCGATCTCCCCGTCGCCGAGGGTGTAGGGCATCGCTTCGTTCATCTGCGCGACGACCAGCCCGCCGCGCGCCCGGACCCGTTCGAGGGCTGCCACGAGGATGTTCACCTCGACACCCATCGAGACGCGCCCATCGCGCTCGGTGGTCGTGTTGAGCAGGAGGATGTCGGGCGGACGCAGCGTGTCGAACAGCCGCGGAACCAGGGAGAGACGCATGGGCAGGTAGTCGAGCAGCGGGCCGGCTGCCCGCATCCCTGGTCCCACGAAGGGCGTCTCGAAGATCACGCCCTCGCGTTGCGGCAGCGGCCCCTGGGCCGCCAGCATGAACAGCCGGTAGCGCTCCCGCGCCTCGTTCACGATCCGCAACGCCAGCTGGGGAACGGCGTGGTTGCCGCTGGCGACGACCCTCGGCTCATCACCGGGCACGGCTGCGACGGCTTCGTGAAGCTGGCGTTCGGAGACGACCCGCATGGCGGCTGACACTACGGACGGCCAGCCCCCCGGGCATGCGGGATAAGTACGGAGCGCGTTAGGTGTACTGCGCGGTAGTTGCGAGGGGCTCGCGGCGGTTGACTGTGAGCAAGTGTTCGAGGTCCGAATCCACGGCCGGGGCGGGCAGGGCGTCGTGACGGCCGCAGAGCTGCTCTCACTGGCGGCATTCAACGACGGCCTGAAGGCCCAGGCCTTTCCGAGCTTCGGCTCCGAGCGCATGGGTGCCCCGGTGATCGCCTTCTGCCGCATCGACGACGTCCGGATCCGCCTGCGCGAGCCGATCGCCGAGCCCGATGCCGTCGTGGTGCAGGACCCCACCCTGCTCCACCACGTCGATGTGTTCGGGGGCCTCGACCCCGAGGGCTATGTCCTCATCAACTCCACCCGGACCCTCGAGGAGCTCGGCCTCGGCGAGCTGCGCGAGCGTCACCGCCCCGAGCGTCTCGTGACCGTCCCGGCGAGTGAGTTCGCCCGGGCTCGGCTGGGCCGGCCGATCCCCAACGCCGCGCTGCTCGGCGGCCTCACGGCGCTCGCCGGGCTCACCTCGATCGATGCCCTCGAGCGGGCCATCGACGAGCGCTTCGGCGCCAGTCCCGCCGCCAAGGCGAACCGGCTTGCCGCACGCGACGCCTATGACCACGTGGGCGCCCAGCGGGAGGCGGCCCGTGCCTAGCCAGATCGAGGGCTCGCTTGCGATCGCCAGGGCGGTGGCGCGCTGCCGCCCGGAGGTCGTCTGCGCATATCCGATCACGCCGCAGACGCACATCGTCGAGGGTCTCTCGAGGATGGTGGCGACCGGCGAGCTGGCGCCCTGCGAGTTCGTCAATGTGGAGTCGGAGTTCTCAGCCATGTCGGTCGCGATCGGCGCCAGTGCAACGGGCGCCCGCGCCTACACCGCGACTGCCAGCCAGGGCCTCCTTTACATGGCCGAGGCTCTGTTCAACGCCTCGGGCCTGGGCCTGCCGATCGTGATGACCGTCGCCAACCGGGCGATCGGCTCGCCGATCAACATCTGGAACGACCACAGCGACTCGATGGCGCTGCGCGATTGCGGCTGGATTCAGCTCTACGCATCCGACAACCAGGAGGCGGCGGACCTGCACGTGCAGGCCTTCAGGCTCGCCGAGAAGCTCTCGCTGCCGGTCATGGTCTGCGTCGACGGCTTCGTGCTCACCCATGCGGTCGAGCCGCTCGAGGTGCCCGAGGCCGAGCTGGTCGATGACTACCTCCCCCCCTTCCTCCCGCGCCAGGTCCTCGACCCCTCGGACCCCATCACGATCGGCGCGATGGTCGGACCGGAGGCGTTCACCGAGGTCCGCTATCTCGCCCACGCCAAGCAGATCGAGGCGCTCGACGTGATCCCTCAGCTGGCCGAGGAGTTCGAGCAGAGCTTCGGACGGACCTCGGGTGGTCTCTTCAGCACCTACCGCTGCGAGGACGCCGAGACGATCGTCCTCGCCATGGGCTCGGTCGTGGGAACTCTCGAAGAGGTGGTCGATGAGGCAAGGGCCGCAGGGCTCTCGATCGGGGTGCTCGCCCTGAAGGCGTTCAGGCCCTTCCCTCTCGAGGAGGTCCGAGCGGCCCTCGCACGGGCCGGCAGGGTGATCGTCCTCGAGCGTGCATTCGCCGTCGGGGTGGGAGGCATCCTCAGCGCGGATGTCCGCGCCGCGATCGGCCCCGACGGCCCGGCCTCCCACACGGTCATCGCCGGTCTGGGTGGTCGTCCGATCACCAGGCGCTCGCTCCACGCCCTGCTCGACGATGCGCAGGCGGGACGGCTCGAGGCGCTGCGGTTCCTCGACCTGAGAAGAGACGTGGTCGAGGGCGAGCTGATGAGAAGCCGCGGCGGTGGACGGCCGGGGCCCCACGCGGAGAACATCCTGCGGGAGCTCGGAATCGTCTCGGCGGGTCCGGTATGAGCGAGACGCGCTTCTACCAGACGGGAACCTTCGCGGTGGGCAACAGGCTGCTGGACAGCGACGGCTCGTCCGTCCAGTCGGACCCCGATCGTGCCAACTCCCTGACCAAGGGCCACAGGGCCTGCCAGGGCTGCGGCGAGGCCCTCGGGGCCCGCTACGCGCTGGACGCCGCCCTGCGGGCGACCGAGGGCCGGCTGATCGCGGCGAACGCGACCGGCTGCCTCGAGGTCTTCTCGACCCCCTTCCCCGAGACCTCCTGGCGGCTGCCCTGGATCCACTCGCTGTTCGCCAACGCTCCGGCGGTCTCGACGGGCATCGCGGCAGCCCTGCGTGCGAAGGGCCGCAGCGACATCCGGGTCGTCGGGCAGGGAGGCGACGGCGGGACCGTCGACATCGGCATGGCCAGCCTCTCGGGGATGTTCGAGCGGGGCGATGACGTGCTCTACATCTGTTACGACAACGAGGCCTATATGAACACCGGGGTGCAGCGGTCGGGTGCCACTCCCCCGGCCGCCAGGACGGCCACGACCGAGCCCCTGGGCGCCACGGCCGGCAACAACTTCAGCCAGGGCAAGAACATGCCCCTGATCGCGATGGCCCACGAGATCCCCTACGTGGCGACCGCGACGGTGGCCGAGCTGCGCGACCTCGAGGCCAAGGTCTCCCGGGCGATGGAATTTCACGGCCCGCGCTACCTGCATGTCCTCGTCCCCTGCCCCCTGGGCTGGGGGTCCGCCACGGCCGACACGATCAAGATCGCCAGGCTCGCGAAGGAGAGCGGCCTGTTCCCGGTCTTCGAGGCGATCGACGGGCGCGTCGGCGAGGTCTCGAAGATCCGCCGCCAGGTTCCGGTCGAGGAGTATCTGCGTCCTCAGAAGCGCTACGCGCACCTCTTCGCGGGCGAGGGACGGGCGGACGTCATCGCGGCGCTTCAGGCCCGCGCCGAGAGGAACATCGAGCGCTTCGGGCTGCTCGACCCGGACGAGGACGCTCAGGGGCCGGAGCTGCTCGAGCTGCTGGCCCGCAGCGAGAGAGGCCCCCAGTGAGCGCCCCCGAGCCGGCACCCCGCCCGTTTGCGATCACGCTCGACGTCGGCACCAGCCTCGCGAACCACACGGGTGCCTGGCGCGTCGAACGGCCCCGCTACGTCAGCCGGCTGCCGCCCTGCAGCAACGGCTGCCCCGCCGGCGAGGACATCCAGGGCTGGCTCTATGACTCGGAGTCGGGCGGCGAGGGCTACGAACACGCATGGTTGAAGATCGTCCGGGACAACCCGTTCCCGGCGGTGATGGGCAGGATCTGCTTTCACCCCTGCGAGACGGCCTGCAACCGGGCCCAGCTGGACGAGCCGGTCGGGATCAACTCGGTCGAGCGGTTCCTGGGCGATGAGGCGATCCGCCAGGGCTGGACGCTCCCCGTTCCGGCGCCCTCGAGCGGCAAGCGCGTGCTGGTCGTCGGCGCGGGCCCCTCCGGCTTGAGCGCTGCCTACCACCTCGCCCTTGGCGGACATCACGTGACGATCTCCGAGGCCGCGGCGAAGCCGGGTGGCATGATGCGCTACGGGATCCCGGCATACCGCCTGCCGCGCGAGACGCTGGACGCGGAGATCGACCGGATCCTCGCGATGGGAGTCGAGCTGCGCTGCAACGAGCCGATCGAGGCGCTCGAACACGAGCTGGCCCGAGGGGAATACGACGCGGCCTTCCTGGCGGTTGGTGCCCACATAGCCCGCAATGTCGATCTTCCGGGCGGCACGGCCTCGCACATCCTCGACGCCGTCTCGATGCTGCACGGGATCGAGGACGGAGAGCCGCCCCAGCTTGGCCGCAAGGTCGTCGTCTACGGCGGCGGTGATACGGCCCTCGACGCCGCACGCACGGCGCGGCGCCTCACCGGAGTCGATCCGGTGGTCGTCTATCGCCGCACCCGCGAGCGCATGCCGGCCCACCCGGAGGAGCTGCAGCAGGCTGAGCAGGAGGGGATCTCCTTCCGCTGGCTCTCAACCGTCTCGGCCGCTGCGGCAGCCCCGCCGGCGCCGGGCGAGGTCCACGGGGGCGCCCGTCTGCGGATCGAGCGGATGGAGCTCGACGCTGACGGCATGCCGCAGCCGACGGGAGAGTTCGAGGAGCTGGACGCGGACAGCCTGATCCTGGCCCTCGGCCAGAGCGCCGACCTGGCCCTGCTCGAGGGGCTCGAGGGAATCAGCATCCAGGAGGGTGTCGTCGAGGTCGACGAGCGCATGATGACCGGCCACCCGGGGGTCTTCGCCGGCGGCGACATGACGCCGGGTCAGCGGATGGCGGCGGTCGCGATCGGGCACGGCCGCCGGGCTGCGAGGTGCATCGACAGCTGGCTCAAGGAACTCCCGGCGCCCGGCGTCCCGGAGGTTCAGCTTGCGGGGTTCGACGAGCTGAACACCTGGTACTACGCGGATGCGCCGCGAACCGTGAGGCCGCTACTCGAGGACATCCGGCGTCAGAGCACCTTCGAGGAGGTCGTGATCGGCCTCGACGAGGACTCGGCCCTGTTCGAGGCCAGACGCTGCCTGTCATGCGGCAACTGCTTCTCCTGCGACAACTGCTTCGGGGTCTGTCCCGACAACGCGGTCATCAAGCCCGGCCCCCCGGGAGAGCCCTACGCGATCGACCTCGACTACTGCAAGGGCTGCGGCATGTGCGCAGCCGAGTGTCCGTGCGGCGCGATCGAGATGATCCCCGAGGAAATCTGAGAGGACTAGGCTCCCGCCATGGCTCGAATTGGAATGCTCACCGGCGGCGGCGACTGCCCCGGCCTCAACGCTGTCATCAGGGCCGCCGTGCGTACCGGGCTACCCGACGGGCACACCTTCTTCGGCTATCAGTACGGCTGGGCCGGGGTGATCGCCGACGAAGGCTTCGAGCTGACGATCGAGCGCACCCTGGGCATCCTCCCCCGCGGCGGGACGATCCTCGGGACCTCGCGAACCAACCCGTTCGCGGACGGAGCCGATGGCACCGAACAGATCCGTGCCTCGATGGCCGCTCGGGGGATCGACGCGCTGATTCCGATCGGCGGAGACGACACCCTGGGCGTCGCGCAGATGCTCCATGAAAAAGGAATCCCGGTCGTGGGCGTGCCCAAGACGATCGACAACGACCTCGGCGGCACGGACTTCACCTTCGGCTTCCAGACGGCCGTCCAGATCGTCACGGACGCGATCGACCGGCTCCACACGACAGCCGAGTCCCACAACCGGGTCATGCTGGTGGAGGTCATGGGCCGCCATGCGGGTTGGATCGCAACCCACGCGGGGATCGCCGGCGGAGCCGATGCGATCCTGGTGCCCGAGCGTCCCTTCGACATGGACGATGTCTGCGCTCACCTCACCCGTCGCCACCAGCGGGGGCGGAAATTCTCGCTCGTCGTCGTCGCCGA
>CAZFGJ010000121.1:0-8976 GCA_964518445.1 uncultured Solirubrobacteraceae bacterium
GGGAGGACAAGCCCAACTACTTCGACGTGACGGTCTGGGGCGCGCAGGGCGAGAATGCCGCCCGCTACCTCTCCAAGGGACGCCCGATCGCGGTCGACGGACGGCTCGAGTGGCGGGAGTGGGAGGCACAGGACGGCGCAAAGCGCCAGGCAATCGATATCATTGCCGACTCGGTGCAGTTCCTTGGCTCGCGCGAAGACGGCTCCAGTGGGGGCGGCTTTGCTGGAAACGGGGGCTCAAGAGGCAGCGACATCCCCGTGGAGGAAGGGGATTTCCAGGCCGCACCGGTCTCCGGCGGCACAGCCGACGAGGACATTCCGTTCTAGTGAGTCAGTGAGGTCTTCAGTGTTTTCAATTTCAGCCGGCCCCGAACTCCCGCTCAGCGGCGGGGCTATCTGATGGCCAAGGCACGCGGTCGTGGCAAGCCTGTCCGCCGGCGCGACAAGCGCGGCGGTCCCGGGAGCGGCAGGCGCAAGCCCTGTCAGCACTGCCGGGACAAGGTCGAGCAGGTCGACTACAAGGACATCGTCTCGCTGCGCAAGTTCATCTCCGAGAAGGGGAAGATCCGCTCGCGCCGCATCACCGGGTCCTGCCGCCGTCACCAGGTCCAGATCGCGACCGCCGTCAAGCGCGCCCGTGAGCTCGCTCTGCTGCCCTACGTCAACGAGGGCGGTCGTGAGGACGGCCCTCGTCGCGAGCGCGGCGACCGCGGCAGGGACTAGACATGCCTGAAGCGATTCTCCTCAAGGACGTCGATGACCTCGGCGAGCAGGGCAAGGTAGTCGATGTCTCGAAGGGCTACCTGCGCAACTACCTGATGCCCCGCAAGCTGGCCCAGCCGGCCACCAAGGGCGCGATCGAGACGATTCGCCAGCGTCAGGCCGCCGACGAGCGGATGGCCCGCGAAGCCGTTGAGAAAGCTCAGGAGAACAGCAACCTGCTGAACAGGACCGTGCTGACGATCCCTCAGCAGGCCGGCGCCGACGGACGCCTGTTCGGGTCGGTCACGGCACAGGACATCGCCACGGCCATCCGCGAAGCGCGTGGCCTGCGGATCGACAAAAAAAACGTGCATCTCCCGGAGCCGATCAAGAGCGTCGGCACCTACATGGTCGTGGTGGATGTGGTCGAGAACGTGACCGCCACCATCAAGACCATGGTCGTAGCCAAGAAATAGGCGCGACCCGCCCGTCGGCACGTTCGGCCGATCCGTCACCGGCGCCTGCGAACATGCGTTCGTGAGAGCCGAAATGTTCCCTTATAGCGGGGAGTGCTTCCGGGCCCCGGCGAGCGGAGATCTAGACTCGGCGCAGCCATGGCCGTGAGCGCTGTCTCCACATCCAACGGTGCCAACGGGGCGCCCACCGGGGTCATTACCCCACCGCACAACCTCGACGCCGAGCAGTCGGTGCTGGGCGCGATCCTGCTGTCCGATCGCTCCCTCTATGCCCTGGTCATCGAAGAGGGCCTGCGAGGGGACGACTTCTACCGCGAGCGCCACGGGCTGATCTACGAGGCGATGCTGGCGCTCTACAACGAGAGCGAACCGGTTGACGTCCTGACGGTCACCGACCGCCTGCGCCAGATGGGCAAGCTCGCCGACGTCGGCGGCCAGGCGGCTGTCGATGAACTCACCGGCGTCGTCCCGGCGGCGGGTCACGCCCGCCGCTACGCGCAGATCGTTCGCGAGAACGCCCTGCTGCGCCGCCTGCTCAAGACGTCCTATGAGATCCAGGAGAGCGTCCTGGGCCACGGGGTTCCCCCGCGGGAGCTGGTCGAGCAGGCCGAGAAGGCGATGCTGGAGGTCGCCCGGGACGACCGCCAGCAGGACTTCAAGTCGATTGAGGACGTGCTGCACGAGGAGCTGGACAAGCTCCACCGGCTGTCAATCGAAAAGACCTCCCTCACTGGGACCCCGTCGGGCTTCAAGGACCTGGACGAGATCACCGGCGGCTTCCAGAAGGGGAACCTGATCATCATCGCGGCCCGTCCGGCGATGGGCAAGAGCGCCCTGGTGTGCAACATCGCCGAAAACGCCTCCGTCAGGCACGGCCGGCCGGTGGCCCTGTTCTCTCTGGAGATGGCCGAGGCCGAGCTTGCCCAGCGGTTCGTGGCGTCGCAGGCCTCGATCAAGGGCGAGGAGCTGCGCAAGGGCCGGGTGGCCGAGGCGCGCTGGCCGAAGATCCTCAGCGCCAGCGAGCGCCTGGCGGCGGCGCCCCTGTGGGTCGATGACTCCAGCGACGTGGGGATGCTCGAGATCCGTGCGAAGGCCCGGCGGCTGCACAGCCAGTGCGAGGGTGGCCTGGGCCTGATCATCATCGACTACCTGCAGCTGATGCGAACGGACAGCCGTTATGACAGCCGCGTCACGGCGGTCGGCGAGCTGAGCCGTGGGCTGAAGATCCTGGCCCGCGAGCTGGGCGTGCCGGTGATCGCCCTGTCGCAGCTGAGCCGAGCTGTCGAGACGCGCCCGGACAAGAAGCCCCAGCTGTCGGACCTGAGGGAGTCGGGGAACCTGGAGCAGGACTCCGACCTGGTGATGTTCATCTACCGGGACGAGTACTACAACGAGGACTCCGAGCGTCCCGGCGAGGCCGACCTGCTGATCGCCAAGCATCGAAACGGAGCCGTCGGCAAAGTGACGCTGACGTTCCAGAAGGAGTACCCGAAGTTCATGAACTACGCCGGCGAACAGCGCTACTCCGACGAATGAGCGAGCCCACGGCAGCCTTCGACGACGGGACTCCAAGCCCCACCTCCTGCCCGCTTGGGATGTGCGACGGGGGCGGCTTCCTGATCGACGAGCAGACCAACACGGCCCGGGACTGCGCCTGCCGCGCCGCGCGGATCTCGAACGCCCGCACCCGGAGCCTTGCCGGCAGGATCCCGAGGCGCTACCGGGGCGTCTCCTTCGACCGGGCGCCGGTCAGTGACATCGCCAGGACGGCGCCCGAGCAGATCAGGACGGTCCGCCGCTATGTCGGCTCGGTCGCGGCCAACCTGGACGCCGGCAAGGGCCTCTGGATCCAGGGCGACGTGGGCACGGGGAAGACGACGCTGGCGATGCTGGTCTCCAAGTCGGCGCTCGACGCGGGGCGCTCGGTGGCGATCTACTCGCTGCCCAGGCTGCTGAACCTGCTGCGCGAATCGATGGACTCGGACGCCGGGATGGTCGACTTCATGGATCGCCTGACGGCCGTCGACCTGCTTCACCTGGATGACCTTGGAGCCGAGAACCAGACCGAGTGGGTCCTGGAGCAGCTCTACTCGATCGTCAACGCCCGCTACGAGGCGGAGAAGGCGATCATCGCGACAACCAACCTGATGCCCGACGAGCTCTCCGAGCGCCTTGGGGCTCGAACGGTCTCGCGCCTGGTCGAGATATGCGGGGATCTGATCCCCCTCTACGGCGAGGACAAGCGCTTCGAGATACGCCCCCAGACGGGCGATCTGGCCGGCCGGACGGGCTGAGGAGCACGGGGGCGCAGACGACTCGCCCCCAGGCCTCCCTAAACTGCACAGCTCATGCCGGGGATAGTCATAGTGGGTGCCCAGTGGGGCGACGAGGGCAAGGGCAAGATCACTGATCTCCTTGCCGAGCACGGCGACGCCGTCGTGCGCTTCCAGGGCGGCAACAACGC
The DNA here is from genome assembly GCA_964518445.1 of uncultured Solirubrobacteraceae bacterium. Lineage (GTDB taxonomy): Bacteria > Actinomycetota > Thermoleophilia > Solirubrobacterales > Solirubrobacteraceae > Palsa-744. The sequence continues at coordinate 3,642 of CAZFGJ010000121.1, forward strand.
GGGACACACGATCGTCCGGGGCGACACCGAGTGGAAGTTCCACCTGATCCCCTCGGGGATCCTCTACCCGGGCAAGCGCTGCGTGATCGGCAACGGCGTGGTGATCGACCCGAAGGTGCTGATCGACGAGCTCGACGGACTGCGCTCACGGCGAATCGACGACTCGGGCCTGCGGATCTCAGCCAACGCTCACCTGATCATGCCCTACCACCTGCTGCTCGATTCGGCCGGCGAGTCGAAACTGGGCAAGCTGCAGATCGGCACCACCCGCCGGGGCATCGGCCCCTGCTACGCGGACAAGGCGGCCCGCCTTGGAATCCGCGTCCAGGACCTCCTCGACGAGAAGATCCTGAAGAAGAAGATCGTCGCCGCCATGGAGCCCAAGCGGCTCTCGCTGCGACCCTTCGAGAAGGACCCGGCCCTCGACCTGCACACGATGACCGAGGAATACCTGACCTATGGCCACCGGCTGGAGAAACACATCGCCGACACCTCCAAGCTGATGTGGGAGATGCTCGAGGCCGACGAACTGGTGATCCTCGAGGGCGCCCAGGGGGCGATGCTGGACATCGACCACGGGACCTATCCCTTCGTCACCTCGTCGAACCCCCTGTCCGGTGCGGCATGCGTCGGCAGCGGGATCGGCCCCAAGGCGATCGACGAAGTCTGGGGCATCTCGAAGGCCTACACGACGCGGGTCGGCGCCGGCCCGTTCCCGTCCGAGCTCCACGAAGAGATGGGCGAGACGATCCGCCAGCGGGGAGGCGAGTTCGGCACGACCACCGGGCGCCCTCGCCGCACCGGCTGGCTCGACCTGGTGGCCCTCCGCTACGCCTCGCGCCTGAACACCATGACGGCCCTGGTCCTGACCAAGCTCGATGTCCTCTCGGGGCTCGAGAAGATCGGTGTCTGCACCAGCTACCTGGGCGAGGACGGTGCGGAGTTCGAGGACTTCCCCTACCACCAGACGGTCCTTCACCACAGCGTCGGCAAGGTCACCGAGCTTCCCGGCTGGAAGGAGGACCTGGGCGAGTGCCGGACACTCTCAGACCTTCCCCAGGCGGCCCGCGACTACCTGGACTTCATCGCCGAGCAGATCGGGGCACCGGTGACCCTGATCGGCGTCGGCCCGGGACGCGACCAGGTCATCTGGACGGACGCCGGGCGCGACACCCTGATCGGCGGCGCCGCAAGCGGCGTCGCCAGTGCCTGAAGCGCCCCTTTGGCGCTCCTACGAACTCCTTAGCCTCTCCAAGGGCGCGGGCGGCCCGCCCGCCTGAGGTACGCTCCGGGGAGATGAGCCTCGCCCCCAGAGAGCACATTGACGTCCTGATCGTGGGTGCCGGCCTCTCGGGAATAGGTGCCGCCTGCCACCTCCGCCGCGAGTGCCCCGGCAAGACCTTCGCGATCCTCGAGGCTCGTGAGGCGATCGGCGGGACCTGGGACATCTTCCGCTACCCCGGCATCCGCTCGGACTCGGACATGTTCACCCTCGGCTACTCCTTCAAGCCCTGGGAGGCCGCCAAGGCGATCGCCGACGGCGAATCGATCCGCAGCTACATTCGCGAGGCGGCCGCCGAGAGCGGCGTCGATCAGCAGATCCGCTTCTCCAGCCGGGTGATCGCGGCGGAGTGGTCAACGCTCCAGGGGCGCTGGACCGTCGAGATCGAACGGACCGACGGAGCCCACGACGGCGAACGCTACGCACTGACCTGCGCATTCTTCTACGGCTGCACCGGCTACTACCGCTACGACGAAGGCTACACCCCCGAGTTCGCCGACATGGATGCCTTCCAGGGACAGCTGATCCACCCCCAGCACTGGCCCGAGGACCTCGACTACGCGGGGAAGCGGGTGCTGGTGATCGGCAGCGGGGCGACCGCCGTGACGCTGGTCCCCTCGATGGCCGGAAAGGCGGAGCACGTGACGATGCTCCAGCGCTCGCCCAGCTACGTCCTCTCCCTGCCCGCCCGCGACCCTCTGGCCGACCTCCTGCGCCTCCGCCTGGGAAAGAAGGCCGCCTACTCGATCATCCGCTGGAAGAACGTCCTGATGGGGTTGAGCTTCTTCAAGCTCAGCCGCAGCGCTCCGGGCCTGGTCAGGAAGCTGCTGCGCCGGGGAGTGCAGATACGCCTGCCGGCGGGCTACGACGTCGACACCCACTTCAAACCGACCTATCAGCCCTGGGACCAGCGGGTCTGCTTCGTCCCCGACGGCGACATGTTCGAAGCGATCTCCAAGGGGAGCGCCTCGATCGTGACGGACCGGATCGAGCGCTTCACCCCGAAGGGCGTCCTGCTGGAGTCGGGCCGCGAACTTGAGGCCGACATCATCGTCACCGCGACCGGACTGAACCTGCTGGCCCTCGGCGGCATCGAGGTGAGCGTCGATGGGCGCAGGATCGACCTGGGCCAGACCGTCGGCTACAAGGGGATGATGCTCAGCGGCATCCCCAACCTGGTCCTGACCCTGGGCTACTCCAACGCCTCCTGGACGCTGAAGGCCGATCTTGTGGCTGAGTACGTCTGCCGGCTGCTCAACCACATGGACGCCAACAGCTACTCGCAATGCACCCCCCAGGCCCCCGACCCGAGCGAACCCACCGAGCCTTTCCTCGACCTCAAGGCCGGCTACGTCCTTCGCTCGATCGACCAGCTGCCCAAGCAGGGCGCTCGGGCGCCCTGGCGGCTCAACCAGAACTACCCCCTGGATGTCCGCCTGCTGCGACGAGGCTCGCTGGAGGACGAGGGAATCGAGTTCTCCCGGCCCCTGACGGGCGCCGAGCGCCCAAGCGCCCCGCTGGCCGTCCAGGGCAGACCGACCCGCTAGGGGTGGTGCGTCTCCCGGGCATCGAGCATCTCGATGGTGCGCGCCAGTTTCCGTGCCCGCCCCTGCGGCGTCTTGGGCTGGTTCAGCCGGTAGATGAAGGCGTAGCGGTTCTGCGAGCTCAGCCCGGCGAAGAAGGCCGCAGCTCCGGGGCGCTCGTCGAGGACCCTCTGTAGGTCCTCGGGGACGCTGGCCGAGGCCTGGCCCTCGTAGGCGGCATCCCAGCGCCCGTCCGCCTTGGCCCGCTCCACCTCGATCAGCCCGGCCTCCCTCATTCGCCCTTCACCGATCAGCCGCTCGGCCTTGTCCCTGTTGATCCGTGACCATCTGCTGCGGGCCCGGCGCGGCGTGAAGCGCTGCAGAAAGAAGATCTCGTCGAGTTTCTCGCGGCGGCCGTCTATCCAGCCAAAGCAGATGGCCGTGTCCAGCACCTCGGGGTAGTGGACGCTCTCCACCCCGCTGCCCTTCTTGGCGATCGAGACCAGCAGGCCCGCCGACTCGAGGTGGTTATCCTCGAGCCAGGCCTCCCAGGAGGCCTCATCGGCGAAGGCGATCCGCGGGAGGAGGTCTTCCTTGCTGCTCACCCGGTCAGGGTAGCCGGGGTGCTGCTGCGCATGAACTGACGATGGGCCGTCCGGGAATCGAACCCGGAACCTTGGGCTTAAGAGGCCCCTGCTCTGCCGGTTGAGCTAACGGCCCGTGAGGGCACCGGCGAGGTCTGCCGGCTTCAGCGGGGGATTTTACCCGAGGCGGGCGCCCGGGCACACTCAGAAGACGACAGTGCGCCGCCCGTCGACGATCACCCGGTCATCCAGATGCAGCTCGACGGCCCGTGCCAGGACCAGCCGCTCCACGTCTCGGCCCAGCCGCTCGAGCTCCTCAGGGCTCTGGCGGTGGTCCACCCGGAGGACGTCCTGCTCGATGATCGGGCCGTCGTCGAGGTCCTCGGTGACGTAGTGGGCCGTCGCGCCGATCAGCTTGACGCCCCTGTCATGGGCCCGGAGATATGGGCTGGCCCCGGCGAAGGCCGGCAGGAAGGAGTGGTGGATGTTGATCGCCGGAGCGTTCAGACGGCCCAGGAAGCCGGCGCTGAGGATCCGCATGTAGCGGGCCAGGACGAGCAGCTCGACGTCATCCCCGAGCAGCTCGAGCATCGCCTCCTCGGCCTCCTCCATGCCTCCGTCCTGAACCGGCACGTGGTGGAAGGGCACCCCCGCGGCCCGCACCTCCGGCTCGAGGTCGGGGTGGTTGGAGATAACCGCCAGAACGTCCGCCTCGAGCTCCCCTCGCCTGCGGCGCCAGAGCAGGTCCAGCAGGCAGTGGTCATAGCGGGAGACCAGGATCACCATGCGCCTGCGCTCTCCCCAGCCGCGCATCTCCCAGGTCATCCCGAAGCTCTCGGCGACCTCGGCGCCAAACGCCCGGCGGACCTTCTCGACGTCCCCGCCGTCGGGGAGGAAGAACTCGGTACGCAGGAAGAACCGACCGCCGCTTGGATCGGATGAGTACTGGTGGGAGGAGACGATGTTGGCGCCCTGCTCGAGCAGGAAGCCTGAGACGGCCGCGACGATTCCGGGCCGATCCGCACAGGAGACGAGCAGGCGGGCCGTGTAGCCGACGGGCATCTCGTTCAGGTCCTCGCAGTGGTCCCGCGCGTCAGGCGCCCGGGACTATTTTTTCGTCGTGGTGGTCGTCGAGCTGGTGCCGCTCGTCGACGGCGCCGGGGTGATCTGGGTCCCGGTGAATTCCCCGTTGGGCGCCTTTTTGACCGCGTAGGTTTTGCCGTTGGTCGTGGTCGTGAACGTCTGGCCGCCGTTGGGGAACTTCTTGACTTCTTCGAGTTCTTTCTTCACCCGGGCCCGTTGCGCGGCGGGCGCCAGGGCAACCGCCTTCGCCAGGGCCAGGTCGCCAACCCGTTCGTTCTTCGCTTTGAAGGCGAACTCGGCCAGCTGCGCGTAGAGGGCGGCGCTCTTCTGGCGGTGAGCGATCACGATCTGCAGGGCTTCAACCGCCTTGGCCGGTTCGTTGAGGCCTTCTTCGCCGTAGATCCGGACGATCAGGGTCGCCAGTTCGGTGTTCGGTTTGGGCGGGTTCAACCCTAGGTAGCTGGTCCAGGCTTCGGAGGCTTCGTGGAACAGTTCCTTGCCCTTCTTGGTGGGCGTGCCCGTGGCGGTCTGGAAGACGCTGGCTTCGTGGAGCAGCGCCTTGGCCAGGCCTTCCCAGCCGGCGGGATTCGTCGGCTGCGTCTGGGTGAGCTTGCGGTACTTCTTGACCTGAGCCGCAAAGGTCGCCGAGCTGGAGCCTTCGTTGGAGCTTGCGGCGTTGAAGATGCCGCCTCCGCCCAGGCCGCCGCCGATGCCGAAGCCGACGAGGCCGACGCCGATCAGGACCGCCAGGCCGATGTAGATGACACGGACGAGCCGCCGCCGGTGGCGGCCTCTGAGGTCAAAGAGCATCAGGAGAGCTCGTCGTCTACGTGGTCGATTATCTGCTGCACGGTTGGGTCCTC
>CAZFGJ010000122.1:0-8971 GCA_964518445.1 uncultured Solirubrobacteraceae bacterium
GGCGAGCACATCGCCGTGACGTGGAAGCGGTTGTAACGAAGGCCCTCGTCGGCCATCCGGTCGTAGTTCGGCGTCTCAATCGGGCCGCCAAAGGTGCTGGGATTTCCAAAGCCGGCGTCGTCGATGAGCACGACCAGGACATTCGGCGCGCCCTCGGGCGGCTCGACGTGCCCGATCTGCTCCCAACCCGGCTTCGAGCCGTCGAGTGTCTGGTTCGCGACTCCCGTGAACGGCGGCCGTTGGATCGGAAGTTTGCTGCGGTCCGGTTCATCGGGCATCTGGGTCGATCCTTTCGAGAGAGGGACATCCCAGCCCCATTCGAACTGTCTACCGGTGGTGGGAGGCTACCCGGCGCGCCGTCGAGTTGCTCGCACGCAGTCAGCGCCTGCTTCCGCCGCTCACTGATGCGACCCCGGCAGGGTCGGTTCAGAGCCTGCCGCCGCGAGCCGACGCTGGACCACCAGCGCCAGCGAGCCGCCGAGGAGCATCATCGCCACGTTGACGCTGAGAACCCCGAGTGCCGACAGCGATTTGGAGAACTCGCCGACACCAGCCGCGACGCCGAGGAAAGCCGCGGCAGGGATCGTCGTCACAGAGATCGCGACGCCGACGCCCGCGCTCGCCCGCGTCTCGACCGCAAGCATTCCCGCGATCCCCGCGGCGATGGCCACGAGAAAAGTCTCCGCTTCGAGATGGTGCTGGCTGGCGAGGCCAACCTCGCGGACGGAGAAGCCGGTAGGCAGAAGTCCAAACAGGTTGAGAAGCCCCGTGACGGCCGCCGAAAACGCGCAGGCGACTGCGAGGCCGCTCGCCAACGAGAGCAGCCCGCGCCGGATCAGCCGGGGCCGGGCGAGAACCAGCCCGGTACAGGCAGCCGTAACAGGAAGCAGATCAGGCGACACGGCCATCGCCCCCACGATCAGAACCTGGTCCTGATCGATCACGCCAAATGCCGCGATCACGCCCGCCACAGCCATGAAGATGAGATATCGCAAGGCCGTTCGAGCGTTTACCCGAGCCTGACCGAGCAGGTCAGCCCAGACGATGGCGACGGATTCCTCAGGCGCCAGCACCGGTCCAATCGCCTCGAGGCGCAGCAGCGAGACGTCCTCGGCGGGGATGCCCAGCGCGGAGATCATCTCGAGCGCGCCGTCGGCATGGACAGGCTGGACCTCAGCCGTCACCAGGACCGTCCCGTCTCGGGCACGATCGGACGCGCTGACGTGACGGGCGCCGTCAGACTCCCTGAGTCGCTCTGCCACGCCATCCATCGCGGCGGATTCCCCGAACACGCGAAGCAGAAGCATCCAGGGGGCAGGTTCCTCCGAAGGTCGGACGGACGTCCTCGGTCGCCGCACGCGAAAGCCGTCGAGGAGTAGGCTCCCAGCGATGGAGCCCCCGTCGGAGGGTCGGCAGCGCTGATGCGCATCAGGTATACCCGCGTAGCTCTGGTGCTCGGCCTGCTCTTTGCGCTGAACGCGGTATCCGCATCGGCGCTTGCCTCGACGAGCGTCAACTACGGAGACATCTCCCACAAGGGCCTGAAGAACCTTGGACCGGCCTCGACGGGGCTGAAGCTCACGCTCGAGTTGGGGATGATCGCCAATCAGGAAGGCATCAAGAACGCGGTCAAGGCGGCGAGCAATCCCTCATCTTCGACGTACGGGAAATACCTGACGCTCTCCTCGCTGCAGAGCAAATACGGCGCCTCGTCGTCCCGGCGCAACGCCGTCGTCGGCGCATTCAAGCCCTACGGCGTCACGGCCACTGTCGACGTTACCCACTTGCGAGTCAGCGCGACGATCAGCATCAAGAACGCCCAGAAGCTGTTCGGCCAGAAGTGGAACCTCTATGCGACCGGCGAACCGAACCAGGCGGTGGCGCTGCCGGTCAATACACCGAAGCTCGGCTCGGGTCTGAACGGCAACGTCGACACCGTGGCCGGCCTGGGGCTGTACGTCACCCAGAAAGGCTCTGCCAGCTCGGTTCGCTCGACCGCCCGAGCCCGGATCGCCGCCGTTCAGGGCGGCACGCCGACCCGTACGGGGACAATCGAACCGGGCTGTGCCACCACGACCTACCCCGCGGGGGTCTTCTCGAGCTCCGGGCTGTTCCCGAACCAGATCCTCAGCGCCTACGGGATCGCCCAGCTGAACGCCAGTGGCCTGCAGGGGCAGGGCGCTCGGGTCGCCATCCTCGGCGAAGCGCCGACTCCGATCAGCGACGTCAACGCCTACCGAAACTGCTTCGGCTTCGCCGGCACGGCGATGCAGATCCACGGCGGCTCGAACATCGCTCCGATCCTCGAGAGCTCGCTTGACGCGATGACCGTCGCCATGGTCGCGCCGAAGCTCTCCCGCCTCGATCTCTGGGTGAAGGCCCTGGGTCAGTCCGACCCGCAGGGTGCGCTCAAGCTACTCGCTGAACCACTGCAGGCAACGAAGAATAACGTCCCGCTCCCGAACGTGATCTCGATCTCCTACGGCGTGTGTGAGGCCAGCGTCGCTCCTTATTCGGCGGCTCGCACGCTCTTCAATCGCCAGGCCGCGGCAACCGCCTCGCTGGGCATCACGATCGTCGTCGCCTCCGGCGACAGCGGCTCCTCCGCCTGTGCGCACGGGGTGCCGACCGCACAACTGACGAGCGCCGATAAGAAGCAGTCGGCCTCCTGGCCCGCCACCTCGCCGTGGGTGCTGGCTGTGGGCGGCACGAACGTGTCGCTGACGCCGGCCAACGCGATCGAATCCTCGGGTGTGTGGAACGACACCGAGTACCCGGCGCCGTACGCGCAGGCCGCTGCCGGCGGAGGCGGTTTCAGCACGTTCACAAACCGCCCCTGGTGGCAGCCGGCGATCCCTTCGCAGAGCGCCAAGCGAATGGTTCCCGACGTCTCCGCCTTCGCCGACCCGGCCCCGGGATACGTGATCATCTGCTCAAAGGAAGTGTCCGGCTGCGGCCCGTCGGCCGGCCAGAGCATCACTGTCGTTGGCGGCACAAGCGCAGCGACACCGCTCGTAGCCGCGACGATCGCCCTTTGGGATCAGCAGGCAAAACAGGCCGGCCTGCCAAACCCCGGGTTCGTCCCGCCTCTGCTCTATTCGATCGCCCAGCACAACCCCGGATCGTTCCTCGACATCACCGCCGGCGGCAACGCCGTCTTCAGCGGGGTTTCCTGCTGCACGGCGAGCACCGGATATGACATGGCTTCGGGACTCGGGTCTCCACTGGCCAACCAGATCGTTCAAGACCTGCACCGGTGAGAGAGAACCCGCCCCGCCGCGGATGGCCTGTTGACTTGGGTCGCGCCTGGACGGAATAATCGGAAGCGTGGAGTCCGGGGTCGCTGTCAACGATGAGGCCACCCGAGCCTGGGACGGCCCGCTCTTCGAACGGTTCGTCCGTTTCCGCCATCTGCTGGTGGAGGGGCTTGCCCTCTACGGTGCCGAGGCGATTCGGATCGCCGACCCGCAGCCGGGCGAGCGGGTGCTGGACCTCGGCTGCGGCTTCGGCGATGCAACCCAGATCCTCGCCGGCCTGGTCGGCCCCGCCGGCTACGCGCTGGGCGTCGACGTCGCGCCGCGCTTCATCGAAGCAGCCGTCCGCGAGGCTGAGGAAGCGGGGCTGGCAAACGCCCGTTTCGAGGTCGCAGACGTCCAGACGAGAACCTTCCCGCAGCAGTTCGACCTCGCCTACTCCCGCATGGGCACGATGTTCTTCGACAACCCCGGGGCGGCGATGCGCAGGGTCCGCGAGGCGCTCGTCCCTGGCGGACGCCTGACCATGGCGGTCTGGCGCTCGAAGGTCGAGAACGCCTGGGCCTACGAGCCGCAACTGATCACCGAGCGCTTCGTCAGGAAGCCAGAGGCCTATGACGAGCCGACGTGCGGGCCGGGTCCGTTCTCGATGGGCAACGCCGACACCGTCAGCGGCATCCTCGTCAGCGCCGGCTTCACGGACATCACCCTCCATCGCTGCGATATCCCGCTGACGATCGGCCGCGACGTTCAGGAGGCGGTCGAACTGATCATGTCGATCGGCCCGGCCGGCGAGATCCTGCGACTGGCCGGCGATTCCGCCGCGCACCTCCACCCGGCCGTCGAAGCGGCCCTCGCGGAGGGTCTTGATCAGTGGCGCGGCCCCAACGGGATCGAGGCGCCGGCGTCCACCTGGATCGTCAGCGCCCGCGTACCCGGCTGAGCTTCCCTCCGCCGGGCCCTCCGAGGCGAAATCCAAGCTGACACTGGCCTGCGGCGATCCGTCCGTCGTGTGCCGGAGGATGCCGGACTCTTTGACTCCCGCTCCCCCGACAACACTGCGTGCCTGGCAGCGGGACGCCCTCGATCGCCTGGCCGACTGGGACGACGGCCCGTTCCTGATCTCTGCCGCCCCCGGCGCAGGCAAGACACGTCCGGCTCTTGAGCTGGCCGGCCGTCTACTGGCCGCGCGGAAGGCGAGGCGTATCGTCGTGCTCTGCCCCACGACCCCGCTCACCCGCCAGTGGGCCGCGGCCGCCGCGACGCTCGGTATTCAGCTGGCCCCCGATGCGCCGGGCCCGATCGCTCCCCGCGACTTTCATGGGGTGGCGGTGACCTACGCGCGCGTCGCCAGCGACCCGGCCGGGTGGGCGTCGAAGGTTGCCCCGGACACCCTCGTGGTGGTCGACGAGGCCCACCACCTGGGAGAGGATCTCGCCTGGGGGACAAGCTTTCGCCATGCGTTCGCCCGGGCCAGGCGGTGGCTGCTCCTCTCGGGGACTCCCTTTCGCTCTGACGCGACAGCGATCCCGGGCGTCAGCTACGACAGGGACGGGCTGGTGGTGGCCGACGTGGCCTACACCTACGCCGACGCCGTCACCGACGGGATCTGCCGCCCGGTTGCCTTCGTGACGTTCGACGGGAGCCTCTCCTGGCGCAGCGGCGACGACGTGATCGAATCCTCCTTCGAGACGGTCCTGACCGGCCGGGAGGCAAGTCGCCGCTATCGAACGGCGATCTCGACCGAGCTGCCCGACGGGTTGCCACGGATCCTCAAGGAGGCCGACGCGAAGCTGCGGTCATTGCGCTCGGCCGAGCATCCCCACGCCGGCGGGCTGGCTGTGGCGGCCGACGCCACGCACGCCCGCCAGATCGCGAAGCTCCTGCACGAAGCCACGGGGAAGACGCCCGTTGTGGTCCTGCACACCGACACGAACGCCGCCAAGAAGCTCGCTGAGTTTCGCGGCTCACGAGAGTCCTGGATCGTGGCCGTGAACATGGTCTCCGAGGGCGTCGACATCCCGCGGCTGCGGGTCGGCGTCTACGCCACGGCCGCGAAGACTCCGCTGCTGTTCCGCCAGATCGTGTGGCGCTTCGTGCGCACCACCCCCGGGATGGCACCCGAGCCGAGTTGGGTCTACCTTCCGGCCGATCAGGTTCTCCGCGGCCACGCCTCAGAAGTCGAAAGCGAGCTGCGGGCCGTTCTGCACCGCGAGGACCTCGAGGGCGAGCTTGACGAGCTCTCCGAGCGCCGGGCCAGTGAGCCCTCACCAACCAGCGAGTTCGTGCCGCTGAACGCTGAGTTCGCGGCGCAGATGACTCTGTTCGGCGCGCCCGCGGCCGCCGAGGCCCCACCGCCCGTACCGCCCCCACCGGAGCCAGATACAAGCCGGGGGCCCGTGGCGGCCTTCGAGCAGCGCTCGGAGCTACGCCGCGAGCGCACGCGCCTGGTCGCGGAGCTGCACCGTCGCGACGGCCTCGGCCACCGCGAGATCAACGCATGGCTCAACCGTGCGACGGGGGTGACCCGGGTCGATGACGCGACGATCAAGCAGTTGCAGCATTCCGTCCGCCTGCTCGCCAAGGAACTGGATCGAGACCGGCGCGCCCCCGCCCGAGCCGTCTAGGGACGCCCAGCGTCAATGTCAGTCCCGTTCGGGGAGGGGGACCGGCGGCAGGTCTCTGACCTCTTCCTTCTTTAGGTCAACGTGGACGCCCTCGGTGTCGACTCTCCCCACCGAGGCGATCGGGATCGCGATCTCTTTCTTCCCCCACAGGTGCCCCTCGGCCAGAAGCACGTGGGTCACCTGGTAGTCGCTGGGGTCGATTACTAGCCCGTGAACTCGCCCGATGTCGCCATCGACAGCATGTACCGATTCCCCCCGCCTGACCTCCACGTCGGCTGCGGGAACGCGGCTCGAGAAATACGCTCGCGGACCTTCAGGCACGCCGCCGGCGGCAGAACCGGCGCCGTAGTAGGGCCACGCCAGGACCTCCCCGTCGGCGTAGCCGAGGTCCTCTCCGCCGGCGGAGAGGAAGTGCGTCTCCTCGGCGTATTCGAGCTCATCAAATTCGATGGCGCTGCACGCCAGCCTCAGTTCCTTTGCGCCGGCGTCGACGATGTCAACCGGGACGAGGCGCCCCTGCCCAGGACGGTGCTTGGGCTCGACTATGACGTGGGTGATCGCACGGGCAACAGGGTCAAGGACAACCCGCGCCAGGGTGCCGCAGACACAGTCCCTGCAAGCCACCTCCGTGCCGATCTCGAACTGGACCGTTTCGCTCACGTCCTCTCGCCCTCCTGATCGGACATCAGGGCGAGCGTAGCGGACCGCGACCTCGCCCGAAGGCGGAAGTACGATGCCCTATGGCTACGGCGATGAGTAGACAGTGAGACTCCTACGTCGAATCTGGCATGAGTTCGCGTCGCTCTACTGGGGGTCTGGCCTATGCGACGACGTACCGGCACTCGCCTGGTTCCTGCTGGCCTCCCTGGTTCCGTTGGCACTGGGGCTCACGGCCCTGGCGGCCGTCGTGCTCGGCGATTACGCCCACGCGCAGGCGCTTGCCGATCGTGCGGCCAGAGTGCTCCCACGTGACGTCCATGACCAGATCGTGCAACTCGTCCTGCGGACCAAGAACGACTCGCCCCTTCTGATCGCCGGCTCGCTGCTGGCCATGGTCTGGGTCAGCTCCGGAGCCGTCGGCGTCGTCGAGCGCTGCCTTTCCCGGCTGCTCAGCCGCGATCGGATGGGACCGGTCCTGGGGAAGCTGCGGAACCTCGGCTTGGCCGCAGCGCTGGCCCTCGTCATCCTGCTCCTGGTCCTCGGCGCCTCAGCGGGCACGGGACTGGTGGACCGCCTGGGTGTCGATTCCTCGCTCTTGCGCGTGGCCGTCCCGCTGTTGTCCCTGGGGATCACGGTCACCTTCTGCGCAGGCCTGTTTCGGATCATGAGCGGAGCAACCGTCGACTGGGCCTCCGCATTCGGAGGCGGCGTCGTCGGAGGCCTGTTCCTCCTGGTCACCCCGACCGTATCGGGCTATTACCTGCGGCTCGCCGCGAGCCGCACCCCTGTCGGCGTCTTCCTTGTCCTGGCAGGGGTTCTCTTCACCTGTTATCTGGTCGCACTCGGTCTCCTGCTGGGAGCCGGCGTGAGCGTGCGCCTTTTCGTAGGTCGCCCGGCCGACGGCTCTGCGCCGGCCCTGTCGCCTTCCGGGCAGGGCTAAAGACCGCAGCCGGCGCTCCGCACGCCCGGGCCGCTGTAAGCGCGTATGGTTCCAATCTCCATGAGCGGCGGCCGCGTTGGGTTCGGCTGCCTGGCCACGACAGGGAGGCACAATGCTGATCGCGACGAGCTATCCGTTTCTCGAAGTCTTCTGGACGATGCTCATCTTCTTCGGGTTCGTGATCTGGCTGTGGATCCTCTTCACGGTGTTCACCGACATCTTCCGTCGTCATGACACATCGGGGTTCGCGAAGGCGATGTGGATCATCTTCGTGATCGTGTTGCCGTACCTCGGCGTGTTCGTCTATCTGATCGCCGAGCACAACGGGATGACCGAACGCTCGCTCGAGGCGCAGCAGCAGAAGGAAACGCAGTTCAAACAGTACGTGCAGTCGGCGGCCGCCAGCGGCGACCCTGCCGAGCAGATCGCCAAGGCGAAGCAGATGCTCGACAGCGGCACAATCAACCAGGCCGAGTTCGATCAGCTCAAGCAGAAGGCGCTGGCCGGCTAGCGCCACGCGATGACAGACACGCTCAGCGCGAAGCGGAGGGCTCGTCTCGAAGCCTTTATCGATCCGTTCCGCGTTGAGCCGGGAAAGTCGGTCAAGCTTGCGCGGGACTTCGACCCCGCGTTCAAGGGCGGAATCGCCAAAAAGCGCCACGGCCGTGAACTGCTGCAGGAGGGGGTGACGCTGCTCAGCGCCTACCAGGCGCGGCTCGCGGCACAGGACTCATGGGGCGTGCTGATGGCGTTGCAGGCCCTTGACACGGCCGGCAAGGACGGAACCATCCGCCACGTCATGAGCGGGGTCAACCCGCAGGGAGTGGCCGTTCACAGTTTCAAGCGCCCATCGCCAGAGGAGCTTGACCATGACTACCTGTGGCGATACTCGCAGCGACTCCCGTCCAGGGGCGAGATAGGCATCTTCAACCGCTCCCATTACGAGGAGGTGCTGGCGGTACGTGTGCACCCCGACAATCTCGACCGGGAGAAGCTGCCCGCCAGCGCGAAGCGCAAGGGCGTCTGGGCCCGTCGCTACCGCGAGATCAACGACTGGGAGCGCTACCTGACTGAGAACGGCTTCCGCATAGTCAAGGTCTTTCTGAACCTGTCCAAGGAGGAGCAGCGCGGGAGGCTGCTGCGACGGATCGACCTACCCGACCACAACTGGAAGTTCTCGACCGCCGATATCACTGAGCGCGGTTATTGGGACTCCTATCAGCACGCGATCTCAGAGATGCTCTCCCACACGAGCACCGAGTGCGCTCCGTGGTTCGTGATCCCGGCAGACCGCAAGTGGTTCGCACGCATCGCCGTTGCCTGCGTGCTCGCCAACACGCTTATTGAGATCAACCCGCAGTACCCCAGGGTGGATAGCGAGCAGCGCAGGACCCTGCTGGCGGTTAAGACCGAGCTCGAGGCTCAGGCGCCGCCCGGAGCGCCGGCGGACCCCACCGGGTAGCCGCGTCAGCGCCTGCTTTCCGTAACAG
>CAZFGJ010000123.1:0-8922 GCA_964518445.1 uncultured Solirubrobacteraceae bacterium
CCCTTTTCGGAGCGCTCTTCATGGGCCAGGCGGATCTGCTTCTGCTCGAGCCAGCTCGAGTAGTTGCCCTCGTAGGGGATCCCCTTGCCGCGGTCGAGCTCGAGGATCCAGCCGGCCACGTTGTCGAGGAAGTAGCGATCGTGGGTGACCGCCACGATGGCGCCCTTGTACTCGCTCAGGTGCTGCTCGAGCCAGGCCACCGACTCGGCGTCCAGATGGTTCGTGGGCTCGTCCAGCAGCAGCAGGTCGGGGGCACGCAGCAGCAGGCGGCAGAGGGCCACCCGGCGGCGCTCCCCGCCGGAGAGTTTGGAGACGTCCGCGTCCGGTGGCGGCAGGCGCAGGGCGTCCATGGCGTACTCCAGCTGGGTGTCCAGGTTCCATGCGTCGGCGGCTTCGATCTGGGCCTGGATGCGGCCGAACTCCTCGGCCGTCTCATCCGAGTAGTTGGCGGCCAGCTCGTTGAAGCGGTCCAGCAGGGCCTTCGTCTCGGCCACGCCGTCCTCGACGTTGCCGCGCACGTCCTTGGTCTCGTCCAGGTGGGGCTCCTGCTCGAGCATCCCGACGGTCGCCCCGGGAGCAAGGGCAGCCTCGCCGCGGTACTCCTGGTCGACCCCGGCCATGATCCGCAGCAGCGTGGACTTGCCCGCGCCGTTGTAGCCCAGGACGCCGATCTTGGCGCCCGGATAGAAGGCCAGCGTGACGTTGTCCAGCACCGTTTTGTCCGGCGGGTGGACCTTCGAGAGGCGATGCATCGTGAAGACGTACTGAGAGGACATCCCCGCGCAGGATAGAGACAAAGGATTCTGGCCCGCCCTCGCTAACGTTGTCGGGTCATGCCCACCACCGTCCTGGATGTCGAGCAGCACCTCCTCCTGCTGGAGCTGGAGGCCCCCTTCAACAAGCGCGACGTCCAGCTGGCCCGCCGCAGGATGGCCAAGCGCTGGCACCCCGATGTCGCCCCGGCGGGCAGGCAGTTCGAGCACGAGCGCCACCTCAAGGCGATCAACGAGGCAGCCGACCAGCTCGAGCGGCTGGCCGAGGGCTCGCGGGGCGGCTCCGTGTCGCAGAACGCCGTCAAAGTAAGCGCCCAGGCGGCCCGCCGCGAGCGCGAGGAGGCCGGCCGGCGTGCCTATGAAGCCGAGGAGCGCGCTCGGGCCCAGGCCAAAGACAAAGCCGCCAACGACCCCTTCGGCAGCCGCGTCCCGGACCACTCGGTGGTCCACCGCTATGCCCGCTGCGTCTCATACCCCGAGTGGGGGGTCGGGACGGTGACGGGCATCTACTTCTCAGCCGAGGATCCGGGGGCGGCCGACGTCCAGCAGTGGGCGCGCGTCAAATTCAGCCACGGCATCAGGACGATCCCCGCCGGCAGCCTGCAGTTCGTCGACTTCTCAAAGCCCGACCCGGGCTCCGAGCGTGTTGAACGGTTCCTGATCGCCGCTCAGCGGGCGATGGCCGAAGGCGAGTACGAGCTGGCCGCCCAGCGGCTGATCTATGCCCGCGACGCCGAGCCCCGCAACGTCGCCGTCCTGCGCCTGATGACGCTCGCCTTCTGGAACGCCGGCAAGCTCGAGGAGGCCGGACGGGCCGTCCGCGACTGGGCGCGGGTGGACGGCCGCCGTCCGGCGGCGCACCGCTTCGCGGCGAGGATCTACGAAGACATGGGGGCCATCGACCTTGCCGAGGAGGCAGCCGCCAGAGCCGCTCAGCGGGGTCCGAAGGACGCCAGCGCCTGGGAGCGCCTGGGACGCCTGCGGCTGACGCTGATGGACCGTGAGGGGGCTCTGAGCGCCTTCCGCAAGGCGATCTCGCTGGGAGCGGGCGACGAGGTCGCCGATCTCGTCTCGCAGGCTCTCGCCCTGGAGCCCGAGCCGGCCGCCTGAGAGCGATCTAGAGGATGTTCACGGCGCGCGAGACGATCAGGCCGATCGTCACCAGCGAGACGACCGACTGGACGCCCATCACCGACTTGGCCATCGGCGTCAGGGGCATCGTGTCGGTGGGCGAGAAGGCCGTCGCGTTGGTCAGCGAGACGTACAGGTAGTCGATGAATTTCGGACGCCAGTTTTCCGGCTCGATGCGGTCATCGGACATCTGAGGGAAGAGCAGGTCTGGGGCCTGGTCCTTGCCCGTGGCGCGCTTGCCCGGTCCGCCCCTGTCGAGCTCCCAGTACCAGAGGCCGAAGATCAGGAAGTTCGTCAACCAGATCACGACGCCGGCGACGATCAGTTCGTCGCCGTTGTGGATTTTCAACAGGTTGTGGAGCAGCAGGCTGCTCAACGCGCTGAGCGAATAGATGTTGGCTGCGCTGACGAAGGCGATCAGGCCGAGCGCGACGCGCCTGCGACGGGGGTGGGTGATCTGCTCCTTCTTTCGCGTCAGGAGAATCATCCCGGCGAGCAGCAGCGCCTCCAGTGCGGGGATCAGCCAGGTGGGCTTGACGTTCACCCGATCGGGCAGCGAGAGCTGGAGGATGATTGCGAACAGCACCGTGACCTGGGCCGGCCAGAACGCTTCGCCCACGGCAGGAGGCGGATAGCGCCGGGGGGACGATTGCAACGAGGGCCCGTATCCGCTCTGTGCGCTCACGGGCCAGAGCGTAGGGGGCAGGCCGGAGGGCTCTGCCGTGCCGGGCCGCAGCGCAAATCGGTCCAGGACGGTGCCGCCCGGCGAGCCGGGACGCTAGCCTGATTGACGATGGGAATCGAGAATCCGGTTCATCTTCTCTTCATCGCCGTCGTGGCGCTGGTCGTGCTGGGCCCCAAGCGGCTGCCCGACCTCGCAAAAACGCTCGGCAACGGGATCAGGGAGTTCCGCGAGGCGGTCAGCACAGGGGGAAACCACGAGCCGCCCCCACCGCCCGTGGCTGCGACCGCGCCGGCGCCGCCTCCGCCCGAGGCGACGGTCGTCGAGCATCCCGGCGCCGAGGACATCCCCGGGGAAGCCTGAGGCACGGCGGCAGGGCGGGGGCTCCCTAGCGGGCGCTGCGCCGGCGCCGCTGCGGTGTGGCGGACTTGTTTTCGCTGCTCGACACCAGCTGGAGCGTACGGCGCCTGCGGGCCGGGATCCGCGACTCGAGGCCCCCGAGGTCCATCTCGACAGGATCCTGAAGGTCGCCCGGGACCGTCTCATATGGCGCCGGCCGGGCGATGTGGAAGCCCTGGGCGAAGTCCACTCCCAGGCCGCTGAGGAGCGCCAGCGTCTCGGCATCCTCGACACCCTCGGCGACGGTCTGCAGGTTGAAGTTGCGCGCCAGGGTGAGGATTGCGTGGACGACATGGCGGCTGGCCGAGTTGGTGGCCAGGTCACGGACGAACTCGATGTCCAGCTTGAGATAGTCGACGGGGATCTGCTTGAGGTAGGTCAGCGTCCCGTAGCCCGTCCCGAAGTCGTCAAGAGCGATCTCGCAGCCCAGCGCGTGCAGACCTTCGGCGAAGGCTCTGGCGGCCGCCTGATCCTCGACGATCGCCGTCTCGGTGATCTCCACAACGATTTTCCCGGGCGGCACCTTCCACTGTTCGATGCACCGCTCGATGTGCCCGAGGACGTCCGGGTCGCCGACCGAGCGGGCCGACAGGTTGAGCTGAACCGGGCATCCCCCGCCGGCGAGCTCGGTTGCCTGCTTGATGACCCACCAGTCGATCTCGCCGATCAGCGCGTAGCGCTCGAGAACGGGGAGGAACTCTCCCGGCTGGGCGATCCGGCCGTCGGGTTCGCGCATGCGAATCAGAAGCTCGTGCTGAACCACCTCGCCGCTGCGCAGGTCGATGATCGGCTGGGCGTGGAGCACGAAGCGATCCTCGAGCATGGCGTGCTCGACCCGGTTGATGATCGCCAGGGTCTCCGCGTCGCGGCGGTGCTCCTCTTCGCGGCGCCTGCGCTCGGTGATGTCCTGGAAGATGACGATGCAGCCCCGCAGGCCGTCGTCGGTGTTGAAGGGCGTCGCCGTGTAGGCGACCGGCAGGCCGCGCCCGCCGCCGGTGGCGAAGTTGTCGTCATCCACGCGGATCGTCGTGTCCCTCCTGAGGGCCTCGGCGATCGGTGTCTCGCTGAAGGGTCGCGGTGGGCCGTCACTGTCCTGTGAGCCGAGCAGCTCGCCGATCTGCCTCCCCCGGAGCTCGCCCGAGGTCCAGCCGATCAGAGCCTCGGCGGCCCGGTTGACGTAGGTGATGCGACCCTCGAGGTCGAGCGTCACGAGGCCCTCGCCCATGAACTCGGTGACAGCCTGGGCGTAGTTGCGCGACTGCAGCAGCTCGGTTTCGGCAGCCACGCGGGCGGAGATGTCGACGGCCACGCCCACGATCGCCGTGGGGTTGCCCTCGGCGTCCCGCACCAGGCGGTTGCGGACGTAGATGGTGAACAGCGAGCCGTCCTTGCGCCGCACCAGGAGCTCGCCGTCCCAGCGGCCCTCGCGCAGCACCTCTTCGGCCAGCCGTTCGGCGGCTTCGGCGTTCTCGGGGATGATCAGGTCGCGCGAGCTGCGGCCCAGCGCCTCCTCCTCGCTCCACCCGTAGAGGACCTCGGCGCCGGTGTTCCAGCTGATCACGTTGCCCCTCAGGTCCGTCCCGATCACCGAGGCGTCGATCTGCTCGAGCAGGCTGTCCTGCAGGTCGGTCTCCTCGATCGCCTGGGCGTCGCGGGGGTTGCGCGCCGGCATCGCCTCGAGGGCTGCCCGGAAGATGTCCGACGGGGCGAAGCGGCGCGCCTGCTCGGCGACCCCCTCGACCGGTGCGGCCGCCGGCATCGGCTCCGGCGCGCCCGGCGAGGCGGCGTTGTCCACGCGGCCGCGGCGCGAGGCGTAGAGGCGTGCGTCGGCACAGCGGGTGAGGGCTTCAAGGTCGGTCCCGTCATCGGGGAAGATGGCGATCCCGAGCGAGGCCGGAGCGCGGCTTCCCAACGCCGCTTCAAGCCTGGCGGTGCTCACCTTCACATCGGCCGGGTCGACCTGCCCGAGCAGCACCGCGAACTCGTCGCCCCCAAGCCGTCCCACTGCGTCGCCCGGCCGGACGTTGGCTTCGAGGGTCCTGGCGAACCAGCAGAGAAGTTCGTCGCCGGCAGCATGGCCGAAGGTGTCGTTGACGGGCTTGAAATGGTCGATGTCCAGCGCCACGACCGCTCCGCGGCGTCCGTGGCGGGTGAGCTCGGCGATCTCGGCCACGGCGCGCTCCTGGAAGCCCCTGCGGTTCAGGCAGCCGGTCAGGGGATCGGTACGCGAGGCCTGGGCGAGGGCCTTGTGCTGGCGTTTGTGGTTCTGGGCCTGCCAGGCGCTCATGGCGGCGGTACAGAGCAGGGCGAAGGCAAAGCTCAACTGGAATGCCAGACTCGAGCCGCCGGCGACAAGGGCCACCACCAGATAGCTCCAGACGCTGGCCAGGCCCACCACGGCGACCGATGCCAGCGGGTAGGACATCGAGGAGAAGACGACCGGTAGGAAGAAGACGAGCACCAGCGGGCTTGACGTCCCGCCGTCGGCCAGTGTCCCGACGACGAGCATGGCGAAGTCCGTCAGCGTCCAGATCAGGAAGAAGGGCTCCCGGATGCGGCTGCGGACGATCTTCTCACGGGGCAGGAAGTAGACGACGATCGCCGTCACGAGCGCAAGAACGAACAGGACCGTGAGCTCGCTGCGGTTCGGCCTGGCCCAGGTCAGGGCCACGTAGATTCCTCCCAGCAGCCCGACGCCGACGCTCATCCAAAGAGCGGCGGCGATCGTCGCTTCGCGCATGCGCAGCGCGGAGACATCCATAACCTCGGCATCGTTGTCGCGCCTCACATGTCGTTATCGGCGCAAAACGCGATCGTCTGAGCGGTTTTTCATACGTTTAGACGCCAGCGGTCCGCTCAGAGCGCTAGGTTCGCCCGATGCGCCTGCTCGTCGCCCGCTGTGAGGTGTCCTATGTCGGACGTCTCGCGACCACTCTTCCGGAGGCCGTGCGGCTGCTGATGTTCAAGCCGGATGGCACCTTCATGGTCTGGGCCGACGGGGGCGGAGCGGTCAAGCCGCTCAACTGGATGACACCTCCGACGGTCATCGAGGAGGAGCTCGGCGAGGATGGAGCGATCTGCCGGCTGACCGTTCGCCGCCAGCGCCAGGAGGACTGCCTCGACATCCGCATCACCGAGGTCTTCTCCGATGTGGAGCATGAGCTCGACACCGAGTCGGGCCTCGAGAAGGAGGGAGTCGAGCGTGAACTGCAGGAGCTTCTCGCGGCCTCGCCGGAGTGGTGCGGCGAGGGCCTTCGCCTGGTTCGCCGCGAGTGGCCGACCGACATCGGCCCGGTCGACCTGATGTGCCGCGACGGCGAGGACGAGTGGATCGCTGTCGAGATCAAGCGGATCGGCACGATCGACGCGGTCGAGCAGCTCAGCCGCTATCTGGAGCGGATCCGCCTGGACCCGGCGATGGGCTCCTGCCGTGGCATCCTGGCTGCCCAGACGATCAAGCCGCAGGCGGTCGTCCTGGCGGGCGCGCGGGGAATCGACTGCGTCGAGGTGGACGCCGAGGTGCTGCGGGGAGAACGCGAGCCCGAGCTGAAGCTCTTCGCCGCCTGAACGGGTCCCTCGGGGTAGGCTGCGGTCCTTCCACGATCAAGGAGCCCAGATGACCGCAGCGCCTGATGCCGCAGAGCAGCCCGTCCTGACCGAGCGCCGGGACAACGTCCTGCTGATCACCCTGAATCGCCCGGCGGTTCGAAACGCCGTCAACGCGGCCCTGGCCGAGGGCGTCGCCAAGGCCCTCGACGAGCTCGACGGTGACGACGGGCTCTCCGTGGGGATCCTGACGGGCGCGGGCGGCTTCTTCTGCGCGGGAATGGACCTGGGCGCCTTCGTCAAGGGCGAGAGCCCCTGGTACGGCGACCGAGGCTTCGCGGGGATCGCCCAGCGCTCGTCGGACAAGCCGCTGATCGCGGCGATCGAGGGCTTCGCCGTCGCCGGCGGCATGGAGATCGCGCTGGCCTGCGACCTGATCGTCGCGGCCAAGGGCGCCAAGATGGGCATCCCCGAGGCCAAGCGGTCCCTGATCGCCGCCGGCGGCGCCCTGCTGCGCCTGCCCCGGCGGATCCCCTACCACGTGGTGATGGAGCTGGCCCTCACTGGCGACCCGATGCCGGCTGACCGCTTCCATGAGCTGGGCCTGGTCAACCAGCTGGCCGAGCCCGGGGAGGCCGTTGACGGGGCACTCGCATTGGCGGCCCGCCTGGCGGCAAATGGTCCGCTGGCCCTGATCGCCTCGAAGCGGATCCTTCAGGAGCAGTACGACTGGTCACTCGAGGAGATGTGGATGAAGCAGGCCGAGATCGCCGGCCCGGTGATGACCTCCGAGGACGCCAAGGAGGGCGCCAGCGCCTTCAAGGAGAAGCGGGACCCCGTCTGGAAAGGCCGCTAGCCGCGCAGCTGCTTCTTGCGCTTTCGCTGGGCCATGATCTGGCGCCAGCGGCGCCACAGGGCGCCCATCAGCGCTCACCTGGGGTCTTGCGGGGGTACTGGGAGATCGGCTGGCGCAGGTCGATTGCGGTCGTCACGATCCTGCTCTGTTCGGAGGCGTGGGCGGCGGGGTAGCCCTCGCCCGGGCTGGCCCGCTCGGGGCGCCCGATGTATCCGAAGTGCATCTCGTGGGGCATGATCTGCATCAGGCGGGGGAACATGTGGGCCCTGGCGCCCATGTTGCGCGGCTCCTCCTGGACCCAGAGCACCTCGCGGAGGTTCGGGTAGCGGCCCATCAGCTCGAGCAGCTGTCCTTCGGGGAAGGGGTAGAGGAGCTCGACGCGGGCGACCGCCAGGCCCGTGTGGGAGGGGCGTTCGGGGTGCCCGACGAGGTCGTAGTAGATCTTGCCGGTGCACAGGACCAGACGCGTGACCTGGTCGTCCTGGACGCCCGGCTCGGCGAGGACGGGCTGGAACTTCGTGCCCTCGGCCATGTCGGCGATCGAGCTGGCCGCCTGGGGCAGGCGCAGCAGCGACTTGGGGGTCATGACGACCAGCGGGCGCTGCTTGGCGATCCTCGCCTGGCGGCGCAGGAGGTGGAAGTACTGAGCCGGGGTGGTGGGGCTGGCGACACGGATGTTTCCCTCGGCGGCGGCCCGCAGGAAGCGCTCGAGGCGGGCCGAGGAGTGCTCGGGCCCGGAGCCCTCATAGCCGTGGGGGAGCAGCAGGGTCAGGCGTGAGGTCTGCCCCCACTTGGCCAGGCCGGAGGTGATGAACTGGTCGATGATCACCTGGGCCGAATTGACGAAGTCGCCGAACTGGGCCTCCCAGAGGACCAGCGTCTCGGGCGCCTCCTGGCTGTATCCGTACTCGAAGCCCATGCAGGCGAGCTCGGACAGGGGGCTGTTGTGGAGCTCGAGCGGCGAGAGGGCATCGGGAAGGTTCTGGATCGGGCAGACGGTCTGGCCGGTCTTGGCGTCGTGGAGGACCATGTGGCGCTGGCTGAAGGTGCCCCGCTCGACGTCCTGGCCGGTCAGGCGCAGGGGCGTTCCCTCGGTCAGCAGGCTCGCGAAGGCCAGCGCCTCGGCGTGGGCCCAGTCGACGCTGTGGCCGGTCTCGTCGGACAGCGCCTCGCGGCGGCGATCGAGCTGTTTGACGAGCTTGGGGTGGACGGTGAAGCCCTCGGGCACTTTGAGCAGCTGCTCGCCCAGCTCACGCAGGCGATTGGTGGGCACGGCTGTCTCGACGTCCGGGCTGGGCGTGCGGTCCAGCTGGTACTCGCCGGTGCTGTGTTCGCCGCCGTGCTCGGCGACTTCGGCGATCTTTGCCTTCAGCCTCTGGTGCAGGAGGGTCATGTTGTCCCACACCTCCTGGCCCTGGCGCTCGACCTCCTCCTGGGAGACGGCCCCCTCGGCGACGAGCCGGTCGGCCCAGATTTCGGTGACCCGCTTCTTGGCCTTGATCTTCGCGTACATCTCGGGCTGGGTGTAGGCGGGC
>CAZFGJ010000124.1:0-584 GCA_964518445.1 uncultured Solirubrobacteraceae bacterium
AGTCCCCCTCGCAGCCGGCGAACTGGTCGGACAGGGCTGACTGGATCTGGCCGATCCAGCCCTCGATGGGGGCCTCGTAGAAACCGCCCACCAGCGCGGCGGGATGCAGGCGCAGGTGACGCCCGGCAGCGGGACCGCCGATCCCCGAGCGCAGCAGCAGGGCCGGTGACTCGATCGCTCCGGCGGCGACGACGACAGTCTCGGCGCTCACCTCGAGGGTCGTCTGTGAGCCGTCGGCGTTCGTCACGGTGGCCTCGACGCCCGTGGCGCGTCCGTCGCTCGTCAGGATCCGCTCGGCGCGGGCTCCCACGACGAATCGGGCCCCAGCGTCGGCGGCGTCCTGCAGATAGGTCTTCATTGTCGACTGCTTGCAGCCGTTCTGGCAGCCGGCGTAGCAGTAGCCGCATGCGCCGGGGTCCTCGCAGGTGACGTCGGCGTTCCGGGTCAGGGCGCGGTGGGAGTAACCCAGCTCCTCGCAGCCGGCGATCATCCTTTTGTGGGTCCTGTTCTGCGAGGTGGCCGCGTCGTTGACACCCAGGCGCTTCCAGACCGCGTCGATGTGCTCCTCGTAGGCCGGCTGGTCG
>CAZFGJ010000124.1:594-8866 GCA_964518445.1 uncultured Solirubrobacteraceae bacterium
CGACACCCATTGCAGCCCACTCCTTGCGGATGTGCTGCGGCGTGCGGATGCAGTTCATGTAGTTGACGACCGTCCCCCCGCCCAGGGTGGAACCGGCCAGGATGGCGATCGAGCCGTCCTCAGAGGCAGCCAGTCCACCGCCCAGGTAGAGCTCGAACATTCCCGGGAGCTCCAGCTGCTTGAAGTCGGCCTCGTTCCGGTAGCCGCCCATCTCGAGGACCAGGACGGAGCGTCCGCCGCGTGCGAGCTCGGCCGCCATCACACCGCCGCCGGCACCGGAGCCGATGATGCAGACGTCCGCCGTCAGCGTCGCCCGCTCGCCGGAGAGCTGCTCGACGGCGATCGTCTTGGGCGCCTGCTCGGGAGACGGGGGAGGGGTCAGCGGACCTGGATAGCCGATGGCCGGCCAGTTGGGGTTCTGGCCGTTCTCGTCGGGCAGCCCGTAGAAGAACAGGAAGGTCAGCGCCCGCAGCTGGCGGATCCCCAGCTTCGCCTCGGGTGAGGATCCCGCCAGCGCGTGGAGCAGCCCCGTCCTGGCGCTCAGCTCAAGGCCGTCGAAGCCCTGTGCGGTGATCGCGTCGAGCAGCTGGCCGAATGCCTCGATGTCCTCCGGCAGGGCTGTCTGTGCCAGCAGCCCCTCGATCTGTGCGGCGACCCCCAGATCGCCGGCGGTGCGCGCAAAGAAGGCACGCTCCTGATCGTCGCCGCCGGCCTCGATGGACGGCGCGAACGTGTCACAGACAGCCTCAAGCGTCCTGCGACGCGTGTCGCTGAGTACCCCCACGGTTACAGCCATCTCTCCTCCTCGCTCGGGGCTACCACTATAGTCCCGGCCGCATGGCCAAGGATCTCAAACTGGGCTACAACACCGGCTACTGGGCGGGTGGCCCGCCGATCGGTGTGAACGAGGCGATCGCCGAGGCCGAGCGCCTCGGGTTCGACTCGATGTGGACGGCCGAGGCCTATGGCTCGGATTGCCTGACTCCGCTTGCCTGGTGGGGCGCCTCGACCGAGAAGATCAAGCTCGGGACGGCGATCGTGCAGATGTCCGCCCGCCAGCCCGCCGCGACGGCGATGGCGGCCATGACGATGGACATCCTCTCCGGAGGGCGCTTCCAGCTGGGCCTGGGAGTCTCGGGCCCGCAGGTCGTCGAGGGCTGGTACGGCATGCCCTTCGCCAAGCCCCTGGCCCGGACGCGCGAGTACATCGGCATCCTCCGCGACATCTGGGCCCGCAAGGGGCCGGTGACCGCCGACGGGGAGCACTACAAGCTGCCTCTCGAGGGCGGGACGGGCCTGGCTAAGCCGCTGAAGTCCTCGATCCATCCCCTCCGCGAGGACATCCCGATCTTCCTGGGCGCCGAGGGGCCCAAGAACATCGCCCTGTGCGGTGAGCTGTGCGACGGCTGGCTGGCGATGCTGTTCGCACCCGAGCACCAGCAGCCCTATGTCGACGCGCTGGCCGAAGGGTTCGCCCGCGAGGGGGCCCGCCGCACGGCCGCCGACTTCCAGGTGAACGCCACGGTGCCGTTCATCGTCTCGGATGACATCGACGCGGCCGCCGACGCCCTGCGTCCCTTCTACGCGCTGTACTTCGGCGGCATGGGCGCCAAAGGCACGAACTTCCACGCCAACGTCGCCATCCGGATGGGCTATGAGGCAGAGGTGGACCAGATAGCCGAGCTCTATCTCGAAGGCAAGAAGGACGAGGCTGCCGGCAAGGTCCCCCGCAAGCTGATCGAGGACATGTCCCTGATCGGCCCCAAGGAGAAGATCCGGGATGACCTCGAGCGCTGGCGCGAGTCGATCGTCACGTCGTTGTTGATCTCGGGTGACGCAGCCACGCTGCGGGCGGCCGCCGAGATCGTCCTGGGCTGAGCAGCGCCCGCGCGAAAACCCCTGCAGGAGCCGGGTTTTCGGCTCAGAGCTCGCCCATTCGTTGAGATGGACAGCGGGCATCTCCCGTTGTGATATGGGGGACCGATAGCCCCTCACATGAGCGAAGTGACCGCCCCCGCGATGGCGCGGCCGGCAACGGCCCGGCGAAGTGAGCCCGAGGCGGTCCGCGCCGATGAGGCCGTCTCTCCCTCGGCCAACCTGGCCTCGACGGCCGGGTCCACATGGCTGATCGCCGACCAGATGGACAGGGAACGGATGCTGGACATGGACCGGCTGGTTGCCCCGGTGCGCCAGAAGTCCTTTGTGGTGATCGCTCTGGCACTGCTGATCTGCGGACCCTGGCTGGGCTGGTGGACGATCGCCCCACTGGCGGTCGCTGCCATCTTCTTCCGGATCGCCGACGGCTCGGCCGAGCGTCTCAGTCGCCCCGAGTACCTGCTGTTCGGCGCCTGGGCCGCCTCGGAGCTGATGATCTGCATGGCCGTCGCGCTGACAGGCGGCCCGAAGTCGCCCGCGATGGCGTGGTTCGCGATTCCGATTGTGACCCTCAGCGCGCGCTTCCCCGCCCGGGGGGTCCTGCTGGGCGTGGCGGTGACGGTGGCGATGATGCTGGCCGTCGCTCTGGGGGTCGACGCCCAGGCGGTCATCGACAAGCCGCCGCTGCTGATCATGCCGCTGTCTCTGACGATCGCCGTGGCGATCCTCTCGACCGCCCTGATGCAGTCCGATGTGATTCATCGCAGCGAAGCGGTGATCGATCCGCTGACGGGGATGCTCAACCGGAACTCGCTGAAGGACAGGACCTTCGAGCTGGCCCACCAGTCCGAGCGGACGGGGCAGCCGGTCGGTCTGATCGTGGGGGATCTGGACCACTTCAAGGATGTCAACGACTCCTACGGACATGCCACCGGTGATGCGGTCCTTCAGGACATCGCCTACGTGCTGCGCAAGCAGCTGCGGGCGTTCGACCTTGCCTACCGGATCGGGGGAGAGGAGTTCCTGGTCCTGCTTCCGGGCGCCAACCTTGAACAGAGCGCTGCCATGGCCGAGCGGCTGCGGCGGGGTGTCGAAGCAGACACGGTCGGAGGCGGTCTGCGGGTGACGATGAGCTTCGGCGTCTCGGCTTCCCACAGCGACTCGGCCTTCGACTACGAGACCGTCTGTGCCCGGGCCGACTCGGCTCTCTACGAGGCCAAGCGCCGGGGGCGCAACCGCGTCTGCGGCGGCCCGGTTGCGCTCGCGGTTCCCGCACACGTCTGAGCGCTGGGAGACGCGCAGGGGTCCGGCGCAGGTAGGGTCAGGCCATGAGCGACCCGACGCCCGCGGAGCCTGCCCGCCAGCCCTTCGCGAACTTCCAGTACGAGATCTACGGAATCGGGCTCTCGGGCGAGACGCCCAAGCTCCCGGTCTCGGTTGAGGCGCTTCAGGAGCTGGCGCGCGAGCGGCTGACTCCCGAGGCCTACGGCTACGTCGCCGGCGGGGCCGGGGCAGAGCGGACAATGGCTGCCAACCTGCGGGCCTTCGAGCACTGGCAGATCGTTCCCCGGATGCTCAGGGACGTATCGGTCAGGGACCTTTCGACGACCATCCTGGGCACGGCGCTCGAGGCTCCCCTTCTGCTGGCCCCGGTGGGGGTCCAGTCGATCGTCCACCCCGACGCCGAGCTGGCCGTGGCGCGAGCGGCGGCATCGCAGGGGATCGCCTCGATCCTCTCGACTGCCGCCTCGAGCACGATCGAGGACGTCGCGAGGGAGGCGGGCTCATCGCCTCGCTGGTACCAGCTCTACTGGCCACGGGAGCGCGACCTGGCGGCGAGCTTCGTCGCTCGCGCGGGGGCGGCCGGCTATGAAGCGATCGTCCTGACGCTGGACACCTGGATTCTCGGCTGGAGGCCCCGCGACCTGCAGCAGGGCTACCTGCCCTTTCTGAAAGCCCAGGGTGTGGCCAACTACTTCTCCGACCCCGTCTTCCGGGCGGCACTGCCGGGGCCTCCGGAGGAGAACCTGGAGGCCGCCATCGGGCACTGGGCCTACCAGTTCTCCAACCCCAGCATCACCTGGGAGGACCTGGCGTGGCTGCGTGAGCAGACGGACCTGCCGATCGTCCTGAAGGGCATCCTCCACGCCGACGACGCCGACCGGGCGGTTCAGACGGGGGTGGACGGGCTGATCGTCTCCAACCACGGCGGCCGCCAGGTCGACGGCGCGATCGGGGCCCTGGACGCTCTCCCGGGCGTTCGCGAGGCGGTCGGGCCGGACTTCCCGGTGCTGTTCGACAGCGGGATCAGGACCGGCGCGGACGTCCTGAAGGCTCTGGCGCTGGGCGCCGACGCGGCGTGCCTTGGGCGCCCCTACATCTGGGGCCTGGGCCTGGATGGGCAGGCGGGCGTCGAACATGTCCTGCGCTGCCTGCTGGCCGACCTCGAGCTCAACCTGGCTCTGAGCGGCGCGACGAGCATCGGCGAGCTTGACCCCGCCTGTCTGGTGCGTGCACCCGACGCGGGTCCGCCGCTGCGCATCACCACCTGAGCCGCCCTGGGGGTGCGCCAACGCGGCCCCAACGTGGCGCCAACGCAGGTCCCCTAGAAATGGTTGGTGCGTTCGGCGAGGATCGGGCGCGAAAGGCGGACAACACAAGGGGGCGCAGATCATGGCCGGCACGACATTCGACCCGCTGAGGTACAAGGAGACGACCCGCGAGCAATGGCAGGTCGCAGCAGAGCCCTGGGACCGCTGGGGCGCGACGCTCGAGAGCTGGTTGGGAGAGGCCACCGAGGTGATGCTCGACCTGGCACGGGTCGGCCCGGGCTCAAAGGTGCTGGACATCGCCGCCGGAGCGGGCGGTCAGACGATCGCCGCGGCCCGGAGGGCCGGAGCGTCGGGTGCGGTCCTCGCGACCGACATATCACCCGCGATTCTCGAGTACGCCGAGCGCCGGGCCAGGCAGGCGGGCCTGACGAACGTCGCCACCCGCGAGATGGATGGTGAGTCGCCTGCGGTCGACGAGGGCGCCTACGACGCGGTCATTTCCCGGCTGGGGCTGATCTATCTGCCCGATCAACGGGGTGCCCTGGAGGCTCATCGCCGGGCGCTCCGCCCGGGAGGCAGGACAGCCGCGGTGGTCTACTCGACGGCAGATCGCAACGAGTTCTTCTCGATCCCCGTCTCGATCATCCGCCGCCGGGCCGGCCTCGGGGCGCCGCTGCCCGGACAGCCCGGCCCGTTCAGCCTGGGCGGCGAGGGAGCGCTCGAGGCGCTCCTGGAGTCGGCGGGCTTCACCGATATCGAGGTGAGACGTCTCGTGGCGCCGCTTCAACTGGAGTCGGCGGCCGAGTGCATTCGGTTCGAGCAGGAGTCCTTCGGGGCGCTTCACCAGATGCTGGGCGGGCTCGATCAGACGGAGCGAGATGCGGCTTGGAGCGAGATCGAGGAGGCACTGGGCCGCTTTGAGACGTCCAGTGGATTCTCCGGTCCCTGCGAGCTGCTCGTCGTGGGGGCGAGCGCCTGAGGGGAGGGGTCAGGTCGTGGCGAGGAGCCTCGTGTGCAACTCGCGCAGGCCGGCCCCCGGGGCGATGCCCAGTTCGCGGCGCAGCAGCTCGCGGAGGCTCTCGTAGGTCAGCAGGGCTTCGGCGGTGTTGCCCTGGGCCGCGAGGGCCTCGATCATGATCCTGTGGCCGCTCTCCCGAAAGGGGGCGAGCCGGACGAGCTCCCGCCCGCTGCGCTCGGCGGCCGGGAGCTCGGTCTCCCCGATGTTCAGGCAGGCGGAGCCGTAGGCCTCCAGTGCTCGGAGGTGGATGTCCTCGAGCTCGTTGCGGACATCCACGATCCAGGTGGTCTGCTCGTCGGGAAGGAAACCCCTGCGGGCGGTGAACAGAGCGACCTGGGCCGGCCCCCAGGCCTCCGGGGAGGCTCCCCTGGCCAGTGCGGACTCGGCGCGGTGGATGGCCGCCCGGGCGGCCTCGATGTCGACGAGGCTGCGCTCGGGCAGGCAGATCCGGATGCTGCTCCGCCCGTCGAGAACCTCCCCGCCGAGGACGCCCCGGAGCTTGGAGAGCAGAGCCCTCAGCGCATTCTCGGAGGCCGCCGGCGGATCGATCGGCCAGAGCGACTCGATGAGCTCCCAGCGGGCCGAGGGCCGGGTACGGTTGAGGACGAGGAAGGTGAACAGCAGCCGGCCCTGACGGCCTGGCAGCCGGTCGTGGACCGTCTGGCCGCCGATGCGGGCGAGCAGGTCACCGCAGAGCTGGATTCGCGTCTCGTGCGAGGCTGACACCCTCCTCCCAACATAACTCCAACGGTGGTGCCCTACAAACGGGGAAACGACCAAGGCGAACGGGGGCGAGGCGAATATGGCAAGGCTGATCAACTGCGAGTGTGGTTACGTCGCGAGAGCCGACAGCGAGGACGATGTTGTCGAGCTGATCAGGGAGCACATGCGAACCGATCATCCCGCGCTGCTCGAGACGGTCACGCGCGAGGACCTTGTGGGGTGGATCCAGGAGGAGTGAGGGGCGGCGCCGGGCGGCTACGGTTGAAGGGTGGGAGAACGCACTGAGGCCTCGGTAAAGCGACTGACGCTGGTCGCATGCATCATGGGCTCGGGGATCGTCCTGCTCGACGGCACCGTTGTGAACGTGGCCCTTCCGACGATCCAGAGGGCGCTGGGCGGGGGGCTGGCGGCGCAGCAGTGGGTGGTCAACGGCTACCTCCTGTCGCTCGGATCGCTGATCCTGATCGGCGGTTCTCTGGGGGATCTGTTCGGCGAGCGGAAGGTCTTCGCCATGGGGGTCTCGGGCTTTGGGGTTGCGTCGCTGCTCTGTGCGATCTCGCCGAGCATCGGCTTCCTCGTGGGGGCCAGGGCACTGCAGGGGGTCGCGGGAGCGCTGCTGGTGCCGAGCTCGCTGGCGGTGATCGTCAACACGTTTCCCGCCGAGGAGCGGGGCGCGGCGATCGGCAGCTGGACAGCATGGGGTGCCATCGCCGGGGTGCTGGGCCCGCTGGCGGGGGGTGAGCTGTTGGCGGTCGCCTCCTGGCGCTGGATCTTCCTGATGAACATCCCTCTGGTGATCATCTGTGTGGGGCTGATCCTGACGGTGATTCCAGCCAGCGCCCCTCGCGAGCCGGGGGCAAGGAAGGTCGACTTCGTCGGGGCGGCCCTCTGCGCGATGGCCCTGGGCGGTCCCGTCTTCGCGCTGATCGAGCAGCCTCGGCTGGGATGGTCGAGCCCGGCCGTGATCGTTCCTCTGCTCGGAGGTTTCCTGATGATGGGCGTCTTCCTCCTCTACGAGGCGCGGACGGAGGATCCGATGCTGCCGCTGGGACTGTTCCGCCGGCGCAATTTCTCAGCGGGCAACATCGAGACCTTCTCCATGTATGCCGGTCTGGCGATCCTGTTCTTCTTCCTGATCCTCTTCCTTCAGCAGATCGGTGGCTACTCGCCCCTGAAGAGCGGCCTGGCGACCCTTCCGGTGACCTTCGTCATGTTCTTCCTGTCGCGACGCTTCGGGGCGCTGGCCGATCGCCATGGGCCGCGCTTCTTCATGGGTGCCGGCCCGCTGATCGCCGCGGCAGGCCTGCTCTGGTTCCAGGCCACGGGCGTCCAGGTCGACTACCTGACCGAAGTCCTGCCGCCCCTGCTGGTCTTCTCGCTGGGCCTCTCGATGACGGTCGCTCCATTGACGGCCGCTGTCCTGGCAGAAGCCGAGGAAGAGGCTGGCATCGCCTCGGGTGTCAACAATGCGATCGCTCGTGTGGCGGGACTCCTGGGGACGGCCGCAGTGGGGGCTGCGATCGCGACGTCCTTTGCAACCTCGATCGACAGCCGCCTGGCGGGCACCCGCCTTGGCGGTGCCGCGCAGGCGGCCGTCCAGGAAGCCAAGCGCCTGCCGCTGGGGCGACCGGACGTCCAGGGGCTTCCGCCCGGTCAGGCCCACGCCGTGAGCGCGGCGGCAGAAGCGGCCTCGCTCCACAGCTTCCATCTGGGCATGGCGATCGCGGCCGCCCTGGTCGCCCTGGGCGGTCTCGTGGGCGTGGCGGGAATCCGCAACCCACGTGTGGATGTCAGGGCGGCGGACTGTGCCGGCGGCCAGCTCGTCGGGGTCAGCAGCCCTGAAACGGTGGGGGCCACCTGAGGAGAGGCGGGCTGGCACAGGGTTCGACTAGTCCGTACTATTCCCGTAGCCCGCCCTGGAGGGGGGAAACGGTTAGGGAGGATCATTTTCATGAGACGGACCATCCAAGGTCTGATGGTGGCTGGCGTGATGGTGGCCGGCCTGGTGTGCGCAGGCCCGGCGCTGGCTGCGAAAAAGACTGTCTGCGCGAGCGGTTGTGCCTTCAGCTCGATTCAGTCGGCCATCAACGCGGCAGCGCCCGGC
>CAZFGJ010000125.1:0-8833 GCA_964518445.1 uncultured Solirubrobacteraceae bacterium
AGCTTGGCGTTGAACCCCTCGACGTCCGCCATCGCCGCCCGCACCTCGGACGGGCTGAAGCGAACGGCCGCCGCGAGATGGTGACGGGTACGGACTCGTGTCGTGTGAACTTGATCAGCCGGTGTGCTCATTCTCGCGTCGACCTCCCTGATGCCCGGTCGGTTGACCGACCTTGGTGGAGCGGACGCTAATGATGGGCGGCTGATCGGATGGAGGGCGAGGGACGGGGCTATCGAACCTGACCCTGGCTTTCGAGCGGGGTGGTCGCGATCTTTTCGACCAGCGCCTCGAGCAGCCTGAGCCCCTCACGGACCGTTCGAAGTTCCGATTCATATTGCCCCTTCCAGCCGCTGAGGTGCCACGGCGGCTCGAGTGGGTCGAGGTCGAGGTTCTCCCTTGGGAAGTGTGCGAAGAGAACCTCGGTGGTGGCGGTGAGCCAGGCGCGGCGGCTCTGTCGCCAGATCGAGTGGTCCTCCTCGTCGCCGACCATTCGTGCTGAGGCCAGCACGTATTCACCATCTGAGCGGTGCTCAGCCAGCAACGATCGCGTCCGTGCGGGGTCGTCAAAGCTCATCGAGGGCAGGGTTGCATCGGCCGGGGCACCCGGCCGCTTCAGGCATGCAAGGCGGCTTCCACCGCGGGGGAGTGCTCTGGCTAGGCGGCGGCCTGGGTGGCCCAGTCGCGATAGAGCTCGAAGTAGCGGCCTTCGGCCGCGATCAACTCGTCGTGGGTGCCCTGCTCGGCGATTCGGCCGTGCTCGAGCACGATGATCCTTCCGGCCTGGCGGATCGTGGAGAGCCGGTGGGCGATGACGATCGCGGTGCGGCCCGCAAGAAGTCTCCGCAGGCCCTGCTCGATCTTGGCCTCGGAGTGCAGGTCGACATTCGAGGTGGCCTCGTCGAGCACGAGGATCCGGGGGTCTGCGATCAGGGCACGGGCAAAGGCGATCAGCTGGCGCTGTCCGGCTGAGAGCTGTGCGCCGCGCTCACCGACGTCGGTGTCATAGCCACGGGGGAGCTCCTCGATGAAGTCGTCCGCCCCGACGGCCTCGGCGGCTGCCCGGATCTGATCGGCCGTCGCTTCGGGGCGGCCGAAGGCGATGTTCTCACCGACCGTTCCTGAGAACAGGAAGGCCTCCTGGGGGACGATCCCCATCTGTGAGCGCAGCGAGCTGGACGCGACATCGCGCAGGTCGTGGCCGTCGACCAGAACCCGTCCCGCGGTCGGGTCATAGAACCGGGCGACGAGCTTGGCCATCGTCGACTTGCCCGCCCCCGTGGCGCCGACCAGGGCGACCGTCTGTCCGGGCGGGATCGTCAGATCCACGTCATCCAGCGCCAGCACCTGCGCGGCGGGCTCGCCTTCGGACTCGCGGCTGGGCCGCTTGGCGTAGGCGAAGGTGACGTCCTCGAAGCGGACTTCTCCCCGGATCCTGCCCAGCTCCAGGGCATCCTCACGGTCGGAGAGGTCGGGCTTGACGTCAAGCAGCTGGAAGATCTTCTCCAGGGCCGCCATCCCCGACTGGTAGGTCGCGTAGAGCTGGGAGAGCTGCTGGATCGGTTCGAAGAGGTTCGACAGGGCCGCCACAAAGGCCACGACGGTGCCGACGGTGATGTGGCCGTTGATCGCCTGCTGGCCGCCGTAGAGGATGATTCCGGCGACGGCTAGGCCGGAGAGCATTTCGACCGTCGGGAAGTAGGCGGCATTCAGTCGGACGGTCGTCATGTTGGCGTCCTGGTTGTCGGCATTCAGTGTTGTGAAGCGGGCCTTGTGAGCGGGCTCCTGGGCGAAGCTCCGCACGACCCTCACCCCTGAGAGGCTCTCCTGAAGCTCGGCCGTGATCGCCCCGATCGTCTCCCTGGTGCGGCGGAAGGCCCCGGCCGAGACGATCCTGAACCACAGCGATCCCGCAAGCAGGACCGGCAGCACCAGGAATGTCAGCAGGGCCAGTTTGACGTCGAGGTAGAGCAGGATCCCGACCGTGCCGATCAGCGTCAGACCGGACTGGAAGAGCGTCACGACCGAGTCCGTTACAAGGCTGTCGAGTGCCTCGACGTCGTTGGTCATCCGCGAGATCAGCACACCGGCCGGGCGGCTCTCGTAGAAGCCGATCGGCAGCGTCTGCAGGTGCTTGAAGATCCTCAGCCGCAGGTCTGCCAGCGCCCGCTGCCCCACCCAGCCGACGAGATAGGTCTGGATGTAGGTCATCAGCCAGACCAGCAGCGCCGAGATCAGGAATAGGACCACGACGAGCGCGAGGGTCTGCGAGTCCTGCTTCTCGATCCCTTCGTCGATCGCGGCTCGGGCCAGCAGCGGCGGTGCCAGCGTCGCGCCTGTGCCGATCACCAGCGCGCCCATCATCACGAAGGCCCTTTTCCGGTAGGGCTTCAGCAGCGAGAGCAGCCCACGCAGGCTGCGCCCACGGCTGCCGCGTTCCGAGCGGGCTCCATCCCACTGTGGTCCCGGCCCTCGGCCGACCATCGGGCTCACAGGCCGCTGACCTCCGGTTCGCGTGGCTTGCGGGTCAGGAAGACCTGGTCGGGCAGGCCCTTCTCGACGATCTCGCGGTAGAGCTCGGAGGCCTCGAGCAGTTCGTCGTGATCGCCCCTTGCCACGATCCGGCCGTGGTCGAGCACGACGATTTCGTCAGCCAGCGAGATTGTCGAGAGGCGGTGGGCGATCACGAAGGTCGTCCGGCCGGCCATCGCCTGGTCCAGTGCCAGCTTGATGCTCTGCTCCGTCGATGCGTCCACGGAGGAGGTTGCGTCGTCGAGGATCAGGACCCGAGGGTCGGCGACCAGCGCGCGGGCAATCGCCAGGCGCTGACGCTGGCCTCCCGAGAGGGAGAGGCCCCGCTCGCCGACACGGGTCTGAAAGCCGTTGGGGAGCTTGGTCACGAACTCGTAGGCCTGCGCACGGCGGGCGGCCTGCTCGATCTGCTCCTCGGTCGCGTTGGGGCGCCCGTAGGCGATGTTCTCGGCCACCGTCGCCGAGAACAGGAAGGGGTCATCGCTGACGATCGCCACGCTCTCGCGGAGCTCGCGCAGGTCGACGTCGCGCACGTCAACCCCATCGAGCAGGACGGTTCCCTCGCTGGTGTCGTAGAGCCGTGAGATCAGCGAGACGAGGCTCGTCTTGCCGGAGCCCGTCCCGCCGACGAGCGCGACCGTTGTACCCGCTGAGACGTCGAGGTCGATGTCGCTCAGGGCCGCCCGGGCGGCGCGGGGCGCGGCTCCACCGTCCATGGGGACGCTCAGTGGCTCGGAGTAGACGGCACCGAACTCATCTGTTTCGTCGTAGCGGAGCGTCACCCCCCGGAACTGGACGCGTCCGTTGCCGGCCGGCAGCTCTCGCGCATCGGCGGGCTCGACGATTCGCGGGTCGCGGTCGAGGACCTGGAAGATCCGCGCCCCCGAGGCCGTAGCCCGCTGGGCGAGGCCCAGGGTCACGCCCAGCGAGCGCATCGGCGAGATCAGCATGTTCAGGTAGAGGTAGAACTGCGTGAACTGGCCCAGGGTCAGGTTGGCGTGGATCACGGCATTTCCGCCGATCAGCAGCACGGCCGCCAGACCCAGCTGGGGGAGGAACCCGATGATCGGGTTGTAGGTCGCCTCCAGACGCGTCGCGACCATCGACTGATCGAAGACCCTCGCGACGCTGTGGCGAAAGCGCTCCAGCTGGTGCGGCTCGCGCGCGAATGACTTCACGACCCGCACCCCGGAGATGCTCTCCTCGGCGGCGGCGGTGAGCTCGGCGATTCGCTGCTGGACCTCCTGGATCGCCGGGCGGGCGCTGCGCCCGTAGCGCTGTGAGATCACCACCACGAACGGCACGGGGGCCATTGCGATCAAACCCAGTCCCGGGTTGATGGCGAACATCGCGATACCCGCCAGCAGCAGCGTCAGAGCCGACTGCAGGATGAACACGAGCCCGTAGCCCAGGAAGAAGCGAACGGCCTGTAGGTCCACTGTCGCGCGCGACATCAGCTGGCCGGTCTGCTGGCGGTCGAAGAAGCCCAGCTCGAGGCGTTGGAGGTGCCCGTAGAGCAGCTCGCGCAGGTCATATTCGATGCCCAGCGAGATTCGCCCGGCGATCATCCTGCGCAGGTAGGTCAGCCCCCAGCGGACGAGAACGGCCGCGACGATGACCAGAGCCAGAGTCTGCAGGGTGTGGAGGTCGTGAGCTCTCCTCGCGAACTCATGCAGCCGCGCGTGGCTGGCCCCCCGCTGAATCGCTTCGACGGCCAGCCCCGTCAGGTAGGGCACGAAGACGGTCATGACCATGGCCAGGCTGGCCATCACCCATGAGGCAGCGAGCCCGCGCTTGTATGGACGAAGAAAACCGAGGAGTCTGTAGAAAGTACTCATAGTTGTTCAGTCAACGAGTATCGCACGGCTGTATGTAGATGGCCGGGCGGCGCTCCTAAGCTCCTCCGATGGCCGAATCCACTACCGAGACGCCCAGACGCGGCCCGAATGCCGGCCTGTGCGACGCCTGCCAACACCAGCAGGTGGTGCGCAACACGCGCGGCTCGGTGTTCTCCCTCTGCACCCGTTCGCGGGTCGATCCAGCTTATCCGCGCTATCCGCCGGTTCCGGTGCGCGAGTGCCCCGGATATGAGCCGCGCCAGCCGGATGCGCCCGGCTGATCCGGGCGCGGCCCGTCAGAAGTCGTAGCCGAAGAAGCCGGCCTTGAAGGCAAACGGCTTGCCGCCGTTGCAGAGCGAGTTCGTCACCGTCCCGCGAAGCCAGGCATGGCCGCCGGTGAAGTGGGCGCTGAGGGTCACCGGGACTTCAAGGTTTTCGAATTCTTCAGTGGTGCGGTTGAGAACTTCGTAGTGCATCTTGGGATGTGCGAGGAAGCTTCCCGAACGGGTCGCCTTCGGGTGCTTGGAGCTCGAGAGCATGGAGTAGGTGCCGCCGGTTGAAGGGCAGCGAATGGAGAAGTAGACGATTTCCTTGTAATGGAGCGTCAGTTTGATGCTCACCTGAGTGGGGCCATAGACGAAGTCGACGAAGCCCGCTCGAGCGTACGCGGAGCTTGCGGGCAGCACGAGCCCGAGGAGCACCAGAGCGACGAGCAGAGGCTTGCGGGCGACGCGCACGCGGTCAGACTAGCGAGTCGCTCACGCGGCAACACCTGCGGCTTCGGGTGTCCCGCCCTGCGGGGCGGGCTGGTCGGGTTTGACGAAGTCCTTCTGACGGACCAGGGCAAATCCGGCGACGGAGCCTGAGAGTGCGATCACTGCGGCGATCACGAGGATCGTTGTCAGTGCTTCGGTGAAGCCGACCCGGTAGGCGTGCTCGAGCGCGATCCGCCCCGGGCCGGGAAGGATCCTCGCGAAGCCGCTGATGTTGCCCGAGACGAGGGCGCCGGCGAGTTGCCCGTGGGTCGCAGCGACGGCTTCGTGCCCGTGCACGGTGGCGTTCAGGGCGGCCGTTGTCTTGCTCGTGACCTGATGCTGGAACACGGCGCCGAGACCGGCGATCCCCGTCGCGATCCCGACCTGGCGGAAGGTGTTGTTGATCCCCGAGGCCATGCCGCTGCGCGTGTGATGCACCACGCCGACTGCCGTCGAGGCGAGCGGCGGGTTGATCATCCCGATCCCCGCCCCGGCCAGGATGAAGCCCGGTACCAGGGTCGTCCATCCCGAGCTGGGGTCGATGGCCGTCATCGCCAACAGGCCGGCGCTGACCAGGACCAGGCCGCTGCCGAGGAGGATCCGCACGGGCATTCTCACGCTGAGGCGCCCGGAGATGGGGGCGACGATGAACGAGAGCAGAGTGATCGGCAGGAAACGCAGGCCCGCCTGCAGGGGCGAGTAGCCGAGAACGTCCTGGATGTAGAGCGTGAGGTAGAGGAACATCGAGAACATCGAGGCCGACACGCAGAACGCGACCAGGCTCGCTCCGGTGAAGGCGGGCCGGCGAAACAGGCTCAGGTCGAGCATCGGACGGCTCTGGCGCAGCTCGACGATCAGGAACAGGCCCATCAGGACCGCGGCTGCCACGAGGAAGGTGACGATCTCAGTCGACCCCCAGCCCTTTTCGTTTCCCTGGACCAGTGCGAACACCAGCAGGAACAGGGACCCGGAGAAGGTGATCAGGCCGAGCCAGTCGACGCCGCGTGCGTCCGGGTCACGGGACTCGCTGACCTGGGTAAGGGTGAGGATGACGGCGCCGATACCAATCGGGACGTTGACGAAGAAGATCCACTCCCAGCCGATGCCCGAGGTGATGACGCCACCGACGACCGGGCCGACCGCCACCGCGGCTCCGATCACGCCGCCGTAGATCCCGAAGGCGGTACCCCGCTCCTTGCCGTGGAAGGCTGAGGCGATCAGGGCCAGGGAGGTCGCGAACATCATCGCGCCGCCCGCTCCCTGCACGGCGCGGAAGATGTTCAGTGCCAGCGGCGAGTTCGACAGGCCGCAGGCCGCGGAGGCGACCGTGAAGAGGATCAGGCCACCGACGAATATCCGCCGGCGGCCGAACAGGTCGGCCAGCGAGCCGGCTGTCAGGAGGAACGCGGCCAGCGTCAGGGAGTAGGCGTTGACGACCCACTGCAGGTCGCTGAAGCTCGCGTGCAGCGAGCGCTGGATGTCCGGCAGCGCCACGTTGACGACCGTGATGTCAAGCAGCAGCATGAAGATTGCCACCGAGACCGCGATCAACGTCCACCACTTGCGCTCCAAGACCTTCTCCTCGCAGTCGTCTACCGGCCTGACGCCGGTAACTATATGAACCGGACTCCAGTCCCCCTGACGGCCGGCTCAGGCGCCGTCGCCCAGGTGCTCGGCCAGGAACGGAACGATCCGCTCCCAGAGCAGCGCCGCCGGCTCGGGCCTGTATGTCGGGCGGTAATCGGCGAAGAACGCGTGTCCGGCGCCCTCGTAGACGTCCACCTGCACAGGCTGTCCGCTGCGCCGGGCCGTGTTTCGCAACGCTTCGCCGAGCGCGGGGGAGGGGTTCTGATCCTCCGCTCCCACGGCGGCCAGCAGGGGGCAGCAGAGGTGCTCGGCGCGCTCGAGCGGCGGCGTGGGACGGGTCTCGGTTGACACCTCATCGGGGGTCGAGCGGTCAATGAAGCCGCCCCAGCAGTCAACGGCGGCGTCCAGCCGATCACTCGAGGTCGCGAACAGAAGGGTGTAGCGGCCGCCCATGCAGAACCCGATGCATCCGACCTTGCCGCTTACGTCGGCGCGGGCCCGCAGCAGGTCCGCGGCGGCCTCGAGGTCACCGAGGACCCGGGCGTCGGGGATTGCGAACAGCCGCTTCATCACGACGGCCATGTCGTCCATCGGCGGCGGGCCGCCTTCCCGGCTGTAGAGGTCGACTCCCAGGGACACGTAGCCGAGGTTGGCGAAGCGGTTCACCACGTCGCGGATGTGGTCACCGAGACCGCCGGCCTCGTGGATCACGACCATCGCTGGGAGTGGCGCGTTCTGCTCGGCCGGGCGGGCCAGGTAGCCGTTCACCAGGACTCCCTCGTGGCCCGCGTAGGTGATGTCCTCCCCGAGGATCCTCGACGGGTCAAGGACCGCGCCGGGCACCCCGGCAGGACTGGGTTCAACGTGTTGCCGGGCCATCGTCGAGTCTCCCTGGGGTTAGAGGATCGCCTTGGGATAGGCGCGGGTCGCTGCGGCCAGCATGATCGCGAAGAAGCAGCCCACGAACAGGAAGTCCACCCACACCACGCCTGCCCCGCCGACACCCACGAGCATCTGGCGGAGTCCCTGCACCTCATAGGTGAGGGGGTTCACCAGCGCCACGGCGTGGAGCCAGCCGGGCATGACGCTGAGGGGGTAGAGGGCGCTGGAGGCGAAGAAGAGGGGCATCATGATCAGCTGCCCGATCCCCATGAAGCGCTCGCGGTCCTTGATTCCGGCGGCCAGGAGCATCGACATGCAGGCGAAGGCCGCAGTCCCGAGCATCAGCATCGAGAGCGTGCCGAGGATGCCGAATACGTTCCAGCGGACGCCGATTCCGGCAAGGGCCAGCACGAGCAGGAGCAGCAGGGCCTGAACGAGCGCCCGAACGCACGCCCCGACAGCCTTGCCGAGGACGATCGAGGAGCGAGACAGAGGGGTTGCCAGCAGCCGCTGGAGCTGGCCGACATCACGTTCCCAGATCACCGCCAGGCCATAGAAGATCGCGATGAACATCGCCGCTTGGGCCATCACCCCCGGGGCGAGATAGGCACGGTAGTCGAGTGTCCCCAGGGTCAGCGAGCGGTTGTGACGCAGAGCTGTGCCGAATATGAACAGCCACAGCAGCGGCTGAACGGAACGGGTGATGACATCGAGGTGATCGTGGCGGAGCTTGCGCATCTCCGCCTGGGCCATCGCGAAGGTGCCCTCGAGCAGGCGGGCGGCCCCACTCCCGGCGAGTGCCGGCGGACGGCGGTCAACCGAGACGCCGGGCGACGCGGCGCTGTGCGCGGACATCGGAGAGCCTCCCTTCCTCATCGTCTGTCTCTGCGCCGTCGTCGCCGATGGGGCGTCCTGTGACAGCCGTGAAGACTTCTTCGAGGTTCTCGGCGGCGTGGCGTTCGATCAGTTCGGCGGGCTCTCCCTGCTCGACCAGGCGGCCACGGTCGATGACGCCGAGCCGATCGCAGTGGCGCTCGGCCTCCTCCATCAGGTGGGTCGTGACGAGGATCGTCGTCCCGGCCTGCTCGCGCAGGGCCTCGAGCCGCTCCCAGACCATCCGCCGGGCCGTGGGGTCCAGTCCGACCGTGGGCTCGTCGAGGAACAGGACCTCGGGCCGGTTGAGCAGTGCGCTGGCGATCTCCAGGCGGCGCAGCATCCCGCCGGAGAGCGTGCGCGCGAGAC
>CAZFGJ010000126.1:0-8812 GCA_964518445.1 uncultured Solirubrobacteraceae bacterium
CCCACACGTCGACGAGGAGCTTGCGGTGTGTCATCAGGCGCCCCCTGTTGCGGACCAGCACCCGAAGCAGGTCGAACTCGATCGGCGTCAGGTGAATCGTCTCGCCGTCGCGCTTGACGACCCGTGCCGCGAGGTCGACCTCGAGGCCGTCGAATGTGACGCTGGGCTCCTCGTCGGTGCGCCCGGCGCGCCGTAGGGCGGCCTGCAGGCGCGCCACGAGCTCGCGTGTGCCGAAGGGCTTGGTGATGTAGTCATCGGCGCCGGCCTCCAGGGCTCGGACCTTCTGCTCCTCCTCGCCGATCGCCGAGAGGACCAGGATGGGCATCTCGCTCCACTCGCGCAGGCGCCTTGTCACCTCGATCCCGTCGAGGTCAGGTAGGACAAGGTCGACGATCGCGGCCTCCGGCGGGCGCACGGCAGCTATGTCCAGGGCCTCCGCGGCGGTTTCGGCGGCAAGAATCTGAAAGCCGGCCTCGCGCAGGACGACTTTCAGGGCGCGCAGGATCTGCGGCTCGTCGTCCACGACGAGGATCCGCGGCGCAGCAGGCGGCTCGGGGCGATCGGCGATGCTCACCGGGGCGCTCCCGGCTCGGGCGATGTATGGATCGGCAGAGGGGCGGCCCGGCTCTCGGGCTCGGCTCCCTCCGGCTCGAGGGGCAGCTCGAAGACGAAGGTGGCGCCCTGGCCGGGAAGGGACTCGACACGCAGCGAGCCGGCATTGGACTCTGTGAAGCCCCGGGCGATCGCCAGACCCAGACCCGAGCCCCTGTGCTCCCCGCCGGGTGTGCCGGCACGGTAGAAGGGCTCGAAGACCCGCTCGAGCTGCGCCGAGGGGATCCCCGGGCCGCGGTCGACGATCCGGATGATCAGACGGTCGCGGACCGCGCGGGCCCGGACGGAGACCGGGTGCCCACCGGAATGGCGCCTGGCGTTCTCGAGCACGTTCACCAGCGCCCGCTCCATCTGGACCGGGTCGATCCTGACGAGAGGCAGTTCCCGGTCGATCGACAGGCTGAAGGCCTCCGCGGCAGCACCGACCTCGGAGACGGAGACCTTGATCAGCTCCTCGAGGGAGGTCCAGACGCGGTGAGGCTCGGCGGCGCCCGCTTCCAGGCGGGAGAGGTCCAGGAGGTTGTCCACCAGACGGGCCAGGCGGCGGGTCTCCTCCTGGATGACCGCAGCCATCTCCTCGCGCTCCTCGGGCGACACCGCAGGCGAGGCGATCGCCTCGCCTGCCGCCGAGATGGCTGTCAGAGGGGAGCGAAGGTCGTGCGAGACGGCCCGCAGCAGGGCTGTCTTGATCGTGTCGGCGCGTCGCAGTGCAGCCGTCTCGACGACGTCCCCCAGCAGGCCCTCCCGCTCCAGGGCGGCGCTCATGAGGGCCTCGAGGCTCGGCACGACGCGCTCCTGCAGGCGACGCAGGCTCGACTCGGAGGCGTCGGCACCGACGAGCAGGGTGCCCAGCCTCCTGGTTCCTTCCCTCAGGGGAAAGGCCAGACGGCGCTCATCGCCCTCGACGGCATCCATCTCGATCGCCGCCGAGCTCAGCTCGAGCGCCGCGGCGAGGCGGGCGGCGGCGGTCTGCAGGGACTCGGTGAGATCCTCGCCGCGCAGCAGGAGCCTGGCCATCTCCGCAGCGAGGTCGGCCTCCTGGCGGCGCTCGAGGGCATCACGTGTCCGAGCCCTGGTCAGTTCGGCAAGTGAGGAGGCAAACGCCGCGACGACGACGAATGCCACGAGCGCCACCCAGTTGTTGGCGTCATGGATCGTGAAACGCCCGGTCGGAGGAAGGTGGAAGAAGTTGAATGCGGCGGCGCTCACGACCGCCGTGGCAACTCCGAGCCCGGCGCCCCAGATCGTTGAGACGACCAGCACTGCCGGCAGGTAGACGAGCCCCAGCGAGACGACCGGAGCAATGTGAGCGAGCGGATAGATGAGGAGCGTGCAGAGCGCGACCGCGCCGGCCGCGACGAGCAGCCCCGTCCGGCGCGAGAGGCGCTCGGGTGCGAGCAGGGATGCGAAACCTCCGGTCACCGCGAGTCAGCCTAATGACGAAACGATCCGAGGCCGCTCCCCATACGTCGGCCGAGACCCTTCCGGGCTCAAGCTGAGGGCTCCAGCGGCCGAATCTGAGCCTGGACCACTGAGCATGAACAGAAGTCTGCGCACACTCGCATCGTTCGCCGTCACGGCTGCCCTCGCAGCCGTGCCCTGCTCGGCCGCCCTGGCCGGCGAAGCCCAGACCCCGCTGGCGGCCTCGAACTACGGGATTCGCGCCGCATGCCCGCCCCCCAGCGTGCAGCACGCCGGCTGCCTGGCCCTGCAGCTCGTCCCCCTGACCGCGCAGGCGAAGGCTCACAACACCCCGATCGGGATCCAGCGTGCCGCCGGGGCCGCGCCGGCGACCCACTCCCCGGCTCTTGGAGACTTCGGCCTTCGCCCCTCGGACCTCCACGCCGCCTACGAACTCCCTGAATCGGCCACCACAGAACAGACCATCGCCCTGGTCGACGCCTACAACGACCCGACGGCCGAGGCCGACCTGGCGACCTACTCGACGACCTTCGGCCTGCCTGAATGCACGACGGCCAACGGCTGTTTCAAGAAGGTCGGCGAGACGGGGCTCGAAGGATCCCTTCCCTTCCCGAAAACGGTTGCCGAACTCGAAACGGCCGAAGCGGGCGGCGCGGGCGCCAAAGAAGAAGCCGAAGCGGCAATCGGATGGGGCGCGGAGATCTCGCTGGACATCGAGTCGGCCCACGCGACCTGCCCGAACTGCCACATCCTGCTGGTCGAGGCGAACACGACCAGCTATGCGGATCTCGAAAAAGCCGAGAAAACTGCTGAGACGCTCGGGGCGACGGAGATCTCCAACTCGTGGGGCGGACCTGAGGAAGGCGTGACCGTCGGGCACGACGGCAGCGGGCCCTTCAACGACCCCAAAGTTGTGATCACGGCATCGTCGGGGGACAACGGCTTCCTGGGCTGGGATTCCGAATTCGAAGGCGAATCGGGCTTCACCAACTACCCCGCCGCCTCGCCCCACGTCGTTGCGGTCGGCGGGACGCGACTGACGCTGGGAGCCGAAAGCAAATGGTCGAACGAGACGGTCTGGAACGGCAGCGGCGCCTCGGGCGGCGGCTGCAGCGTCCAGTTCACCGCTCCGGCCTGGCAGCAGTCGCTGACCAACTGGTCTTCGATCGGCTGCACCAACAAACGCGTGGTTGCCGATGTCGCGGCAGATGCGGACCCCCACTCGGGCATCGCCGTGACGGACTCGAGCGCCGCCTGCGAAACCGAATATGCCGAAGGCGGCAGCAAACACGTGGTGCACTGGTGCACCTACGGCGGAACGAGCCTCGCCTCGCCGATCGTGGCGGCCGTGTTCGCGCTCGCGGGAGGCGCGGGAAGCGTCGCCTACCCCGCCCAGACCCTCTATGAAAACCGCCTTGCCGCGCCCGCCTCGCTACACGATGTGACCAGCGGGTCGAACGGCGAATGCACGCTGGGCTTCAACTCGAAAACCGGCCTCTCCTCCTGCACCCCCGCAGAATCGGCGGCCGCCAGCTGCGCATCGAAGGGCAGCTGCCTCGCGGGAACCGGCTTCGACGGCCCGACTGGCGTCGGGACGCCGCACGGGATCCTGGCTTTCGTGCCGACAGGCAA
Source organism: uncultured Solirubrobacteraceae bacterium (assembly GCA_964518445.1). Lineage (GTDB taxonomy): Bacteria > Actinomycetota > Thermoleophilia > Solirubrobacterales > Solirubrobacteraceae > Palsa-744. The sequence goes on from CAZFGJ010000126.1 coordinate 3,667, forward strand.
AGAAGGCGGCGAAGAAGAACCGCCGCTGGAAGAAGAAGAAGGCGAAGAAAAACCCGAAGAACAACCGCCCCCGGTCAAACGCAAACCGGTGAACCCCACCCCCGTTCAGCCGTCGCCGGCGCCCCCGGTTGCCGTCGTTGCCTCAACAACGCCAGTGATCAGCTCCCTGGGCCTCACGATCCGCGCCGTGATCGCTCTCGACGCCCGCCGGCCGTCGGCCTCGAAGATCGCGTTCTCCTTCATGCTGAGCTCGGCCGCCAAGGTGCAGGCCAAGCTGGCGCGGCGCATCCGGACCCACCACCACACGCACTGGAGCACCGTCGGCACCACTGCGACGGTCGCCGCGATCAGCGGCCGCAACAACGCGAAGCTTGCCGGACGCCGAACCCTCGCGCCGGGTCTCTACCGCCTGACCGTGACGCCGCTCACCGGCGCGTCGCGCTCGATCCTCTTCCACATCAACTGACCGCTCCGGGACCGGCCGCACGGCGGCCCCGGAGCGATCGTCAGATCAGCCGCCCTGGGCGCCGTAGACGATCTTCACGCCTTTGCGCGTGCACTGCTGAGCGAAGTAGCCGCGCGGCTCTTTGGCTTTCGCGACGGTGCATTTGAAGCCTGCGGGGTGGCCCTGGTAGATCCCGCCGATGAATTTGATGGCCGAGGCGCAGCTGGTCCCGCTCTCGCTGATGTTCTTTGCGTACTCTTTGAATTTGTTCGGCGGAGCTTCCGTCCCGGAGGGTATTTCGACCGAGTAGGCGTGGTTGCCGCAGCCGTGGAGCGTCCCCGCCGCCTGGGCCCCCGTGCCGAGCCCCGCGATGGCCAGAAGTGCGAGCGAGCTTGCCGCCGTCGCTCCGATTGCCTTCCACTTCCTGCGCGTCTGCATGCTGTGTCCTCCGTTCGTCGGGCGCTCCGGTCGACGCCGCAATGCGGGGGAAGATAACCCCTGGAGGGCCGCCCTGAAAGGCCGCCTACGCGCTAAGCGCGTATCGAGGGAAGCGTTGCCGGCGCGCCGTGGGGCTCCAGGCAGGCGGGCAGAGCGACGCTGCCGTCGGCCTGCGGGCCGTTCTCTAGCAGCGCCACGATCGTCCGCCCGACCGCTACGGCGGTGCCGTTGAGGGTGTGAAGTATCTGCGTCTTCTTCTCACGGCGCATCCGGATGTTGAGTCGTCTGGCCTGGTAGTCCGTCGTGTTCGAGCAGGAGGTCAGCTCGCGGTAGCGCTCCTGGCTCGCCAGCCACGCCTCGCAGTCGTACTTCTTGGCGGCCGAGTTGCCCAGATCGGTGACCGCGATGTTGACAACCCGGTATGCGAGGCCGAGCTCGCCGAGGATCTCCTCCTCGATCGCCAGGATCCGCTCGTGCTCCGCCTGGGACTCCTCGGGCGCAACGAAGCTGAACATCTCGACCTTGTCGAACTGGTGCACCCGGAAGATCCCCCTGGTGTCCTTGCCTGCCGCCCCCGCCTCCCGGCGTAAGCAGGGCGAGAAGCCCGCGTAGCGCAGGGGAAGGCGCTCGGCCTCGAGGATCTCCTTCTCGTGCATCGAGGCCAGGGCCACCTCGGAGGTGCCGACGAGGAACAGCTCATCCTCTGGAAGCGCGTAGATCTGTTGCTCCGTGTCGGGCAGGAAGCCGGTGCCGTAGAGGGCCCGCTCGCGAACCAGGACCGGCGGTATCACCGGTTCGAAGCCCTGGCCCCTCAGCTTCGAGAGCACCCATTGGACCAGGGCCAGCTCGAGCATCACCAGATCGCCTTTCAGGTAGGCGAAGCGCGAGCCCGACAGGCGGGCGCCGCGATCCATGTCGATCCGCTCACCGGCCAGCTCAAGGTGATCGCGCGCCTCGAAGCCCAGCTGCGGAGGGGTGCCCACCTCGCGCACGAGCTGGTCCTCCGGGCCCGGGGCGGCGCTCGGGTCGGGCAGGTTCGGCAGGGGAGCGAGCGTCGCCTGGAGCTCGCCTTCGACGCCGGCGAGCTCCTGCTCGAGGAGCTTGGCCCTCGCGGCGACCTCGCGCATGGCCTCGATCTCGCGCGTTCTCTCGGCCTCCTCGGACGCCGAGCGGATTCGGGTGTTGGCCTCGTTCTGCTCCGCCCGCAGTCCCTCGAGCTGCGGCAGCAGCTCCCTGCGGCGCCCATCCAGGGCGATCACCTGCTCGAGGCCGGATGCCGCCTGCTCACCACGGCGGGCAAGGGCAGACCTCACCCCGTCCGGATCCTCCCTGATGGCCCTGAGGTCGAGCAAGCCGCGCCCGCGGGAGGCCTATTTGGTCGAGAGCGTGATGTTCGTGGACGGCACAGTCTGGGCCTGATGCCCTGAATATGCCGCCAGGAATTCCGCAACGGACTGCGCGTTGGGCCCGACGACGATGTTCTCGGGCATGATCGCCCCCGAGAAGCCGCCGTTGCGGATCGCGTAGAGAACCTGTTCCTTGTTCTCCTTGCGGATGTTGAAGTTCGGCCCGTTGGTCTTGACGCGGTTGGAGATCGCGGTGGCAGAGCCGTGCGCGCCGACCACCGACAGCGTGTGGCAACCGGCGCAGTGATCGCGGAACAGGACGGCACCCCGGTGGTAGGGGCTCGTCTTGGCGACCGACACGCCCTGGGACCCGCACGCGCCCAAGAGGGCGGCGCAGGCGAGCAATGCGAGCATCGTGGCTGCGACCTTCATGCGCCGGGGAATATATAGGCCCACTCAGAACCCGTGGGCCGTGCCTGCGGCTCGAAGGGCGAGAAACACCACCACCAGGGCCGATGCGGCCATCACGCCGATCTCGCGCTGGACGATCGCCGCAACCAGCTCCTGCTGCTCCGCCTCGGGCAGCTCGCCCACCGCCTGGGAGCTCTCGAGGCCTCGTTTGTCGAGGATCGTCTGGGCCGAGATCGCCCGCAGCTGCTCGGCGACGAAGGCGATCGCCAGGGGCAGGAGCGCATACAGGTAGAAGAGGTCTTCGGTGGGCCGCTTGCCCGCTGCAGCCAGTGAGCCGACCGCGATGGCCAGCGTCAACGCCGAGCCCTGTCCGATCCGCAGCAGCGGCCAGAACGCACGCGCCGCCGGCCCCTCAGGATCTGCCTGCCAGTAGGCCACAGCCCCCACGAGGCCCGGTAGAAGATTCAGCGCCGCGACTGCCAGTGCACCGGCGACGACCGCCTCATTCATCGGGCGATATCGAGCCGATTGCCACTATGTAACAGTCTGCCACAAGCAGTGATATAACAGCGCGCGGTGCTGCGCAGCTATCTCCCGGCGATCGTCTTCCTCGTGCTCGGCGGTGCCGTGGGCGTCACCTTCGCCGTTCTCAACTCGGTCATCGGGCCGCGCCGGGCAACCCCCCACAAGCAGGATCCCTACGAGTGCGGGCTGCCCTCGGAGATCAAGTCGGGGATGCGCTTCGGGATCAGCTTCTACCTGATCGCGATGCTCTTCATACTGTTCGACATCGAGGTTGTCTTCCTCTACCCGATCGCCGTCGAGCTCCGCGCATACGGGACATTCGCGCTGACCGAGACGATCGTCTTCATCGTCCTTCTGTTCGTGGCCTTCGTCTACGTATGGCGGCGGGGAGCACTGGAGTGGACATAAAGCGCGAGCCGCTCGGCCCGGCCGTCGATCCCAAGAACCTGCGCGTCCGCTCTCTGAATGCCCACCAGCTGCTCCGGGGGGGAGAGCTCGAAGGCGCCAACCAGCCGGCGCATCTCGACGGCGAGGAGCTCGAACGCTACGTACAGGAGCGTGTACTGACGACGACGCTCGACTCGGCGGTCGCCTGGGCGCGCTCCAACTCGTTCTTCCCGCTGGCCTTCGGGCTGGCCTGCTGCGCCATGGAGCAGTTCCAGACAGCCGGCCCCCGGATGGACATCGCGCGGTTCGGCTTCGAGGCCTTCCGCGCCTCGCCCCGCCAGGCCGACCTGATCATCCTGGCCGGACGCGTCTCGATCAAGATGGCACCGGTCATCCGGCGCCTCTATGACCAGATGCTCGAGCCGAAGTGGGCCATCTCGATGGGCGCCTGCTGCAGCTCGATGGGCGTCTTCAACAACTACGCCCTCGTGCCGGCGGACAAGTTCATGCCGATCGATGTCCACGTGCCGGGCTGCCCTCCCCGCCCCGAGGCCCTGATGCACGGCGTTCTCAAGCTTCGCGACCTCGTTCAGAACGACCCCGACGCAGGCTGGCGCGAGCGCTACGACGCAGTGGGGACCGAGGAGCGCCCCTAGATGCCAGACGCCACGGGCTTGGAGTTGCTCGCTCAGGATCTTGGTGACGCCGCACTCGAGACCGTGTACTTCAGGGACAGGGCCACGCTCGTCGTGGACCCCGCGCAGATCCGGCAGGTGCTTGGCACGCTGCGCGGCAAGGGCTTCGGCTTCCTGGCAAGCCTCCACGGCGTCGACTACTACCCCGAGGAGCCGCGCCTGGGCGTGATCTACGAGATGCTCGACATGAGCAGCGTCGACCGCATAACGGTGAAGCTCCGGGTTCCCGTAGACGCGCCCGTCCTCGACTCGGTCACCGAGGAATGGCCGACGGCCAACCATCAGGAGCGCGAGGTCTACGACATGTTCGGCGTCGTCTTCCGCGGGCACCCCGACCTGCGCCGCATCCTGATGCCCGAGGACTACGAGGGCCACCCCCAGCGCCGCGACTTCCCCGTGGGCGGCGAACCGGTGATCTTCACCCGCGACGAGGCGAAATGGCTGGAGGCCCGACAGTGAGCCCCGAGACGCCATCGCTCTCCCCCTATCGCCAGCGCGAGCAGAGCATCACGCTCTCGACCCTTGAGGAGCCCGGGACGACGCCCGCCGGCGACCGCACCGAAGAGCTCCTGACGCTGAACTTCGGACCTCACCACCCCGCCACGCACGGGGTGCTGAGGCTGCTCGTGACGCTCCAGGGCGAGATCGTCCGCGACCTCAAACCGATCATCGGCTACGTCCACACGGGGATCGAAAAGACGGCCGAGGAGAAGTCCTACTGGAAGGTCATCCCCGTCGTGGAGCGGATGGACTACCTCTCCTACTACTTCAACGCGATGGCCTACGTCGGCGCCGTCGAGGCCCTGGTGGAGGTCGAGATCCCCAAGCGGGCCCAGTACCTGCGCGTGATCCACCTCGAGCTCAACCGGATCGCCTCCCACCTGATCTGGCTCGGCACG
>CAZFGJ010000127.1:0-8603 GCA_964518445.1 uncultured Solirubrobacteraceae bacterium
TAGTAGACCGTGCTTTCTTCGAGGCCGCTGACCGAGCCGTGGACGACGACCGGTTCGCTCCCGGCGCCCGGCGACGGCGAGCAGGCGACCGTGCTGCTCAGTTCGCCCGGGGAGGTTCCGTATTCGAACAGGCATTCCGTGACTTCGGCGTCATCCGGTGTCACCAGCGCGCTGAAGGTGGCTGAGGTGTGGCCCACCGCGGAGGGCGCTTCGGTGTTAGCCACAGGAGCGGTGGGGAGGGTCGTGAACTGACGCAGCCCGCCGGTGCTTTCGCCGGCGCCGCTCTTTGCGTGGATGCGGAAGACGTAGGACGTCGTTTCTGGCAGCCCTTCGAGGGTCGCCGTGACGGGGACGGGCGTTTCGCCTTCCCCCGGCGAATAGGAGCAGGGAGCTGTGCCGGTCAACGAGGATTCCGAGCTGCCGTATTCGAAGAAGCATTCGCCAACGGCTGAGCCGTTCGGGTTCACCGAGGCGTTCAGGGTCACGCTGGTGCGCCCGATGACACTGGCGCGTTCGGTTTCCACGGTCGGCGCTCCGCCGCTTGCGAGCGCTCCGATGGCCTCTGCGCCGAGCAGCACGATCAGCAGGGCTCCTGCGGCGATGAGCCGGCGCCGCCGCGCCGCCATGGCCCGTCTCACGACACTCCTAGACATGTGTCCCTCCCTGGTCGCCCTGCTCCCCTTGCCGGCGAATCTAGCCGACCCCCGGGGCCCCGGTCAACCGTTTTCAGATAGTTTCGAGACATGCGAAAGATCCAGAGCCAGGGCGTTCATCACATCACCCTCGTCGGCGCCGGCAGGCAGACCTCGATCGACTTCTGGGAGGGCATCCTCGGCATGCCCTTCGTCTTCGAGCAGCCCAATCTCGACAACCCCTCCGAGAGTCATCTCTACTTCGATCCGGGCGACGGCCGGCTGATCACGGTGTTCACCAACGAGGATCGCCCCGTGGAGCCCGAGCGCACGCCCACCGATCCCGGCTGCGTCCACCATCTCGCCTTCTCGGTCTCACAGGCGACCTTCGCCCAGGCCGTCGAGCGGCTCGACGAGCGCGGGATCGAGCACAGCGGCGTCAAGGACCGCGGCTTCATGGACTCGATCTACTTCAACGACCCGCTGGGCCTGCTGATCGAGCTCGCCTCCTACCGCTTCGAGCCCCCGGCCGGGCAGACTCACGCCGCCGTTCTGCTCGAGGCGCACAGGATCAGGGTGGCTCGGGGCGACTACAACATCGCTCCGATCCATCTGGCGGACGCGATCGAGAACATCACGGCGCGGACGCAGTCCTCGCTGTCTGAGGATCGCTCGGCCAAGCAGCCCTATTGAGGCGCTATTCCCGCAGCGCCCTCAGGGCGTTGAGGATCACCGCAAGGTCAATTACCTCCTGCAGAAGTGCGCCGGCCACCGGCGGCAGATAACCGAACGCCGCGACGACCATCGCAGCAAGGCTGAGCCCCATGCCGACGAGGACGCTCTGCCGAGCGATGCGAAGCGAGCGCCGGCCGATGCGGATCGCGTCGGCTACCCGGTCCACGCGGTCCACGGTGACGACCGCATCCGCTGTCTCTGACGAGACGGTGGCTCCGGCGGCACCCATCGCGATGCCGAGATCTGCGACGGCCAGTGCCGGGGCATCGTTGACCCCGTCGCCGACCATGACCACCGGTCGGAACGCCGGATCGGAGTGGAGCAGGCGGACGATCTCGAGCTTCTGCTCGGGGGACTGCTCGGAGTAGACGCGATCGACGCCCAGTTCCTGGCCGATTCTCTCGGCGACCGAGCGCCGGTCGCCCGACACCATCGCGACATGGCGGACACCCTCCGAGCGGAGGTGGGGGACTATCTCCCTCGCGTCAGGGCGCAGCTCATCGGCCATCACGATGACGCCGGCGAGGTGTCCGTCGAGAGCGACCAGGATGTGCGCCTCGCCGGAGCCTCTCCCCGTCATCGAAGAGGCGTCGGCAACCTCGTCCTCGAGCACCCCCAGTCCGAGCAGGAAGTCTCTGCTTCCAACTGCCACACGGCGGCCGTCCACGGTGCCCGTGATGCCCTGACCCGGGTCCTCCACGATGTTGGTCGGCTGGGTCAGCTCAAGGCGGGAGTCGTTCGCCGATCGCACGAGCGCACGTCCCAGAACGTGAGCGGACATCTGGTCCAGCGAAGCCGCAAGTCGCATCAGATCGGCCGGGTCGGCGCCGTTGCGGGCGAACGTCTCCCGCACCTTGGGGGTGCCGACGGTCAGGGTGCCGGTCTTGTCGAACAGGACAGTTCGCGCGTTCCCAAGAGTCTCCACCGCGCCTGCTCCCTTCACGATCACGCCGATTCGGGCGGCTCGCGAGAGTCCCGAGACCAATGCGATCGGTGCGGCCAGGATCAGCGGGCAGGGGGTTGCCACCACGACCACGGCGAGCGCCCGCACGGGGTCCTCGCTGATCGCCCATGCGGCGCCTGCCACCAGCATGGTCGCCGGCAGGAAGAAGCCGGCGTACCTGTCGGCCATCCGGACGAAGGGCGCCCTGTGCGCCTCGGCCTGCTCGACCAATCGAACGAGTGCCGCATACGCGCTGTCGGCTGCCGGGCGCTCGGCACGCACATCGAATGGAGGCCCGGCGTTCGCCGTCCCGCTCAGGACGGGCTCGCCTCGAGCGACGGTCACCGGAAGTGGCTCGCCGCTGAGCGTGCTCGTATCGATCACGGCCTCCGCGCTGACGAGGCTGCCGTCGACCGGTACGACCTCGCCCGTCCGCACAACCACGATGTCCCCCGTCTGGAGGTCCCCGACGGGCACCTCTTCGACGGTTCCCGACCGGAGTCTCTGCGCGACTCTGGGGGCCCGCTCCACGAGCAGGGTGAGCTCGCGCCGGGCCCGTGTCGATGCCACGTCCTCGAGCGCAGCCCCGCCTGAGAACATCAGGCCGACAATCGCCCCGGCAAGCTCTTCGCCGAGGGCCAGCGATCCCACCATCGCGACGAGTGCGATCGTGTCGACCCCCAGGTGGCGTTCCACCACGACCGTGCGCCCGACCTCCAGTGAGAGCTCGATCGACAGCACGATGACGGCCGCGCGCCAAACCTCGGCGCCGCTGCCGGTGCCGGCGAGTTCGAGCAGCCCTCCGGCGGCGATCGCGAGCAGGGCGAACGCGGCGAGGATCACCGCTCGGTGTTCGAGGAGACCCGCCGCCAGCCGCCTGATGACAGCGCGCCGCCTCCCCTGTGACTCGAGCCTGCTCATGAGTCCAGCCTTGCGCTCGCCGTCGCGTGGCGCATCCGTATATTTGCCGCTCTAGGACACGTGTTGCTCAGCGCGCCGCTCCGGCGCCAGACGCGGGTAATCGGTCTCGCGAAGGCGCCCGGGGATCTTGCCGGTCATACGCAGCATCGCCTTCATGCAGCGGTGGCCCGTGTCGGAGGTCGCTCCGAACATGTTCGGACATCCACCCGCGATCACGTTGATGCCCTCGTCGCGGCACCGGCTCACCGCCGCCTCGGAGAGACTTCCGGGGCCCATCCCGCGGTGAAACCAGACCCGCTCGACGCCGGCCGCTACGCAGTCCTCAACCACATCCGAGGCTGCCTCAGGCGTCGTCACGATGACGACCCCGTCGAGCGCCTGAGGAATCGCCGTGACCTTGGCGAAACAGGGGTCGCCCTCCACCTCTGCGGCGTTCGGGTTGACCCCGTAGACCTCGTGGCCGGTGTCTCGCAGCCGCCTGTAGATGAGGTTGGCCGGCTGCTTCGGGTCGCGTGACACGCCGGCCACGGCGATCCGCCGCTGGGCCAGGAACTCGTCTGCTGCCGCGCTGAGAGGGATCACCTCGGAAACCCTCGCGGATCGGTCGATTGCGAACATCCGGCGCCCTCCGTGGTTCTCCGGGCGGTTTAGCCGCCATCTCGAGACGTAGTTGTCCGCGATGGAAGCCCCCGCGACTGACTCCCGTGGCACCGCTCCGCCGTGTCCCTAGGACCCGGGTACTTGTCCCTCAGCGGTGGTGGGTCTTCGCGACGGCTCGTTTCGCCCCGTAGCGCCTGCGCGCGGTCCGTTCACAGGCGTGGCGGCGAGCCCTGCTCTTGATCTTGTGGCAGCTCTTCAGGGCGCGGGCGAGCCGTGTCGCACGGGTGGCTTTGAAGGTTGCCACGCCCTGGCATCCGATCGGCGCGATCTTGGTGGCCTGTTCGATCAGGGCGCCGTTGTAGGCCCGGATCACGGTCGGCATCGAGAGGTTGGCCTTGCAGAGGCTGTAGTTCTGGCTGTCCGGGACGTAGGCCCCCAGCACTGAGCCCGGCCCGCTGGGCAGTTCGGTCACGAAGCTCGTGAAGGGCGCGTCCGGGGCGGACTGGAATTTCGTGTAGGTGATCCCGTTTTCGATGTTGATCGTCCCGTCGAGAATCAGCTTCACCCCTTCGCCCTCGAGCACGAGCTCGACGTCGGGGAAGGCGGCATTGCCGTGTGAGACGAGGTAGACCGGACCGCTGAGCGGGCTCCGCAGAACCGGCGTCACGACCGATGCGCGGCCGATGATCGAGCCGGCTTCGCACTGAGCGGGATTGACATCGAAGACCGTGTCCCGGCAGGCTCTGCGGAGTGTCGCCTCGCGTGAGGGGAGCGCCTTGGGCAGCGTCAGATCGACCTCGTGGATGTCGGCCGCTCCGAGCCCTCCTGAGGAGATCCTCACCGTCAGGCTGGCCCCGTTGGCGCGGCTCGCCTGTCCGCCGACTTCGGCCGTCAGCTTCGGCGCGAAGGGCAGCGCCGCGCAGTTCGCCGCGCGCACGGGGGAGGAGACTCCCGCCGTCGCGCCGTCCCAGCCGCCGATCGTGCCGGTGATGGCGAGGGTCCCGCATCCGGTCGGGTTGAACTCGAAGTTGGGCCGGTCGACCAACACGTTCAGCTTTTTGATGGCGGCCGGAACGCCTTTGACCGCCCGCGGCAGGGGGTCCGTCGTGATCGTCGCGGCGGCCGTCGAATGGTCGACGGTGATCGTGCCGCGGACAGAGATGTCGCCCAGGTCGAACGGTCCCACGTGCTCGGCATGTGTGACCGCCAGGATGCCGAATGGCGCGCCCCTGTATGGGCCGGTCAGGTAGACCTCGCCGGGAAGGGCGACCGGTTCCGATCCAGGTCCCGCGACGGCTGTGGAGTGCCCGATCAGGCTCTCCGGGCCACACTGCGAGGCGGCCGCCTGAGCCTCGGAGCATGGCGTCACGCCGGCCAGCACCGCCGCCTCGCCGGGGGGCAGGTGGATTGTCAGCCCCTTCAGTTGCTGATCCTCGTCAGGCCGCCCGATCGTCATGGTGAACGGTGTGAAGGCTCCAGCCTGGCGGTTCACCGGTCCGGCCTGGAAGCCGGGGGTGAGCGGGCTTGGGTCCGACGGGCAGGGGGCACCTTCGGGGCCGCTGGTGATCTGGAAGCTCCCCGAGGCGGAGACCGGTTCAGCGCCCGAGGATGGCGTGAAGGTCGCTTCGGTTTCGTAGGACCCGCAGTGCGAGGGTGTCGCCAGCGAGGCTTTCGGCCCGTCGAAGAGGTGGACGGTCAGGTCTTCGAAGGGGAGCGGCGGCGTGCCGGTGAAGCTCGAGATGAGCTGGCCGGTGGTTTCGTCGATCGTCACGCTTCCGGCGAGCTTGACCCGTACTCCCGAGGCCTTGTCCTCCGCCGCGATGTAGAGCACCAGCGGAGCCGCGGCGGTCGCCGAGAAGGGAGCCGTGTCGATGCGGCCCAGGTAGATGCCTCCGAGCAGTTCATGTTCCAGCAGTGGCGTGTGAATCGAGACGGTTCCGACCTTGGAGGAGGCCGGGCAGCTCGCCACATCGGGGCTGAAGTGATCGTTCGCAAGTTGGCCCGCCACTTCTTCGGGCGGTCCGCCGAAGCCGACCTGGGTCGCGTCGCAGGTGCCCAGCCCGTTGGTCGCGCCGGCGCTCGCCACGACACCGACCGGAAGCCTCAGGACGGTGCCTTTCAGCGTCGACTCGCTGACGCTCTCCCCGGTCGGCGTCTGCGCTGACTCCTGGGGCACGTGAATGTGAACGGTCATCCCCGATGGACTGGCCGCCGAGCTGTTGTCGGCTTCGACGCTGATCGCGGGGTGGAAGGGCAACTGCTCACAGCCGGAGAAGGGTGAGGAGAAGGTGAAGGTTGCCGCGGCGCCCGCCAGCTGCTCCCCTTTCCAGGATTCCCCTCCCACGGTGCTCACGGCGGGCGATTCGCAGGTGCCCGGAAGGGTCAGGAGCGTGGCTGGATGCGCGGCGCCAAGCGGCTCGCATGGGACATGCGGTTCCTGCCCAGCCAGGAAGAAGGCGCCCGCGAGACACGGCCAGCCGCGCTCGGCGTCGTGACGGGGGTCGCCCGGCACTCCCCAGAAGGTGACCTGGCTGCCCATCACGGCGGTCACCTCGGGAATGTAGTGGGAGGTGACCTGTACCGCATAGTCGCTTCCGGTCCGCACCGAGGTCGTGAGCACCACCGGGGTTTTGAATGCCTCGAAGCCGAAGCGGGCCGGTTCGCCCTTCGCCGGTGGCATGTTGAAGATCGGCACGGGGATCGTCGAGAGGCCGATGATCGTCGGTTCCTGGAGTGTCACCAGCGCGTAGCCGACGGCCGTGTCGGGCGGGCACAGGTTCGTGTTGAAGTAGCCGTACGAGGCGAACTGGGCTTCCGAGCAGGTGGGCATCCCCTGGACGTTGCCGATCAGTCCCGGCGGCAGGACGAAGTTGAGCGTCTTGGGCAGCGACGCGGGCAGAGCCGTTTTCTTGGTGATCACGCCGCCCTGGACTTCGACCTTTTTGTTCAGGTCGAAGCTGCTCGTCAGCTGGAAGGGGTGCGACCCGGCCTGCGTCTCGAGCCTTCCCTGGTCGTCTTCGGGTCGCAGTTCGTAGTTTTCGATTCCGAACGGTGTCGGTTCTTCGGGTTCCGAGGCGACCGTCACCGGACGGGAGATGGAGTTGGCGGGCACTTCTTCTCCACCCGGGATCGCCCCGCCTTCCACCTGCACCGAGTTGGTCAGGGTTGCGCCTGGTTCGACCGACGGGGAGACCTGGACTTCGAGCCTCATGCGAATGCTCTCGGTCGGGTAGAGGAGGCCGTCGCCTTCGCAGGTCACCGTCTGCTCGCCTTCCGTTTCAATGCATTTGAGCGGTTTGGGGGACTGGCCGACGCCGGTGTTGAAGGGGCCCGAGACGGCGCTGAAGATGTGCTTCAGCGTCACGCCCGCGGGTAGCTGGTCACGGATCGTCAATCGCCGGCTGGCGCCGCTGATTTGGCTGTAGCCCTGGTCGGTGGCGTTGACGATCAGGAGCGCTTCCTTGCCGGGCAGCAGCCGGGATGGGGCGAGGCTGGAGTCGAGCGACCACCAGGCGGAGTGGGGCGGAGCCGGTTCTGCTGCCGAGGCGCCGCCGGCCATCGCGCCGAACAGAATCGCCAGGGTGCACGCAACGAGGGCACCGGTCCGGGTGGCGGTGGGCAGGTGTCTCACCTTCCCGACCCCCGCTGCAATGCGCTCTTCGCCTTCCCGTAGCGCCGGTGGGCCTGGGCTTCGCAGCCGTGCCTGCGCTTGCCCGGCCGGAGTGTCCGCCGGCAGTGGCGCAGGGCAGCGGCAAGCTTCTGCGCCCGAGTGGGCGGCTTGACGGTTGTCTTCGAGGAGAGGACCTGATGCTGGGAGCTGACGTCGCCCGGACCGGGGTCGGTGGCGGCAGGCGGCACCGGGGCGGGGAGTTCGACGTGGCCCCCGCGGCATTTCGCGGCGTCGGAGCATTCGGCTTCTTCTGCCGCGGGCGGGGAGGCACAGGCGTGAGCTCCGGGCTGGCCGCAGACGGAGGCGTCATAGACATCCGCGTCGGCCTCCAGATCGGTAGGGGAGAGCGGGGCCGAGGTGATGAAGAAGGCGTCGTTCCCGCTTTCGCTGGCGTCCAGGAAGGCCGATTCCTGGGTCGATGTGCCGCTGGAGATGAGCGACACGCACCCGGCCGAGGAAGGCTGGAAGTCTTCACTGGCGCCGGTGCAGTCGCCGAGGCCCGCCGGCTCGTACTCGTAGACGTCGGCTTTGCCGTTGCGGTCCTGCGGGACGAGTTCTTCGGTGCTGTTGAAGAACATCCGGCCGCTGTCGTCGAGGTAGCGCGACTGGTAGTTCGCGGCCTGTGAGTTGTAGGGGGTCCACCCGGGGAGGTTGCCCGAGAGCCAGCGGTCGGTCCAGATCAGCTGGCGGTCGATCAGCGGGCCGATCCCTTCCGGTGTGTCTTCGACGTCGTGGATTCCGTGCGGCCGCTCGCCCGTCGGATTGCAGGAGGCGCAACGGACGACGTTCTGCCCCGAGTCGTAGAAGTAGACCTCCTCGTCGGCTCTGCCGCTGACCGCGTCCCGCGTGGGGTAGCCGGTCAGGCTCCGGTCGGACATGAACGCCAGCAGCTTCCCGTCCGGCGACACTCTGCTCGTGAGGCCGTTCAGCGGGCCGCGGCCCTCGTCCTTTGAGGATTTCGTCGACAGCCAGTCGGGCTGGTCTTCGCCCGAGAGCTTCGCGATGGCGTCAGGGCTACTCCAGTTCCCGCCTTCCAGCCGGGAGACGTAGAGCTCGCAGGTGGCAACGATCGGCAGGGCTTCTTCGGCCAGTTCGGCGGCTT
>CAZFGJ010000128.1:0-8597 GCA_964518445.1 uncultured Solirubrobacteraceae bacterium
GCGCCGTCCCCGAGGGCTGAGCCGCCGTGTCAAAGCCTCGCGCCGCAGTCCCTCCGTCGCGGAGCGCCTGCAGATCGTCGGCAGCCGCTCCTTCGTCGTCGACGTTCACCTGCTCGGCAGCCCCGGCGCATATCGCTGAGGCGGGCCCTTGACCGGTCCGGTCGAGGTGCGCGAGGAGGTGGTCCCGGCGGGCCCCTTCCGGCTGCCACGGCGCAACGGCATGGATGGCCTGCTGCGTCGCCGGGGCAGGGTGCTGGAGCGCCTGCTGCACGACGGCGAGCACCCCGTCCTGGTGCGGGTGGCACAGCCGGCAGGAGACCGTGTCCTGTTCGGAGCGCGCGCGGCCAGCCGCGAGGCGGCCGTTCACGGGATCGCTCGGATGCGATTCGCCCTTGGGGTCGATGAGGACCTGCGGCCCTTCCTGCGCCGCTTCGCCGACGACCCGCTGATCGGCCGCTCGCTGAGGCGCAGGCCATGGCTTCGCGTCTCGCGCCGGCCGGAGCCCTTCGAGGCGCTCGTCTGGGCGATCTGCGAGCAGCTGATCGAGTACGAGCGCGCGGCGGCCATCGAGCGCCGTGTCGTCGCCGCGCTGGGCCGTCGCTGGGTCGGCTGGAACGGCGAGCACAGCGGGCTGGCCGACTCTCCGCAGGCAGCCGTCCTGGCAGGCACCTCACCGGCCCTGCTGCAGTCGCTGGACCTGGGCGCCGGCAGGGCGAGGGCGCTGGTCAGGGCCGCCGGCGAGGTGGCCCGCGGGCGGATCGACCTCCATGACCCCGACCATGAGCGGGGCTGGCAGAGGCTGCGGGCGATTCCGGGGATCGGCTCGTGGACGGTCGAGATGCTGGCCCTCCACGGCCAGGGGCGCCACGACCAGCTTCCGGCCGGTGACCTGGGCCTGCTGAAGTTCGTCGGCAGGGCGCTGGGGGGAGGTGACCCGCGGGCGTTCGCCGAGGAGGAGGAGGTCCGGCGGTTCTTCGCTCCCTATGAGGAGTGGGCCGGCTTGGCGGCCAGCCACGCGATGGGGATCTGAGGGTTCAGCTCTCGGCTATCCGGTAACGGCGGGTGCGGGGGTCCTGCTCGAGCAGGCCGACGGAGAGCAGTGTCGTCAGATAGCGATGGGTCGTGCTGGGGCTCATCCCCAGGCGGGTCGCGATGTCGCTGACGGCAAGCGACTCGCCGTCTCCGGGAAAGGAGCCCAGCACGAGCAGGCCCAGCAGCAGCGAGCGCGACAGCCGGGGATTCTCGGCCAGGGCCTCGTACCGGTTCATCAGGGTCCCGTCGCCCGCCAGGCCCCTGAGCAGGCTGGCGATACCCGGCCCTTCACCGGACTCGCGCACGACGCGGTCGATTTGAGGCCCGGTCAGCTGGATTGAGATGCCCGTGTCGGTCATCGAGCTCCTTGGCTGACATTCCTCTGATACGTGAAACCCCGCAAGTGGAAACTCCAATACTTGACTTTCAAGTCACGGGCTCGGGCGTCAGTGACTCGGCCGAGACCGGCTGGGGAGGGGAGCCTGTGAAGCGGCTGATCCGGTGCCTCGTCCGGGCGGCCCAGTTGGCCTCGGAGTGAAGCTGTCCGGCGACAGCCTCACGGGAGCAGTCGAGGCAGAGGGCGGCCCACGAGCGAGCCTCTCCGTCGTGTTCGGCCATCAGCTCGGCCAGCATCAGGCATTCGCGCTCATAGGCCTCGAGAGCCACCAGCAGGCGGGGAGCGTCCTGCTCCCGTGCGACGGCCAGCTTGGCCTGAAGGCCCAGCCGGACGGGCTCGCGTGGCAGAAGGGTCTCCATCCAGAGGGTCAAGGCCGAGCAGCTCTCAGAGGTGGGGTGGTAGACAAGCCAGGTCCGGCGTTCGTCGCCGCGCCTGGGCTCCTCCCGCGCGACGGCCAGACCGGTCTGCTCGAGCTGCTCGAGGAGGCGGTAGACGTCGTTGGTGTCGATCCTCCAGGTCTCGCCGAGACGGGCCGCGAGCCGGCTTGCCAGATCGCCGCCATGGCCGGGACGCTCGAGCAGCAGGCCCAGCAGAACCCCTCGCAGTGACGTGGAGGGACCACGCATCCATCTCGTCTTCTCTGGGCCTTGAGTGACCATTGCTACCTCTCGCCCGAATCCGTCTACCCGGACGATATCGCTAGTTGGTCATTTGTGAGACATCCCGTGGACGTCTTGACAGATCGCCCTCTCCTCAGGGCACGATCACGGCGGCGCCGGTGAATGCTCCCTCGCGCAGATCGGAGAGAGCCTCGTTGGCCTGCTCGAGGGAGTACCGGTGGACGGTCGTACGGACGGGCACCCGGGCTGACAGGGCGAGCATCTCGCGGGCATCGGAGCGGGTCAGGTTGGCCACCGAGCGGAGTGTCCGCTCGTGCCAGAGAAGCTCGTAGGGGAAGGCTGGGATCTCGGACATGTGGATCCCGCCGCACACGACGGTGCCGCCGGGGGCGAGCGAGGCGAGAGCCAGCGGCACGAGCCCACCGACGGGAGCGAAGATGATCGCGGCGTCGAGCTGCTGGGGCGGCTCCTCCTCGGAGCTGCCGGCCCAGACGGCTCCCAGCTCGAGGGCGAAGGACCGTGCCGGCTCGTCGCCGGCGCGGGTGAAGGCGAACACCTCCCGGCCTTCGGAGACGGCCACCTGGGTGAGGATGTGGGCGGCGGCGCCAAACCCGTAGAGCCCCAGGCGACTCGCCTCGCCGCACATGCGCAGCGCCCGGTATCCGATCAGCCCGGCGCAGAGCAGCGGAGCGGCCTGAAGCGCCTCGAAGCCCGCCGGCAGGGGGAAGCAGTAGCGGCTGTCCGCCACGGCGAGCTCGGCCATTCCGCCGTCGATGTCGCGGCCGGTGAAGCGCGCCCGCAGGCAGAGGTTCTCCCGGCCCGAGAGGCAGTACCGGCATTCGCCGCAGGTCCAGCCCAGCCAGGGGACCCCGACCAGGCCTCCCGGCTCGAGGTCCTTAGGAGCCTCGCCGGAGATCACCCTGCCGACGATCTGGTGGCCCAGGATACGAGGCGGCTCCGGTACATCGACCTCGCCGTCGATCAGGTGAAGGTCGGTTCGGCAGACCCCGCAGGCCTGGACCTCGAGCAGCAGTTGTCCAGGACCGGCCTCGGGATCAGGGCGCTCGGAGGCCCGCAGGGGGCTCCCCGGCCGCTCGAAGAGCATCGCCCGCATCAGCCTCGCCGCCAACCATGCGCCATATTGCTCTGAGTGAAACAGGTTTGCGAGTGCAATTCGTGAGCGGTCCGCTCTACTTCAGCGACCCGTCCTCCCTGGAGCACGACCCGCGTGAGTTCTCGCCGGGGCATCCCGACACGCCCGAGCGCCTGGTGGTGCTCGAAGGGGCGCTGGCCGAGCAGGACTGGTTCGGGTGGGAGCGCTGCCAGGCGCCCCCCGTCACCGAGGCCGAGCTCGAGCTGGTCCACACGAGGGCTCACGTCGTGGCGATCCGCGAACTCTGCGAGTCGGGGGGCGGCGCGATCGACCCCGACACATTCGTGGGAAGGCCCTCCTGGGTGGCCGCCCTGCACGCCGCGGGCGGCGCGCGCGAGATGACCAGGGCGCTGCTGGCGGGAGAGGGGACGGTCGGCTTCTGCGGAGTGCGGCCGTCGGGTCACCACGCCGAGTCGGGCCGGGCTATGGGCTTCTGCCTGTTCAACAACGTGGCTGTGGCGGCCGCCGCGGCGATCGCCGAATTCGGGCTCGAGCGCGTGCTGGTGATCGACTGGGACGTGCATCACGGCAACGGGACCGAAGAGATCTTCGCCCTGCGCTCTGACGTCCTGTTCGCAAGCCTGCACCAGTCGCCCCTCTACCCCGGGACGGGGCGCCCCGCTGATGTGGGCAGGGGGCCGGGTGAGGGCTACACGATCAACCTCCCGGTCCCGCCGGGAACGGGCGAGGCCGAATGGATGGAGCTGTTCGACCGGATTCTGATGCCCGTGGCGGCGGCCTACAAACCTCAGCTGGTGCTGGTCAGCGCCGGCTTCGACGCGCACGCCGCCGACCCGCTGGCCGAATGCCGCCTGCGAACGGAGACCTTCGCGATCATGGCCGAGCGCCTGCGCGAGTTCACCGAGGCCGCCAGGATCCCGCTGGGCGTGGTCCTCGAGGGCGGCTATGACCGCACGATCCTGGCCGAGGCGGTCTGCACGATCCTTCCTGTCCTGGCCGACGAGGCGCTGGCTCCGCCGGCGATGGTCACGCCCTCGGGGATGTCCCCGCTGACCGAGCGGGCGATCGGCCGGCTCGGCCGGTGGTGGCCGCTGTCCTGAGGAGGCTCAGATCCCCTGGCCGGGGAGGAACTCGTTGGTGAAGGGGGGCAGTCCCAGGCCGGGGTCGTGCTTGAGCAGGTGGTGGATCAGCATCCAGCGCGAGAAGGCGGCCCAGGCCTTGGGGCTCTGCCAGCCGTAGGGCCTGCCCGATTCCCTTGGCACCGAGGCCGGGAGGGTCTGCTTGATCGATTCCAGCTGGAGCTTCTTTTCAAGCGAGGGGTTGGCCGCCAGCAGCAGCCGGGTCGCAGCCGCCGGATCGGCGCGCACCTCGCGCTGACCCCTGGTGAGAGCCTGCATGAAGGCCCTCAGGTCCTGTCCGGCGTGGCGGGCCTCGTCCTCGCGGGCCACGACGATCAGCTCGTTGTAGGTCGGTACTCCGGCCTGATCGATGGGGATCACGACGGGGTGCTTGTGCTTCAGCTGAAGCTGGATCCCCTCGTAGTTCCAGAAGCCGCCGAGCGTCGCGTCGACCTGCCCCGACGTCATCGCTGGGATCAGGTTGAAGCCGACGTTGGCTTCGCTTACCGAGGAGGGGTTCACGTTGGCGGCTTCGAGGGCCGTTTTCAGGTAGGCCGCCTGGTAGGGGATTCCGGCCGTCCCGACCCTCTTGCCTGCCAGGTCGGAGACCTTCGAGATGTGCTTTCCGGGAAGCGCGATGATCGAGGTCAGGGGGCGCTGGACGAGCGCCCCGATCGCAACGAGCTTCAGCCCCCGGTCACGTGCCAGCAGCAGCTCGGGCTCGTAGGAGATGGCAAGTTCGACACGCCCCGAGGCAAGCAGCTTCAGCGGTTCGGAGGGGTCGGCGGGTGCCTCGAGCTTGACGTCCAGGCCGACGGCTCGGAAGTCCTGGTGCGCCAGGGCCGTGTAGAGCGCCGCATGGTCGGCGTTGGGGAAGAAGTCGAGCATCACGGGGAAGCTCTTGGCCGAGGGCGCCGAGAGGGAGTCCTTCTTGTTGCCGCAGGCCGAAAGCGCCAGGACAGATGCAAGGCAGGCGCAGGCGAACAGGAAGGTGCGTGCTCGGATCACAGGTTGTCTCCTCGGGATTTGATGCTCCAGGGTGCCAGCTTGCGCTCGATCAGGCCCAGCGCGTGAAAGCAGGCCAGCGCGAAGGCGAACAGGATCGCCGTCCCCGCGTAGGCCCTTGACGTTTCGAAATTGATGTCCG
This sequence comes from uncultured Solirubrobacteraceae bacterium, assembly GCA_964518445.1. GTDB lineage: Bacteria > Actinomycetota > Thermoleophilia > Solirubrobacterales > Solirubrobacteraceae > Palsa-744. The sequence continues at coordinate 5,429 of CAZFGJ010000128.1, forward strand.
TCATGATCTGGCGCCCCAGCCCCGGATAGGGGCCGGTGGTGGGAGTCGCGACCTCGGCGATGAAGGCGCCGATCACCCCCACGGTCAGTGCGATCCGGGCGCCGCTGAGGGCTGCCGGAAGCGCCGCGGGGAGCTCGGCCATGCGGAAGGCCTGCCACCGCGAGGCATCGAGGGTGCGCAACAGCTTTAGCTGGTCGGGGTCGACCGCGCCCAGGCCGTCGACAGTCGTGACGAGGACCGGGAAGAAGCAGATCAGGGCGATCACCACCAGCTTGGGGAAGATCCCGAAGCCCCACCAGAACACGAGCAGGACGCCGATCACGGGGATCGGAACGGCCTGTGAGCCGACGGCCAGCGGGTAGACCGCCCGCCGGACGATCGGGAAGAGGTGAATCAGGGCGCCCAGGGCCAGCCCGGCGAGGAGCGCGATCATCAGGCCCAGGGCCACCTCCTCGGCTGTGACGGCGAAGTTCCGCCACAGCACGCCGCCACCGTTCCACAGCGAGCCGGCGATGTCGTGGGGTGCGGGGAGGACTTCGCTCTGCAGGCCGCTGAGGTCGACGTAGAGCTCCCAGGCACCAAGCAGCAGGAGGCCCAGGATGATGGCCGGAAGGACCCGGCGCGCGCCGCGGCTCATCTCCGGTCTCTGGAGAGCGTCCCGAGGACCCGCCGGCGCAGGTCCTGGATCGCGGGGTCGGTTCGCAGGCGAGGGCGGGGGATATCGATCTCCAGCTCCTCCAGCAGGCGCCCCGGCCGGGGCGCGAGGACGGCCACCCGGTCGCCCAGGAGAACGGCCTCCTCTACGTCGTGGGTGACAAGGACGACGGTGCGCGGCTCGGCTGCCAGTGCGCCGGCGAGCCAATCCTGCATTTCGGCGCGGGTGATCGCATCAAGCGCACCGAAGGGCTCGTCGAGGCAGAGGACGGGCTTGCCCGAGAGCAGGGTCCGCAGGAAGGCAACCCGCTGGCGCATGCCGCCGGAGAGCTCATCGGGGGAGGCCTGCTGGAAGCCGTCGAGTCCGAGCTCGCCGAACAGCTCGCCTGCCCGCCTCCTGGCCTCGGCGCGCGGGACGCCGGCGATCCGCAGGGCCAGGCAGGCGTTGTCGGCGGCATTCAGCCAGGGCAGCAGAAGGTCGTGCTGGGGCATCAGGGCGGCGGGAGATGAGTAAAGGACGCCGCTGTCGGGCTCCTGCAGGCCGCAGATCAGCTCGAGCAGGGTCGTCTTGCCGCAGCCGCTGGGCCCGACGACGCTCAGCACCTCTCCCTGCCGGACGCTCAGCGAGAGCTCAGCCAGGGCCTCGACCGGCCCCCGCCGGCCGGCGAAGGTGCGTCCGACCCGTTCGAGCAGGACGGCCGGACGCTCGCCGAACTCGCCGGCGGAGACGGTTGGCGGTTGCTCCAGATCGGTCGGCATTTGCTCCCTTCGCGGGCATTACCCCACAGGTTCGAAGGGTCGACGCCGGTGGAGTCCCCTCCGGGGCGTCATCTCAGCCGGCCTTCCCGCCAGCTCCCCTGATGTCTGCTGGCGCCGATGCTAGCGCGACGGCCGGGCCGCGGTGTACGGGCACGGCGAGCGCGATGCTCAGCCGCCGGCCGAGATCACCGGCCGGGTCAGGGCCCGGACGAAGTCCTCCAGCTGGGATGTCGTCCAGCACTCGAAGGCGGTGCAGAACTCCTCGTAGGCGGCGATCACCGAGTCGCCGTAGTTCCAGTAGAGCTTCGGCTCGGGGTTGAGCCAGAAGGTGCGGCCCGCGCGGGAGGCGATCTGGGCGAAGATGTCGGCTCGCGGGTCGCGGCCGTTGGTGCGCGCGTCTCCCAGGACGATGACGGTCGCACGGGGGTGCAGTTCGTCCTCGACCTGGACGAGGAACTCCGACCAGACCCGCCCGTAGTCGGTGTAGCCGGAGATGTCGGCGACACCGGCGTCGGTCGAGATCCGTTCGCTGACGACTTTGAAGTCGCGCTCGTGTTCGAAGATGTCGGTGACCTCGGAGATCCGCTCGATGAAGACGAAGGAGCGCATCTTGCGGAAGGTGTCGTGCAGGGCGTGGAGGACCGAGAGGAAGAAGACCGAGGCCGAGGTGACGCTGGTCGAGACATCGCAGAGCACGTAGATCTCGGGCCGTTTGGGCCGGCGTGGGCGGAACTTCAGCTCGACCGGGACGCCCCCGGTCTGAAGCGAGGCGCGCATCGTCCGGCGCACATCCACGTGGGCGTGGCGCCGGTGGCCCCGCTGCTGCATCCCCTGGGTCGCCAGGCGCCGGCGAAGCTGGGTGACGACCCTGTGCACGGCAGCCAGGTCCGCGGCCGGTCCCGAGGGAAGGGCGCGGTCCAGCTCCCCCAGCGGGCGTGAGGGGGGAAGGTTGCCGGTGCGCTCGATCTGCGAGCGCTCGAGCTCGCGGCGCAGGAGCGCCTCGAAGCGCCGCAGGGCATCCCGCGGCAGACCCTCGTGGCGGGGGTCCTCGACGGGCAGCTCGGGCTGGGGCTCCGCTCGCAGGCCCAGGGCTCGCCGGATCCGCTGAACGTCGACGCCGATCACCCCGGAGCCCTCCTGGCGCCTCGCGAAGGCCGCGATGGCCATGCGGGCGAGGTCGCGCATGGCGCCCTCGTCGCCGTCTCGCATGGCGGCGGCTATCTGGGCTCGCAGCGCATCCAGCTCGGACTCGCTCAGCTCGTCGAGCTCGGCGAGGTCGCCCTCGCGGATCCCCTCGCGCGACGCGGCGATCTCGACCGAGCGGAAGAAGAAGCGATCGAAGACAAGCTCGAAGATGCGCCTGTCCTCCTGGCTCTTGGCCAGCGTCGCGGCCAGCGCCTCGCGGAAGTCCTCCTGAGAGGTCCAGCTGATCTCGCGCAGGACTTCGAACGCATCGAGGATCTCCGATGTGCCGACCGCGACGCCTTCGCGTCGAAGCTCTTCGCCCAGCTCGAGGATCCTGGCGGGAAGCCCCTCGGAGGCGTCCTCAGGCGACATCGCCGGCGGGAGAGCCGAGCTTCAGGCCGACACGGTCGGCCACCACGTCCATGTCGGTCCGGTGCTTGACGATCACCGACATCGTCTCCATGAAGGTGTCGGAGTCGATGTCCTGCGCCCCGAGGAGCAGCAGGGCCCGGGCCCAGTCGATCGACTCGGCGATCGAGGGCGGCTTCTTGAGGTCGAGCTCGCGAACCAT
>CAZFGJ010000129.1:0-8541 GCA_964518445.1 uncultured Solirubrobacteraceae bacterium
CTGGATCCAGGACTCCTCGAGCTCCTGCAGCGCCGGCATCAGCGTCTCCGGGACGAACTGGCCCCCGTAGGGGCCGAAGCGATGCTCGATACCCGGCTCGGTGGCGCTCAACTGGGGCCCGCCACAGGGTGGGCCGGCTGATCGAGCAGGGGCTGCTCGGTGGGCTCGACGGCGGCCCGGACGGCCGCGAACAGGGCGGCGAGGCGGTGGAGGTCCTTGTGGCCCGGCGAGGACTCGGTGCCGCTGGCGCTGTCGATCGCGTAGGGGCCGGTCGCCGCGATCGCCGCCGCCACGTTCTCCGAGTCGAGGCCGCCGCTGACGATCAGGGGCACCTTCGAGCGCCGGGCAGCCACCAGATCCCAGTCGAAGGTCACGCCGGTTCCTCCCCGCTGGGTGGGACGGTCGGGCGAGCGCGCATCGAGCAGGTGGAAGTCCACGTGGAAGCGCTCGAGGTCACGGACATCTCCCGGCCCTGCGACCTGAGCGGCCTTGATGATCCGGGCTCCCGTGCGGCGGGCCGCCTCCGAGCAGTAGGAGGGGCCCTCCTCGCCGTGGAACTGCAGCATCGTCAGACCGATCTCCTCGCTGATCGCCGTGACCTCGTCGAGGTGCGCGTTGACGAAGACCCCGCAGAGCTCCACCCTGCGGCGCAGCTCCGCAGTGATCACGGAGGCCTCCTCGACCGAGCACTGCCGCGGGCTTCCGGCGTAGAAGATCATTCCGAGCGCCCAGGCTCCGAGCCCCACGGCGGCCTCGGCATCGGCCACGTTGGTCAAGCCGCAGATCTTCACCTTCGGCACATACGGAACGACAGGAGCCGGCCTGTCGGCCGGCTCTGGCGCATCGTTGTCGCGCGTGGCGCTCATGGCCACAACGGTAGCGGGAGCTCGTGGGACCCTGCCGGCAGGCAGGGTCCCACGGCTTTAGGACTAGCCGCCCGGGGTGTTCGGGTTCGGGATCGAGTTGGGTCGCGAACCGAGCGTCACCTGGACGGACATCTGCTTGTAGGCACCTTTGCCCGTCCCGCGCCGGAGCTTGATCGTGATCGTCTGACCGGGTTTGTGGGCGCCGATTTCGTTGGCGAGATCTTCGGAGCTGGTGATGGCCTTGCCGTCGACCGCTTCGATGATGTCCCCGCCGACGGCCACCTGACCGTTTTCGACGCTCGTGCTGATCGTGCCGCCGCGGATGCCGGCCTTGTCGGCCGCGGTGCCCTTCTGGACGGTCTGAACGAGGGCGCCCTGCTGGACCGGGAGGTTCAGCGCGGAGAGCGAGCCGTCGATCGTCAGAGATGTCAGTCCGAGGTAGGCGCCGCGAACGGTGCCGCCTTTCTCGAGCTGAGTGATCTCACCCTTGGCGGTGTTGATCGGGACGGCGAAGCCGATCCCAACACTGCCGCCACCGCTGCCGCCCGTCTCGATCTGCGAGTTGATGCCGATCACACGGCCGGCCGTGTCGAGCAGCGGGCCGCCGGAGTTACCCGGATTGATCGGCGCGTCGGTCTGCAGGACGTTGTTGATCGTGAAGCCGTTGGGCGCCGTGATCTGCCGCTGAAGGGCTGAGATCACGCCGGTGGTCAGCGTACGTTCCAGATCGAAGGGGTTGCCGATCGCATAGACCGGGTCACCGACCGTGACCGCACTCGAGTCACCCAGGGTGAGCGGGTGCAGAGTCACACCTTCGGGGTGGATGCGCAGAACGGCGAGATCGTTCGACGGGTCCTTGCCGACAACCTGGGCTTCGATGCTCTTGCCTTTGCCGAAGCTGACGGTGACCTTGATCGCGTTCTCGACGACGTGGTAGTTGGTGAGGATCGTGCCGTTGCTGTCGATCACGATCCCGGAGCCGGTGGCGGTGCCCTGTTTCTGGGATTCGCCGCCGAAGAGGTTGAAGGGTGATTCGCCTTTCTGAACGATCGTCGAGGTGACGAAGGCGACGCCGGGGGCGTCTTTCACATAGACCTGGTGCGGCGTGAGCCCGACGCTGACATGAGAGGCGTTGGAGGGCTGAGCCGGTGCTGCTGCCTGAACCTGCGTGACGGTCGTGGTCTTTTCACCAAGACCGCCAAAAGCTGCCATGACGGCGACGACGATGCCGCCACCGAGGAGTGCTGCGACAAATGGGATGACGAACATTCGCTGTTTCATATGAGAGGAGGATGGGCTTCCGGTGTGAAGGGGATCTAAATGTCTCTGACGGAGTTCCTAAAGCACTCTCAGAGGGCTCTCAGGGTACGCAGGGCGAGCGCCGGATCGGGCGCCCGCATCAGCGTCTCGCCGACCAGAACGGCGTGCACTCCCTGCTCCCCGAGGGTCGCGAGCTGAGCCGGCGAGGAGATCCCCGACTCGGAGACGACGATCGCATCCGCCGGCATCCCGCCCATCAGGCGCCCGGTGCGCTCCACGTCCACGCTGAAGTCCCGCAGGTCCCGGTTGTTGACCCCGATGATCTCCGCCCCGGCGGTGATCGCACGCGCGAGCTCCTTGGAGTCATGCACCTCGACGAGCACGTCGAGGCCTGCCTCCCGTGCGGTCCCGTGGAGAGACGCCAGCTCCGCGTCGCCGAGGGCCGCGACGATCAGGAGGATCGCATCGGCACCCGCTCGGGCGGCCTCCTCGATCTGGAAGGGGTCGACGACGAAGTCCTTGCGCAGGAGCGGCATGCCGCAGACGGCGCGCGCCTCCACGAGGTCGGCCAGGGAGCCGCCGAAGTTGGGCTCCTCGGTGAGTATCGACGCCGCCACGGCGCCGCCCTGCTCGTAGGCGCCCAGGATCGAGGACAGCCGAGGGGCGTCGTGGAGGCTCCCCGCCGAGGGCGAGCGGCGCTTGAACTCGGCGATCACTCCGACGCCGGGCGCGGCGAGGGCATCGCGGAACGGCCTTCCCTCGCGCCTGGCCGGGGGCGTCTCCTCGCCCACGGTACTGCGCTTTCGCTGCTCGACGGCGAGACGGGTTTCGGCCAGGATCCTGTCGAGGACCGTGCCCGTGGGGGTGCTCAACGCGCCGCCTCCTGCGGAGCGTTCGCCGCGCTCGAGGCCAGGTACCCCTCCAGGGCGCGAGCCGCACGCCCGTCGGCGATCGCCTCACGGGCCGCGATCACTCCCTCGGCGATGTTCTCGACGGCGCCGGCCGCATAGATCGCGGCGCCGGCGTTGATGGCCGCCAGCGCCTCCCCGGCCGGTGGATGCCCGTTGGGCATCTCCCCCTCGATGATCGCCCGGGCCAGCCGGGCGTTCTCCTCGGGGGTCCCTCCCGCCAGCTGCTCACCGCCGTCGGGCTCGACGCCGACAGCGGCCGGCTCGATGACATAGCTCCGGAGCTCCTGGCCGTTGACCTCGACGACCCGAGTGGGTGCGCCGCTGGAGATCTCGTCGAGGCCGTCCTCGCTGGAGACGAGCAGCGCGCGGTCCACACCGAGCTGAGCCAGCGCGCCGGCCATCGTCTCGAGGAAGTGCGAATCCGCCACGCCGATCAGCTGACGGCGAGCGCCCGCCGGGTTCGTCAGCGGCCCCAGCAGGTTGAAGATCGTTTTGACGGCCAGCTCGCGCCGCACCGGCACGACGAACCGAGTCGCCTGATGGTGGGCCGGGGCGAACATGAAGCCGAACCCCGACTCGGCGATGCAGCGCGAAACAGCATCGGGCCCGAGGTCGATGCGGGCCCCCAGCGCCTCGAGCAGGTCGGCCGAGCCGGATCGGCTGGTCGCCGAGCGATTCCCGTGCTTGGCGACCGCGCAACCGGCTCCGGCGGCGATCAGCGCCGCCGTCGTGGAGACGTTGAACGTGCTGCGGCCGCCTCCGGTGCCCGCGGTGTCGAGCAGGTCCTCTCGATTTGTCGGCACGTGGGCAGCCAGCTCGCGCATCGTCCGAGCCAGTCCGGCCAGCTCGCCGACCGTCTCGCCCTTGGTCCGCAGGGCGATCAGGAACGCGGCGATCTGCACCTCGGAGACCTCGCCGTGCATGATCTCGGCAAGCACCGCAGCGGTCGCCTCGGTGTCGAGGTCGCGCCCGGCGGCCACCGTGTCAATCGCCGAGGTCAGAGTCGGGTTGGGCATCTAGGAGCGCTCCAGGAAGTTCGCCAAGAGCTCTCTCCCCTGTTCGGTGAGCACGGACTCGGGATGGAACTGGACGCCCTCGGCGGGCAGCTCGCGGTGACGTATCGCCATCAGCACCCCGCCCCCGCGGGCCGACTCCTCGAGGCAGTCGGGGAGCCTGTCATCGACGACCAGCGAGTGGTAGCGCCCGACGGTCAGGCCCTGGCGCAGCCCCGAGAAGATGGTCTGCCCGTCGTGCTCGATCGTCGCGGCCTTGCCGTGCACCGGCTCGTGGAGCCTGACCTCACCGCCGAAGGCCTGTGCGAGGGCCTGGTGGCCGAGGCACACGCCGAGCGTCGGGACGCCCGCTTCGGGAAACCGCCTGACCACCTCGAGAGAGATCCCCGCGACGTCCGGTGTGCAGGGACCCGGCGAGACGACGCAGCGGTCGTAGCCCACCTCGAGCAGCTCGTCCACGGTGGCGCGGTCGTTGCGCACGGTGTCCACCTCGGCTCCCAACTCACCCAGGTACTGAACGAGGTTGTAGGTGAACGAGTCGTAGTTGTCGAGGACCAGGACCTTCATGGCCAATCCGGCTGTTCGCAGGCCAGCGAGATGGCGCGCATCGCGGCGCTCATCTTCGCGACGGACTCCTCGTACTCGTAGGCCGGCTTCGCGTCGGCGACCGTGCCGCCCCCGGCCTGGACGTGCGCCTGCCCATCCTTGACGACGACCGTTCGGATGTGGATCGCCGTGTCGAGATCGCCGCCGTAGCTGAGGTAGCCGATCGCCCCGCCATAGCCGCCTCGCTTGATCGGCTCGAGCTCGTCGATGATCTGCATCGCCCGGACCTTGGGCGCACCCGAGAGCGTGCCCGCCGGGAGCACCGAGCGCAGCGCGTCCAGCGCACCGACGTCCTGGCGCAGTGTCCCGGAGACCGAGGAGACGATGTGCATGACGTGGCTGTAGGACTCGATCTCCATCAGCTCGTCGACCTTCACCGTCCCGTACTCGCAGACACGGCCGAGGTCGTTGCGCCCGAGGTCGACCAGCATCACGTGCTCGGAGCGCTCCTTCTCGTCCGCCAGGAGCTCAGCGGCGATCCGCCTGTCCTCCTCGGGGTTGGCTCCCCGCGGGCGGGTGCCCGCGATCGGCTTGGTCGAGACATGGCGTCCCGTGACGGTCAGCAGCGGCTCGGGGCTCGCTCCGGCGATCTGGAAGTCGCCGAAGTCGAGGAAGTACATGTATGGGCTGGGATTCACCGCCCGCAGGCCGCGGTAGATCGAGAACGCCTCGACCGGGGTGGGCGCCGACCAGCGCTGGGAGGGAACGACCTGGAAGGCGTCGCCGGCGTGGATGTAGCGGACGATCCGCTCGACCATCGCTTCGAAGCTCTCGCGAGCCATGTTGGATTTGAACTCGGGCATCTGGCGCGCCTCGGCCCCATCGCCGGCAGCACGCGGCACCGGTCCCGACAGCGTCTCGCGCAGTTCGCCGATCGTGGCGAGCGCCTTCGCGTAGGCCGTATCGACGTCCGGGTCGGCGTCGAGGTCCGCGTTGACGAGGATCGTGACGGTGTGCTTGAGGTGATCGAAGATGACAAGCGCGTCGGAGAGCATCAGGGCCAGGTCGGGGAGTCCCACGGGGTCCGGGTTCGGCTCCCCCAGCGGCTCGACCGCGCGGACGAGGTCGTAGCCGAACAGCCCGACCGCGCCGCCGGCGAATGGAGGCGCTTCGGCCATCGGCGCCTGGCGGTAGCGCCCGACGTGCTCGCCGGCCAGCTCGTAGGGATCCCCACCATCGGCAAGCGACCAGCGCAGGACGCTGCGCGGACGGAAGCCGATGAACGACCAGCGGCCGACGCGCTGCCCCTGATCGGCCGACTCGAGCAGGAAGGCCGGCTCGCCGGGAGCGAGGGCACGCAGCTTCAGGAATGCCGAGACGGGTGTCTCGCAGTCCTCCACGAAGGTGATGCTCAGAGGGATCAGGTTGAAATCCGCGGCGAGGCGGCAGGCCGTCTCGAGCGGGGGCTCGACGGTGGCCCCCGAGCCCCGTCCGGGCTGCGGCGGGGCGCCTGGCGGCGGGGAGCTAGGAGCGACGGCCATCGAGCACCCGCTCGGCATCGGTGAGCGAGCGGTCGCGACTCCGCAGCAGGACAAGGAGGTGGTAGATCAGGTCGGCGGCCTCTTCGTCGACCCGCTCGTCGGTCTCCTCGCGGGCCGCTCGGGTGACCTCCTCCGCCTCCTCCATGACCTTCTCGGCGATCAGCTCGGGGTTCTGGAGCAGCTCGACCGTGTAGGAGCCGGCGGGCAGCACTGCCGCCCGCTCCGCCAGGGTGCGCTCGAGCGCCGGGAGGATCTCGTGCGGGGCACCCGGTGTGAGCTCGCCGCGATAGAAGCAGGTTCGCTCACCCGTATGGCAGGCCGGCCCGGCAGGCTCGACAAGGGCCAGGATCGTGTCTCCGTCGCAGTCGAGGCGCAGGGCGCGGACGGCCTGGACGTTTCCGCTGGTCTCCCCCTTGTGCCACTGCTCGCCGCGGGAGCGGCTCCAGAGGTGCAGCTCACCGCTCTCCCTGGTCCGCCGCAGAGCCTCCGCGTTCATATAGGCGAGTGTCAGGACCTCGCCCGTATTCCAGTCCTGCACGACGCAGGGCACCAGTCCCTGACCGTCGTAGGAGACCTGCTCCTCAATCGTTTCACCGTCTGCGCCCATGGCCGACGATTGTAGGTACCCCTGATCGCCGGCGGTTTTGAGACAGACTGCGGGGCATGGACGAGCTTCTCGACCGCAAGCTGCTGGTCGTCTCGGGCAAGGGGGGCGTCGGCAAGACCACGATGTCAGCCGCGCTGGGCGTCCTGGCGGCCGAACGGGGCCGCGAGACCGTCGTCGTCGAGTTCGGCGACCAGTCGCCTGACCGGCCTGTGGGGGCTGCCTCCCGCCGAGGCGGGCACGGAGACACGCCTGGAAAGAGGCCTCACAAGCATCACGATCGACCCTGACAAGGCGCTGCTGGAGTGGTTGCAGGCACTCGGCGGGAGGGTCTCCGGGCGGATACTCGCCTCCAGCGGGACGTTCCAGTACTTCGCGGCCGCCGCTCCGGGGGCCAGGGAGATCGTCAGCATGGTCAAGATCTGGCAGCTGACCCGGGGCAGGCGCCGGGGACGCTCGCCCGCGGCCGACCTTGTGATCCTCGACGCCCCCGCGACAGGGCACGCGCTGGGCATGTTGCGCTCGCCGCAGACCTTCGGAGCGATCGCGCGAGTCGGCCCGATCGTCCGCCAGACCAAGGAGGTCCAGGAACTGCTCTCCGACCCGGAGCAGACGGACTACGTCGCGGTCGCTCTCGGAACCGACCTGGCGGTGACGGAGACGATCGAGTTCGAGGAAGGCCTCGAGGACGCCGTCGGGCGCGAGCCCGCGGCGGTCCTGGTCAACGGGCTGGTGCCGCGGCGTTTCAACGGCGCCGAGATGGAGCAGATCGAGGGGCTCCTGGCCAAGCCCTCCGGCACCGCCAAGCGAGGCCGGGGCGCTCCGTCGACGGCGGTCCTCGAGTCGGTCGTCGCGGCTGCCCGTGAGGCCCACGAGCTGGCCCGGGTCCAGCAGAGCCAGCTGGCCCGCCTACGGCGACGGGGCTATCACGTGGTGGGCATCCCCTTCCTATGGACGCCCGAGCTCGAGCTCGACGGGATCAGAACGCTGGCACACCGCCTCGGGCGAGCCGCCGACTGAGCCTGCCCCGTCCGGTCTCCTAGGTGATCCCCAGGCGATCCAGCAGCCCCTCGTCGCCGCGCCAGTCTCGACGGACGCGGACCGACAGATCGAGGTGGACACGGCTGTCCAGCGCCCGCTGAAGCTCCTTGCGAGCGGCTGTCCCGATCGCCTTGATCATGCTTCCGTGGGCACCGATGAGGATGCCCTTCTGCGAGTTGCTCTCGACCCAGATCAGCGCCCGGATGCGGGTCAATCCGTCCTCAAGGGATTCGATCTCTTCGACGATCACCTCCACGGCGTGGGGTATCTCCTGAAAGGTCCGCCTGATCGCGGCCTCCCGGATCAGCTCGGCGACCAGCACCTCGAGGGTCTGATCGGATGACGTCTCGGGAGCGAACATGAAGGGGCCCTCGGGCATCAGCAGGCCGAGATGCTCGATCAGGGGCTCGATGCCGGCGCCGCTGCGCGCGGAGATCGGGAAGACCTCGCCCTCGAGCTCGAGGCCGGCAGCCTGTTCGAGGACCTCGACCAGCGCCGCCCGGGACATCTTGTCGACCTTGTTGACGGCGATCGCGACCGGCGTCCTCGTCCCGGCGAGGGCTTTGGCGATGAACCTGTCCCCGGGCCCGACCCCCTCGCGCCCGTTGAGGATCAGCAGCGAGGCATCGGCGCCGTCGAGCTCCTGCTGAACCCGTTTGGCCATGCGCGAGGTGAGGATGTCCCGCGGGCGCTGAACCCCGGGCAGATCCACCAGGACCATCTGGCAGGTCTCGCTGTGATGGACCCCGCGGATCGCTC
>CAZFGJ010000130.1:0-8500 GCA_964518445.1 uncultured Solirubrobacteraceae bacterium
TGTCCTGCGCGTCGCCTGCGGCCCGGGCAGTCTCGATCGCCCCCGCCAGCGGGTCGATCCCTGTGACCCGCGCACCCGCCGCAATCAGTCGCCTTGCGACGTAGCCCTCTCCACAGCCCACGTCCAGAACGTCGCGCCCGTCCATCTCGACGAGCTGTTCGAGCAGCGCCACGCTCACGGAGGGCTCCTCAGGCGTCGGCGTCGGTCCGCTGGGCGAGAACCTCGAAGCTGGTAAGGGTCATCGGCCCGAAGGAGGTGATCAGCGCGACGTCCACCGCGTCGCGTCCCCGTCCGACGATTACCCGCCCCACACGCGGCGTGTTGTTGCGGGCGTCGAAGGTGTGCCAGCGGCCATCCAGGTAGGCCTCGAACCAGGCCGCGAAGTCCATTTCCCCGTCGACCGGCACGCCGATGTCCGGTATGTAGCCGAAGACGTAGCGAGCCGGGATGTTCATCGCGCGGCAGAAGCTGATCGCCAGGTGGGCGAAGTCCCGGCAAACGCCCTGGCCGGCCCGGTTGACGTCGGCTGCCGTCGTCCACGGGTTCGACGAGCCAGGCGTGAAGTCGAGGTGCTGGTGGACATAGTCGACGATCGCCTGCACCCGCGACCATCCCGGCTCCATCCCGCCGAAGCGCTGCCAGGCCTCGTGGCCCAGCTCGTCCGGCTGGCAGAAGCGACTTGGCATCACGAAGCTGAGGACGTCGTCCGGCAGGGCCGCCACGGGGGTCTCGGGGGTGGCGGGCTCGATCACGTCGTTGGGCCGCTCGATGACCACCTGCGCCAGGTAGCTGACATGCGACACCCCCGCGGTGAGAGCGAAGCGCTCGCAGCGGTTGCCGTAGTGGTCGATGTAGCAGTGGTGATTGGCGTCCGTCTCCCAGCGCTCGCTGCGAATCGCGATTCCCGGGCCCGGCGAGGGCGCAACCTGCAGAATCGTCTCGGCGTGCTGGCTGGACTCGAGCCCGAAGCGGCAACCGACCGTCAGTGCGAGCGCCTCCTGGCCGAATTGATCCTCGGTTTCGGCAGATAGGCGATCGAGCATCTGCCCTCAGCATGCCACGAAGGAGGCCCGCTCCCGGTCCCAGGTGAGTGCCCGCTGCGGGGTTCTGCGCGAACTCTTACGTTTCCCGGGCCGGAATCTGGCACCCTTTCGACCTCGCCCCGCAGGCGCCCTTGGCGTTGGCGGGGCTTCTCGTGCATCCCCGCATGCGGCGCTACCTACTACTCATCCTGGGAGTCCTCGTACTCGCCTGGGCGATTCTCGCAATCGTCACGGGCTCCCCGACCCTGAAGAAATCAGGCTCCAAGGAGTCGGCTGAGGCCTCTCCCGCCTGCCTGCCGAGCACCCTCACCCACAGCGCACGGTTGCCAGGCACCGCGGTCTCGGTCTCACCGGCCCCCGGAACGGTGACGGCCAACCCTCAGAGCCAGATCAGCTTCCTGGGCGCCCCGGCCTCAAAGATCAGCGACGTGACGGTCAGCGGGAGCCACAGCGGCACGCACACGGGACACCTCACCGCCTACTCCCAGGGCGACGGGGCGAGCTTCGCGGCGGACAGGCAGTTCGACACGGGTGAGCAGGTCAAGGTCACGGCCAGCGTCGCGGACCGTAGCGTCAGCTTCGACTTCCGCGTCGACACGCCCTACCCGACATCGACCGTCAAGGACTTCGACAACGCCCAGGCCGCCCCGGCCGACTACCAGAGCTTCTACACCCAGCCGGGCGTCCAGGCGCCGGTGATGAGCGTGACGGTCCCCGATCGCGATCCCGGCGCAGGCGACATCCTCACGACCAACGGCCCCGGCCCGGGCCAGTACGGACCGCTCATCTACCGGCCTGACGGGAGCCTCGTCTGGTTCCAGCGCCTCAGCGAAGGGGAAACCGCCGAGAACCTCAACGAGCAGACCTACCAGGGCCGGCGTGTCCTGACCTGGTGGCACGGCCACGTGCTGGAGCTCGGCTTCGGACTGGGCGAAGACGTGATCACCGACTCCAGCTACAGGACGATCGGCCATGTCAGGGGAGGCAACGGCCTGAAGGCCGACCTGCACGACTTCCAGATCGTCGGAGGAGGCGTCGCCTACATCACGGCCTACAACCCCATCCGCTGCGACCTGAGCTCGGTCAAAGGCTCGCCGGCTGGAGCGATCGTCGACACGGCGATCCAGGAGATCGACCTGCAGACGGGCCTGGTGCGTTGGGAATGGCACAGCCTCGACCACGTCGCTGCGGCCGAGTCCGAAGTCGAAACCGAGGGGGGCACGAACCCGTGGGACTACTTCCACCTCAACTCGATCGAACATGAATCCAACGGCAACCTGCTGATCTCCGCACGGAGCACCTGGGCCGGATACCTCATCGAAGGCGGTTCCGGGAGGATCCTCTGGCGCCTGGGCGGGAACAAGAGCTCGTTCAAGATGGGCCCCGGCACGCGGATGGCCTGGCAGCACGACGCCCGGCGTCTTGGGAACGGTGAAGTGACGTTCTTCGACGACGGCTCCAACCCGCCCATCCACTCGCAGTCGCGGGCAATTCGGATCAGGCTCGATGAATCTGCCCGCACCGCCACGCTGACCACCGCCCTCACCCACGCCAGTCCCCCGCTGCTGGCCGCCAGCCAGGGGAATGCGCAGACCCTGGCCAGTGGCAACACCGTCGTCGGCTATGGCGGCGTGCCGGCGATCAGCGAGTTCGACAGCGCCGGGCGTCTGCTGTTCGATGCCCACCAGCCGCTCGACATGTCCTTCTACCGCGCCTTCCGCTTCCCCTGGAAAGGGCAGCCCGCCACGCCACCTGCTCTGCTCGCCAGCCTGAACAACACGGGCGAAGAGACCATCGTCCACGCCAGCTGGAACGGCGCGACCGATGTCGGCTCATGGCGGGTGCAGGCGGGCAAGAGCGCCGACTCGCTGACGGCCCTCGCCACGATCCCGGCGATCGGCTTCGAGAGCTCGACCAGCCTGCCCCGCAGGTACGCCTATGCAGCCGTCCAGGCCCTCGACTCCAAGGGCCGCGTTCTTTCCAGCTCGAAGCCCGTCAAGGTCATCAGCTACTCGGCCTCACTGCCCGGGGGTGCCGAGCAGTGAGCGTCCAGAGGCTCAGTAGGCCGGTTTGGACTTGTGCTTCGTCGTCGTCGACGTCGAGGGTGTCGAGGTCGATTTCGAGGAGGAGCTCCCCGATTTACTGCCGCAGCCGGCCACCGCGAAGGTGCTCGCCAGAACGGCGAGGAGCGTTAGCATTGCGGTCAGTGACGTTCGTTTCATGGGCCGGGCTCCAATTGTCTCTCGGGGACGCCAAGGCCCAGCCTACCAGGGGTAGAACGCGTCGATCGCAGTCGAAAAGGACCCCATGAGCGTCGAGACCAGCGTTCCCCCCGAGGCACCCCGGCCCGCGCCCGAGCAGCCGGGCGACGGCCCCAGGAGCCACTGGCTGCTGACCGTCTGCTGCGTCGCGCAGTTCATGGTCATCCTCGATCTGAGCATCGTCAACGTCGCCCTGCCGTCGATCCAGTCGAGCCTCGAATTCTCCTCGCCGGAGCTGCAGTGGGTCGTCGACGCCTACGCGATCACGTTCGCCGGCTTCCTGATGTTCGGCGGCCGGGCCGCCGATTTCTGGGGACAGCGACGGACGTTCGTGGTGGCCCTGCTGCTGTTCGGGCTCGCCTCGCTGTTCGGCGGCGTCGCACCAAGTCAGGGGGTGCTGATCGGCGCTCGCGCGTTGCAGGGCCTGGCCGGCGCCCTGATGGCCGCCAGTTCGCTGGCGATCATCACCAGCTCGTTCCCGCCCGGCCCCAAGCTTCACCGCGCGATCGGGATCTGGGCCGCCATGAACGGTCTCGGCGGCGCCGCCGGCGTGCTGCTGGGCGGCATCATCACGCAGTACCTCAGCTGGCGGTGGGTGCTGCTGATCAACCCGCCGATCGCGATCGGCGCCGCGATCGTCGCCCACAAGGTGGTCGTTGAACGCCGCCGAGCAGCGGCGGGGGCGAGCTTCGATCTGACCGGCGCACTGTTGCTCACGATCGGGCAGATGATCCTCGTCTTCGGCGTCGTCGAAGCGGGTCTGAAGGGGTGGGGCAGCTTCGCCGCGCTTGGCCCGATCGTCCTCGGTGCCCTGCTGCTGGCCGGCTTCGGCGTCATCGAGAGCCGGGTCGCGAGCAACCCGCTGATCCCCTTCAAGGAGCTGACCAAGCCGCTGAAGAACGCCAACACGATCGTCCTGCTGTTCAGCGCGGCCCTGTTCCCGATGTGGATCCTCAGCTCGCTCTACCTGCAGCAGGTGCTGGGCCTCTCGCCGGTGCACACGGGGTTGATCTTCCTGCCGATGACCCTCACCATCATGCTCGTCGCCTCGCGGGCCGGCAAGCTCGTCAGCCACTTCGGCGTGCGGCCCGTGCTCGGGTCGGGCCTGTTGATGCTCACCGCCGGACTGCTTCTGTTCACCCGCATCAACTCGAGCGGCAGCGGAGTCATCTACGTGGTCATCCCCGGCGTCCTCACCGCGGCGGGGATCGCCATGTCGATAGTCCCGTCGACGATCGCGGCGACCCAGGGCTCCAAGCCCGGGCAGGCAGGGCTGGCATCGGGCCTGGTCAACACCTCGCGCCAGGTCGGCGGAGGCCTCGGACTGGCGCTGCTGATCACTCTGGCGACCCAGCGCAGCACCCATCTGATCGGGACCGGCGAGCAGGTCGCCGAAGCGCTCACGGGCGGCTTCCGCCTGGCCTACCTGATCGCCGCCGGCCTGGCCGCCACGGCTCTTCTGATCACCCTGGTCACGGTGCCCCGGCCGGACGCGTCGCTGCGTCCCGCCGCGCGGCGCCTGACCGGAGCCGTGGTGCTCTTCGTGGCCTTCTTCGTCGGCCTGACGGCGGCCTTCGCCGGCTCACATGGCGATCCGCTCGGCAAGTACACGACCAGCGGGGCCTACACCTTCGTCTCGGAACCCACGTTGCACCCGCCCGTGATCAAGCGCCTCAAAAGCGCCCCCGCGTCGCAGCTTTCACCGGGCTACATCTTCACGACCAACTTCTATGACCTCAACGACCCGCCCATCATCGGCCAGAGCGGGCCGCTGATCCTCGACAACGCCCTCCAGCCGGTCTGGTTCCAGCCGGTGCCCGAAAAGAACCTGGCCATCAACCTCGCGCCGCAGACCTGGCAGGGCAAGCCGGCGCTCTCCTGGTGGCAGGGCAAGGTGACCAACACCGGCGCCATCGAAACGGGCGAAGACGTCGTCGTGGACCAGCGCTACCAGGAGGTGGCACGGCTGAGGGGCACCGGCGGCTGGGTGCTGACGCTTCACGAGTTCATCGTCGACGGCGAAAACGCCTGGGTCACGGCCAACAGGAACATCCCCATGGACCTCTCCAAATACGGCGGCGCCTACAACGGCGCGCTGGTCGACTCGGCCGTGCAGGAGTACAACCTGAAGACGGGACGCCTCGTGCGCAACTGGGATGCCCTCGATCACATCCCTCTCAGCGAGTCCCAGGCGACGCTGCCGACGAACGGGTTCCCATGGGATGCCTACCACGTGAACTCGATCGACATCTCACAGCCGGGCAAATTCCTGGTCTCGATGCGAAACACCTGGAGCGCCTACATGGTGGACGTCGCAAGCGGCAGAATCGACTGGACCCTGGGCGGGAGGAACTCGAGCTTCAAGATGGGTCCCGGAGCGCGCTTTGAGTGGCAGCACGACGTCAGGGTGCAGCCTCACAACAGGATCAGCCTGTTCGACGACCACTGCTGCCAGCAGACCGGCGGCGGTACCTACGTCGACGCCACGGGGCCCTCGAGGGCCCTGATCCTGAACGTCGACCATCAGGCCGGGACGGCGACTGTCGCCGCCCAGTTCGGCCAGAAGGAAGGCTTCGAAACCGACTACATGGGCGCGACTCGCGAGCAGTCCAACGGCAACGTCTTCGTCGGCTGGGGCTCCTCGCCCTATTTCAGCGAGTTCGACCGCTCGGGGAAGGTTTTGCTCGAAGGCGAACTGCCCGGGCCGGACCTGGGCTACCGGGCGACAGTCGAGCAGTGGGACGGCCAGCCCGTCACCCTGCCCGCGGGCGCCGCCCGGCAGAGCGGATCGCATGCGACCGTCTATGCCAGCTGGAACGGTGCCACCCGGGTTGCCTCCTGGCGCGTCCTGGCCGGTCCGGCCGGCCAGTTGACGGCGGTCGGCACTGCCCCGCGGTCGGGCTTCGAGACGGCCATTCCCCTCGCCAGGAGCTACCCGAGCTTCCAGCTGCAGGCGCTTGACGGCGCCGGGAAGGTGCTCGCCACCTCGCATGCCTTCGCACCGCAGTCTGCGAAGTAGCGCGGCGAATCACTCGGGCCGGCGGGCCCTCACCTGGTAGACGCTCGTGTGGCGCGTTTCGAATCCGTGCCGCGCGGCACGGAGATAGAGCCGCCAGATCCTTGTCCGCTCCGCGCCGGCCAGGCGCTCGGCCTCCTCGAGGTTTTCGTCCAGCCGCCCGTGCCAGTGGCGCAGGGTCGTGGCGTAGTCCTCCCTGAAGCCCTCGACGTGCTCGACCTCGAAGCCGGCTCGTTCCAGAGCCAGCTGGATCCGGGACAGCGGCAGGGGCTCGCCGTCGGGGAAGACGTAGCGCGTCGAGAAGAGATCCTCGTGCGGATCATGCTCGGGGTCGAGCGCCGCGATCGCGTGGTTCAGGAGCATCCCCCCCGGTCGCAGCAGGTCGAACAGAGAACGGGCATAGAGATCGATCTGGCTCTCGCCGACGTGCTCGGCCATGCCGATGCTGGAGATCGCGTCGAAGGACCCCTCGGGCAGCAGCCGGTAGTCGGCCAGGCGGATCTCGACCTGATCGGAGACGCCCGCGGCCGCGACCCGCTCCCGCGCCAGCTCGGCCTGCGACGGTGAGATCGTCGCCCCCAGAACCTCGGCGCCGTGCTCACGTGCGGCATGGATCGCGAAGCTGCCCCACCCACAGCCGACATCCAGGACCTTCATGCCCGGCTGAAGGCCGAGCTTGTGGGCGACCAGCTCCAGCTTGGTTCGCTGCGCCTCAGCCAGTGTCTGGGCGCCGCGGGAGAAGATCGCGCAGCTGTAGGTCATGGACTCGTCCAGGAACAGTGCGAAGAACTCGTTGCCGACGTCGTAGTGGTAACGGACGGCCTCGGCGTCGCGCTGGACCGTGTGCCGCTCGCCGCGCAGCAGCAGCTCGAGGCTGGGCCGGCGCGGCAGGCCGCCGGGGGCGGCCGCCAGCAGCAGGGCCAGGCCCAGGCGGAGCTGGTCGCCCTTCGACAGCGGCGGCGGCTCCCAGGTGTCGACGACGATGAAGGCCTCGTCCAGATCGTCCACGGACAGTAGCCCCTCGGTGTAGGCGCGGCCGAGCCCCAGCGAGCTCGGGGCCCGCAGGAAGTGAGCCAGGGCACCGGGACCTCGCACGAAGAAGCTTGGCGAACCGGGAGCTGTGGCGGCGAGTTCCCCGCCGTCCCAGAAGCGAACATTGAACGGCCGACTGGGAAGCAGCCGCTCGAGTTCACGGCAGAGCGGTGCACTGACACGGATCAGGGCCATCGTTCAGCTCCTGTTCGAGGAATGACAGGGATCTGGGCAGTCTAGGAAGGGATTTGGCGATGCCCTTGACAAGTTGAGTGAGTGAGTGCATACTCACACCCATGAACCCGCTCGCTCCAGCGACGCACCGCACGCTCTCAACCGCCGATGAGCGCCGCGAGGACGTTCTCCGCGCGGCCATGAAGGTCGTCGGGGAGCGCGGGCTCTACGGAACTCCGACCACCGAGATCGCAACAGCCGCCGGCATCTCCCAGGCCTATCTCTTCCGCCTGTTCCCGACGAAGACCGAGCTGTTCGTGGCGGTCATCGAACGCAGCTACCAGCGCGTTCGGGACACCCTTGCCGCGGCCGCCGCCGACAGCCGCCGCGACGGCCGTCCCGCCCTGCAGGCCATGGGCGAAGCGTATACCGACCTGCTGAAGGACCCCGCGCTGCTGCTCACCCAGCTGCAGGGCCACGCGGCCGCCAGCGAGCCGGCTGTCCGGGAGACCCTCAGAAGGGGATTCCGGGAGCTGTTCGACCTGGCCGAGCGCGAATCTGATGCGACGCCGCTCGAAATCCAGCAGTTCTTCGCCCGGGGGATGCTCTGCAACGTGATCGCGGCGATGCAGATCGACGGCCTCGATGAGCACTGGGCCGAGGTGCTCACCTCCGCTGACGCCGAGGACTGCCCGTGATCTCTTTTTTCGCACCTGTAGTGAGTGAGTAGTCACACCTATTTATCCAAGAAGTGAGTAAGCAATCACACATAAAGGAGCTCCCGATGTTCGCCGCCCTGCAACAGCGATCGAGGAAGCAGCGCAGGCCAAGCCTGCCCTGGACGCTCGCGATCGTCTCAATCGGACTGTTCATGACGACACTGGACAACCTGGTCGTCACCACCGCCCTGCCCTCGATCCGCGCCAGCCTCGGGAGCTCGATCCAGTCGCTCGAGTGGACGGTCAACGCATACA
>CAZFGJ010000131.1:0-8467 GCA_964518445.1 uncultured Solirubrobacteraceae bacterium
GGTTGGACTCGACCATCTTCTGCTTGGCGTCGAGGTCGCCGCGCTCGATGCGCTTCGCGAGGTCGACCTCCTCCTGCGCCGTGAGCAGGCGGACCTTGCCGATGTCCTTGAGGAACAGCTGCAACGAGTCCGTCGTCATGTCGGGCTTCAGGTCGAGGGCCGTTTTCGCTTTGCGCCGGCCGCGTTTGTCCGGGGCGCGCTCGACCTGCGACGCGGCCGAGATCGCCGGGTCGATCTCCTCGACGAGCTCGATCTCGGACTTCTCGAAGAATCCGTGGAGCTCCTCGACGTCCGACTCGTCCAGATCAAGCTCAGCCATCGCTTTGGTGATCTCCGCGTAGGAGAGAACCCCCACCTGCTGGCCCTTGGCCAACAGGCCCTTGACCTCATCCAGCTCCTGCAGCTCGACTACTGACATTCGTGTTTCCATTTCTTCTGTCGATCGACAACCCGAAGGCGGCCTGAGGACTCAAGGACCATGGTTTGGACTGCACTGCCATTGGAGATACGGCCGCAGCCCCGCCGACGTTACAGCCCATCGGCTCACCGGGTTCCCATGCTAACGCCTCATCACAGATAACGGACCGGTTGCCGATGCGCTTGCAGCATCTCGCGGGAAAAGTCTGGCGCCTGAAAGCGACGGCTCACCCGCACGGTGCCAGACCCGGCCCCCTTAAGCAATGATGTGGCCTGTGAGCGAGCCCAACGAGAGCAACGGCCGACTGGAAGGCCCCGCGGAGGGCTCAAGCGTTCTCGCGAATCTTCCTCGGACACGGCCTCAGCGTGCCACCGCCCGCCGCACGGCCGCTCGTCGCAGCGGAGAAGCCGAAAGCGCGCAGCGGACGAAGACGGCCTCGCCGCCCCGGGCCACCAAACCCGCGAAAGCAGCGAAGGCCAAACCTGCAAAACCTCCGAAGGCGCGGGTCAAGCCGCCAGCCTCACCGAAGAGCGGGACTGCCGCACGCCCCCAGGAGACCGTGCCGCGGCAGGGCTTCGAGTGCGAGGGAGACAGAGCCAGCGGGCCCGTGTCTCCTCCCGGCGGCCTCGAGCTGGTGGCCTCGGCCGCAGAGATGTTCGGAGAGCTCGCCAAGTCCGGCATCATCGGCGGCGAGCGGCTGCTGCGGGATGTTCTCGCCCGGCTGCCCGGCTCCTGAACCTCCTCGAACCTGCTCGAACCTCCCCTCGGCGGGGATATGTATACTGGCGGCCACGCCGAGCTGCCCTGTCTCAGGACATGGCAGACGGGGGACCCAATGTGGATCGACGTTGATCCACCGGGGCGAATCGGTCCGTTTGCGACCGTAGCGCCGCGCAATTGCGCCGCGCGAGCCCGTCAGCTCACCCCGTAGGCGTACAGAGATATGCGTACCGACGCCAAGACATCCATGGTCGTGCTCGCCCTCGTGGCGGCGCTGTCCCTCCTTCCCGCCACCGGCGCGCTCGCCTCGGCGGGTGGCGCGAGCGCCCCCGCCAGCGGCACCAGCACCGCGGCGACGCCGGCTCACACGGTCCATCCGACGGGGATCGCGACCTGGTTCGGACCTGGTTTCTTCGGCAAAAAGACGGCCTGCGGGCAGACGCTCACCCCGGGTGTCGTGGGTGTCGCCAACCGGACGCTCCCCTGCGGCACCCTCGTGAAGGTCGGCTACCACGGCCGCACGCTGACGATCCCGGTTCTCGACCGGGGTCCCTACAGCCACATCGGCGCCGATTGGGATCTGACCGCCGGCGCAGCCCATGCTCTGGGCATCACCGAGACGGTTCGCATTCAGACTCGGATCATCGGCGCCACCGCAAACTCGCCTCAGCTCGGGCTTCCCGTCACACAGCCCACGGCCCTGATGGCCGGCGGCGCTGTCGCGGGCTGAACCGCCAACCGCCCCGGCGTCCCGGCGTCCCTCAGGAGTCTGGCCGGCCCTCGGCAGGTGCCGCCAGTTGGCGTTCGGCGCGGGCCGCGAACAGCCCGACATCGGCGTGGGCCGCCAGCATCGAAGCGACGCGCCCGTCCTCGGGACAGACGGCCGTGCCGATCGCCACCGACAGGCGCAGCAGCCGCTGACGGGCCCGTGCCTCCAATGCCCGCGTGATGCGCTCGGCCAGCACCCCGGCCCCGATGCGATCGGTTCCCGGCGCAAGGAGCCAGTAGCGCCCCGCCCGCTCCCTGGTCATCGTGCCTCCGCCGGAGGAGCTGAGCTGGTCCACCAGCAGTTCCTCGAGAGGCTCCCAGGCGATCTGCGCCTGTCTCAGGGGTGCCTCACCGCGTAGCTCCACCAGCAGCACAGCGAAGGAGCTCCCCTCCTCGTCGAAGCGGTCCAGATGGCGCCCGATCGAGCGGATCCAGGCGGCGGGACCCTCATCGCCGCGCTCGTCCCTGATCTGTATCTCACCCTTCGGGGAGGGCTCTGCGACAGCCTCCAAGGCCGGAGCAGGGTCGGGGGCATCCGCGATCGGAGGCTCGCCGGCTGCCCGCTCGTCGACGATCACCCCGACGGTGCGGGCCGGTGCGGGCGCGCTGTACGGCGCCGCCGCCGGCGATGTGGCAACGACGGGCTTCTCCGGGGAACCGGCCTGCGCCTGGCCGGCGCCGGCGAGCGCCTGGGGCAGGATCGCGGCACAGACATGAGCCAGCCGGTCTGACAGATCGGCCAGGATCCTTGCCCTGCCGGGGTCCTGAGAGATGATCGCCAGCCTCGCCAGAACGGCCTCCCAGAGGACCCCCCTGAGTGCCTCGACGGCATCCAGGATGCCCGTCGCCCCGTTCACGCCGGCCATCGCCCCGATCGAGGCCGCCGGCCCCTCTTCGGAGCGGGCGCCGCCGAGCAGCAGCTCGAGCTCGGCGTCGGAGGCGAGGGCGCCAAGCATCGCGCTGATGAGCACCGGAGCTTCGCGTGAGATGTCCTGGAGCGCCACCCTGCCCAGCGACTCGGACGGTCCTTCGAGAATCAGCGCCACAGCCCAGCGGCGCGAGATCTCCCGCGAGTCCTCCTGCAGGTCGTGAAGTGCCGGCTCCGCCACGGGGCGGGCCCGCGGCGGGGACGACCTGGAGGGCTGCTCGGACATTCACGTTGAATAGCAGTAAGGGGGGACACCACGCGGCTTGCCCCCGCCCGGCGCGGATAGCCTGGGGCGCGTGACGCCCCTAGGAACCAGATGAGCTGGCTGTGGATCGCCCTGGCAGCCGTCCTGCTCGTGATGCTGGCGATGATCGGCTCGATGGTCCTGCGCGCCCGCCGGAGCCCGATCGGGCTCCCCGCGGTCGTGGACGAGCTCAGCGACTCGACCGAGACCGATCGCGAGACCGGCGCCGTGCGCTCGGTGCAGCGAGCGGATCTGCTGCTTGACGAGGCAGCGCTCGAGGAGATCTGGACGCCTGTCCACCTGGAGCGTCTGGCTCGCACCTATTGGCGGTTTCTGACCCGTGTGACGCTTGGCCTGATCCGTGTCCGCTACTCGCAGGAGGGACGGACCGTGGTCCTCGTCTCCGAGCCTCTGCGCCTGCTCACCTTCCATGCGCCCGAATACGAGATGGACGGCACCCGGGGCCTCGTCCGCTGGCGGATTGCACGCGGGCTGCTCGTGGCGCGCCGCGGCCGCGAAGGGGACGGTTATCTGCAGATCGAGGTCTCCCGCGAATCCGAGCCCTCACCCGAGAACCCGGGCAAGGTCCACCTCCACGTCGAGGTGTCCGTCGTGAACTTCTACCCCTCGATCTCGGGGCTCAGCCTGCGCCTCTACAACGTGACCCAGTCACGAATCCACGTGATCGTCACCTACGGCTTCCTCCGCTCGCTGGCCCGCCTCGACCTCGCCGAATCACGGGTCGGGCATTTCGCCGGCGAGGTCCCCCGTCCCTAGGGAGTGGAGCCCGGCCCGAGAGCGTCCGCGCCCCCGGGGAGCTTGACGACCGGCTCCTGGGGCTCGAGCCCGACGGTGGCGATCAGGCGCGCCAGGCCAAGGTAGTTGCCGATCACCAGCAGCAACTCGACGACACAGCGCTCGCCCAGACGGCCGATCAGCTCGGCCAGCGGCTGCTCTGCGCCGGCACCCTCGAGGACGACTTCACGGGTGAATGAGAGAACGGCCCACCCGTCCTCGCTCAGCCCCTCCGGCCGGGGCACGTCACGCTCGATCTCCTCGATCTGGGCGGCCGTGGCCCCGAAGGCTTCGCCGATCGGGACATGCTGGCTCCACTCGTACTCCGAGCCTGAGAGATGAGCCACCTGCAGGATCGCCAGCTCCCGTAGGAGCGGGTCGAGCTCCAGGCCCCGGAGCAACGTGTTGCTGTAGCGGAGCCAGGGCTCGAAGGCGCTCTCCGCATGGGCGAGGATCCCGAGCAGGCTGAGCGGGGTCGAGGTGAGAATCGAGCGGATCGGCTCGGGCGCGCTGTCGGGGTCGCGTAGCGGCAGGCGGGGCATCGCCGGGAATCCTAACCCGGCTCGCCCCTCGCCACTAGACCGGCTCGGGTCGGTAGGGGCCCGGCTTGGGCCTCACTCGACCACCGGGCAGCGCCAGCCTCAGGATCGTGCGGTGAACGGTGCCCAGCTGACGGTGAAGCGGGCCCGTGTTGTAAGGCAGGCCATACCGGTTGCAGATCTCCCTCACCCGCGGAGCGATCTCCGCATAGCGGCTCGAGGGCATGTCGGGGAAGAGGTGGTGCTCGACCTGGAAGCTCAGGTTGCCCGCAAGCAGGTGAAACAGGGGGCCGCCGTCGATGTTCGCCGCTCCCAGCAGCTGACGCACGTAGAACCCGCCGCGGCTCTCATCGGCCACTTCCTCCTCGCTGAAGGTGAACGTCTGATCCGGGAAGTGCCCGCAGAAGATGATCGAGTAGGCCCAGACGTTGCGGACGATGTTCGCCGTGAAGTTGGCCGCCAGGGTCGACTTGAAGTTGCGCCGGCCAGACAGCGCCGGGAACGCCACGTAGTCCTTGATGAACTGCCGGCGGGCCTTGACGCCGATCGCCTTGAGCTCCTCGAGGACCTGCTCCTTCGGCTTTTCCCCCTTGCGGATCGCGTCGCCGTTGAGGTCGTGGAGCGCCACCCCCCACTCGAAGAAGCCCATCAGGATCAGGTTGTAGAACGGCTGCAGCAGGTAGATCGGGTGCCACTTCTGATGGGGATCGATCCGCATGATCTCGTAGCCCAGGTCCCGGTCCTTGCCGCGGATGTTGGTGAACGTGTGGTGCTCGTAGTTGTGTGAGTGGCGCCACGCGTCAGCCGGCGATGCCGTGTCCCAATCCCAGTTCTTGGAGTTGATGTCCGGGTCGTTCATCCAATCCCACTGCCCGTGCATCACGTTGTGCCCGATCTCCATGTTCTCGAGGATCTTGGCCAGCGAGAGCGATGCGGTCCCGGCCAGCCAGAGCGGCTTGTGGCGAGACCCCATCAGGAGCGCCCGGGCGGCCAGCACCAGCTGGCGGTGGAGCCTGATCGTGCTGCGTATGTAGCGTGCGTCGCGGTCGCCCAGGTCGGCGTAGACCTCGTCGTGAATCGCGTCGAACTCCCGTCCGATCTCCTCGAGCTGCTGAGGGCTCAGACCGGTCAGGGGATTCTCGACGCCGTTGTAGATCTCGTCTGTCGGTGGTGCCTCGGCTTGGATCGTGGACATTCGGTTCCTTTGCTCAGGTGTTTTCAGAGGTCGATCTCGATCGCGCCCTCGGGCGCGTTGACACAGGTGCGTAGAAGCTCACCCGGCTGGCCGTGAACGCGGCCGGTACGCAGATCGCGAACCTGACCGCTGCGAAGGCGCCCCACACAGCTGTGGCAGATGCCCATCCGGCAGCCGAAGGGCAGCGTCGCCCCGGCGCTCTCGCCCGCCTTGAGGATCGGCTGCTCGCCGTCGCTGTCGGCCTCGATCCCGCTCTTGCGGAAGGTGATCCGCCCGCCGCGGCCGCGCTCGCCCTCGCCGACGACCTCGGGAGGCTGGAAGTGCTCGATGTGCAACCGCGTGGGATCGCCACGGCCCTCCCAATGGCCGCGCATGCTCTCCAGCAGGCCCGTCGGACCACAGAGGAACGTCTCGCGCTCCGCCCAGTCCCCGCAGACCTCCTCGAGCTGCTCGGGCCTGAGCCGGCCTCGGTCGCCCGTCAGCCATCGCTCGAGGCGATACCCGGGGTTACTCAGGCGCAGCTCGGCCAGCTCGCGGGAGAAGATCACCGACTCGGCGCTCCGGGCGCAGTGGACGTGCACTACATCTCGCAGCTGGCCCGCCGCTCCCATCCTTCGGAGCATGCTCATGATCGGCGTGATGCCGCTGCCGGCGCTGAGGAAGAGGATCCGCTCGGGCACGGGATCGGGCATCACGAACGTGCCTTCGACGCCGCCCAGGCGGACGATTGCGCCGGGCTTGACGCGCCCGAACAGAAACGGCGAGACCTTGCCGCCCTCGACGAGCTTCGGTGTGATCGCGATGCAGCCGTCCGGCCGGTCGGGGTCCGAGGTGAGGGAGTAGGCGCGCCAGTGGTGGATTCCGTCGACCTCGATGCCTAGCCGCAGGTACTGCCCAGGTCGGTGGCCCGGCCAGGACCATCCCGGCTTGATCAGGACCGTGACCGCCTCGGGGGACTCGCGCTCGACCCGTTCGATCCGCCCGCGGAGCTCCTTTGTGGACCAGAGGGGGTTGACCAGCTCGAGGTAGTCGTCGGGGAGCAGGGGCGAGGTGAAGGACCTGATCAGGCCAAGCACTCGCCGCCGCCCCGCGGAGACATCGGGCACCGCCCCGCGTTCAGCCACGGGACCGCTCCCGCTTCCTGTCTTCTGCCGATCTGACGGGTCTCCTGTCCATATCCTGAATCTATGTTACCTGAAATGAGGTCACATCAAACATGGTAACCTCAAACGAAGGATGGCAAGCATGAAAACAAGCACGAGCGAAGCGCCCCTCGAGGACTCGCCCACGTCGCCTGAGTCGAATCAGATGACCATCGAGCAGCTGGCCGGCGAGGTCGGGATGTCCGTCCGCAACATTCGCAACCACCATTCCCGGGGGCTGCTCCAGCCGCCCGACGTGCGGGCCCGGGTCGGCTATTACGGCCCCGAGCACGTCGCCCGCCTACGCCTGATCCAGGACCTT
This sequence comes from uncultured Solirubrobacteraceae bacterium, assembly GCA_964518445.1. GTDB lineage: Bacteria > Actinomycetota > Thermoleophilia > Solirubrobacterales > Solirubrobacteraceae > Palsa-744. Next base: position 7,072 of record CAZFGJ010000131.1, read on the forward strand.
CAGGCGGACGGCTTCAACCTGGCCGCCATCGAGCGGCTGCTCAGCGGCTCGGAGGGGCTCGCGGCAAAGCTCGTCGGGCTGCGCGCCGCCGTCACGGCGCCATTCGACCCGGAGACCCCGGAGATCATCACCGCCGATGAGCTGAGGGAGCGCTTCGGCGAAGCCAGCGCGAAGGACCTCGAGCGGGTCCGCCGCCTGCGGGTCCTGCTCCCCCTCGGCGAGAACCGCTTCGAAGTCACCAGCCCGGCCCTGCTCACAGCGGCCGAGCAGGTCATGGCGCTGGGGATCTCACTTCACACGACGCTCGCGCTGATCGAGCGGGTTGGGCGCGACTGCGACTCCGTGGCGCGCTCATTCACCCGTCTGTTCATCAAGGAGCTGTGGGAGCCCTTCGAGCAGGACGGTCAGCCGGAGGAGCGCTGGGATGAGCTGATCGATGCTGTCGACTCACTCCGCCCGCTCGCCTCCGAGGCGCTGCTGGCGATGTTCAAGCTGCGAATGACCAGCCAGCTCGAGGAGGCCTTCGGCAAGGTCATCGAGCAGCAGGCGAAGCGCCGCTAGGCGCCACCGGCCGCCTCAGAAGCGCTCGCCACCGACGGCCCGCAGCTTCGAGCGGTCGTGTGTGGCGGTGATGCGGCGGATCGTTCCCGTCCGGGCCCTGGTGACCAGTGATTCCGTCGTGGCTCCGCCGGCGCTGGGGTAGCGAACGCCCTGCAGAACGTCCCCGTCCGTGATGCCGGTGGCCGAGAAGAAGACGTCCTCGCCGGCGACCAGGTCGTCGCGGTCGAGCACCCGGTCGAGGTCGTAGCCCGCCTCGATTGCCGCCGTGCGCTCGGTCTCGTCCCTGGGCCACAGCCGGCCGAGCAGCTGACCACCCAGACACTTCACGGCCGCGGCCGAGATGACACCCTCGGGCGTGCCGCCGATCCCCCAGAGGAGGTCCACCGGGGAGCGCTCGGTGACCGCCAGCAGCGCCGCGGAGACGTCACCGTGGGCGATCAGCCGGACTCGGGCGCCCGCATCGCGGATCGCCGCGATTCCCTCCTCGTGGCGAGGCCTGTCCAGAACCACGACGATCACGTCGCCCACGGGGCAGCCGCGGCGCTCCGCGATCAGCTTGACCGTCTCCCCCAGCGGACGGTCCAGGTCGAGCAGGTTGGCGATGTCGGGGGCGCCGGCCATCTTCTCCATGTAGACACAGGGACCCGGGTCGAACATCGTCCCGCGCGCCGACAGCGCGATCACGGCCAGCGCGCTCGGCATCCCGTGAGCGGCAAGCGTCGTCCCCTCGAGCGGATCGACGGCGATATCGACCTGGGGCGGCGAGCCGTCGCCGATCTGCTCGCCGTTGTAGAGCATCGGCGCCTCGTCCTTCTCCCCCTCGCCGATCACCACG
>CAZFGJ010000132.1:0-8443 GCA_964518445.1 uncultured Solirubrobacteraceae bacterium
TTGTCGGCGTGTCCGACAAGGACCTGTCGGTTGCCGAGCGGGCCGCGCGCCCTGTTCTGCGCGCTGACGGTCGGCGCCGCGGTGATGGGGGTCCTGCCGCGCAACTCGGGGAGGGTCCCGGCGTCGAGCTCCCTGGCCGGCTCGATCACGGCTGCCTGGCGAGGGGCCGGGGAGATACTGCGCGAGAACCCGCTGACGCGGGCCGTCCTGGGCTTCGCTCTGGGCGGGGCGCTGCAGCGGCCCGGACGGGTCCTCGCCGTGGGCCTCGTGCTGGCGGCGCTGGGCTGGGGGCTGGACACCCAGACGAAGGTGGAGACGGACATCACCAAGCTGGTCCCCCAGAGCCTCGGGTCGCTCGCGGCGCTCAACACGCTCGAGCGTGAGACGGGGGTCGGCGGGGAACTGGCGGTGCTCGTGTCGGGCAAGAACCTCACCAAGGCCTCGACGATCGCCTGGATGACCGAATACCAGGCGGCGGTCCTCAAACGCTTCGGCTACCGCAACGGCCGGGGCTGCGGCCGAGCGCGGCTGTGCCCGGCATTCTCGCTGCCGGACCTGTTCCAGACGCAGGCCGCCACGCCGGGGAAGGCGCCGCCGGCGCTCAACCAGGCGGCGGTCAACGGGGTGCTCCGGACGATCCCGGCCTACTTCTCCCAGGACGTCATCACCCCCGACCGCCGGGTGGCGACGCTCTCCTTCGGCATCCGCCAGATGAGCCTCCAGCGCCAGCAGCAGGTGATCGACGAGATGCGCTCGACGCTTCACCCGCCGGCCGGGGTGGAGGCGAAGCTCGTGGGGCTGCCGGTCCTGGCGGCCCAGTCGGGCTCACAGGTGGCCGACCCGTGGCGGCGGCTGGAGACGCTGCTGGTGGGGCTCGCGGCCGTAGCCCTGGTGCTGATCGCCGCCTTCCGGGGGGACATGCGCCGGGCGCTGGTGCCGCTGGCGCCGATCTTCCTGGCGACGGGCTGGTCGGCGCTGCTGCTGTTCATCGTCCGTGTTCCGCTGAACCCGATGTCAGTCACCCTGGGAGCTCTGGTGATCGCGATCTCGACCGAGTTCAGCGTCCTGCTCTCCGAGCGATATCGCTCCGAGCGGCTGGCCGGCTATGACACGGTGGAGGCCCTGCGCCGCAGCTATCACCGCACCGGGGCGGCCGTGGCGGCCTCGGGGGTGACGGCCATCGCGGGCTTCGGCGTCCTGGCCCTGTCGGACATCCGGATGCTACGGGACTTCGGCGTGGTGACCCTGATCGACCTGACCGTCTCGCTGCTGGGGGTCCTCGTTGCGCTCCCCGCGGCGGTGGTCGTCTCCGAGCGCATGACCGAGGGATCGCGACGACGTGCCACGGGGCGTCCGGGCTCTGACGGCTTTGCCGCCTCGCGAGCCGGATCCGGCCATGGCCCTGCCTGATCTCGACGGCGGGGAGGACTCGCCGGTCAACCCGTCCCAGCCGGCAGAGCCGCCTCGCTACGGGCGCTACGTCGGCCTGCTGGCGATCCTGATCCTGATCTTCATCACGGTCAACACGATCGTCACCAAACCCAACGGGGTCGGCGGCGTGTCCCCCGGGGAACCCCTGCCGCCATTCGCGGTGCCGCTCGCCACGGGCAACCTCAAGGGCGATGCCAACGTCGCCGCGACAGGTTCCCATGCGGCCTGCACGGTGCGCAAAGCGGGCGTCCTGAACATCTGCGAGCTCTACGAAAAGGGGCCGGTCGTGCTGGTCATGTTCGTCGACAGCGGCGGCTGCCCGGACGTCCTGTCCGACATTCAGGCGCTGGCGCCGTCGTTTCCGAAGGTTCGCTTCGCAGCCGTCTCGATCAAGGGCGACCGCCCTTCGCTGCGAAGCCTGATCGCTCACAAGAAGCTCACCTACCCGGTCGGCCTGGACGACCAGGGTGACCTGGCGGCGCTCTACAGGGTGGCCACCTGCCCTCAGATCACCTTCGCCCTGAAGGGGGGCGTCGTGCAGAGCAAGGCCATCCTGAACCGGCCCTCCGTCGCGACCCTCCGCTCGCGGATCGCCCAGCTCGAAGCGGCCAGCCAGCCGACCCGCGCCTCGGGATGAGCGCGGCCGGGGCGCCCGCTCCCCGCGAGGGCTGGCTGGCGGCCGAGGTCGAGCGCGAGCTGCCCGGGCTTCATCTGCACGAGTGCGAGCTGACGGTCGGGCGTGCGGGATCGCTGAGGGGCGACTCGCCGGCGGACGTCGAGGGCCGGCTGCGGGAACTCTCCAGCCGCGTCCGTGGATCGCGGGCGATCGGCGTCCGCAGCGAGCCGGTCCCGGGCGCCTACCGGGTCTTCTTCCGCCAGATCGGCCTCGACCCGGACGTCGAGCGAACGCCCGTCGAGGCGGCGATCCTCGAGCGGATGCTGCGGGGAGGCTTCCTCACGGGCGGGCTGCTCGACGACATCCTGCTGATCTCGCTGATGGACACGGGGGTGCCGGTCTGGGCGCTCGACTCCGAGACGCTTGACGGGCCGCTGGGTATCCGGACGAGCCTCGAGGGCGAGACGCTGGGGCGCTCCTCCGAGGAGCCCCCTCTGCCGGCCGGCAGGCTGGTCGTGGCGGACGCATCGACACCTCTGGCGCCGCTGTTCGGAGCGTGCGCCGCCGAGCATCTCCCGGGCCGGCAGACCCGCCGGCTGACGCTGTTCGCGCTGCGCGTCCCGGGTGTCCCGCAGCTCTATGTCGAGGAGGCCCTGTGGAGCTCGGCCAGCGCTCTGGAAGCCCCCTGAGGGCCTCACCGAACTGCGTCATCGCGCAGGGACCCGCTGGTAGACTTGACACTTCGAGTCTGCCTCAGGAGAGGGGTTCATGGCCCAGCATCAGCAGTCGGTAATCGATCGTGAAGCTCGCAGTGATGAGGCTTTCCTCGGCGCGCCCCGGACGACGTTCAGCCCGGCGCCCCCCGAGGCCGAGCAGGCCGCCCGCGCGACGCTGCGGGCTCAGATCGCGAAGCTCGAGGCCGAGCTGTCGCAGATCGTCAGCCAGCGCTTCCCGTTCATCTCGGCCGAGCTCTCAGCAGAAGCGGCAGTGCCGGCCGCCGGTCCCCGGATCCCCGATCTGGCAGAGCTCGAGCGCACCCGCGACGACCTCGCGGGGCGCCTCTCCGAGCTGAATTCGCGGAGCGCCCAGCGGCGCCTGCACGAACACGGCGCCCGCGACCTGCTCGAACGGATGAAACTCGAACCGGGCCGCTACAAGTACTACAGGGTGCCGGTCCGAGACCTGGGGCAGGGTGGCTGCGGCGTCTGGGAAGTCCGCCCCAGGCTCGGGCTGATCGGCATGCTGGCCGGGTGGTGGGAGCTCACACTGTCGTCAGGCTGTCCGTTAGGAAGGGGGTCGCGTACGCGCGACCCCGTTGAGTTGCGGTGAGCATTGCCGCCAGCGTGCGGCGCTGACGATCGGTCATCGAGCCGATCGTCTTCTTCTCGGACATGGGGATCTGGGAGAGGAACTTGCGGCACCGGGTCTGTCCCCAGCGTCGCTGGCTCATCAGCAGGTCGGCCACGGCCATGCTCTCGGCCTCCCATGGGCAGTCGAGGATCACCTGCGAGACGTTGAGCTCGCCGGTCGACACCCGTCGCTTGAGATCGGCTCGGGCGAGGCGGACCTTGTTGGCGCGTTCAAGGGCCCGCATGTACTGCGGGCCGGCAGGGGCAACCGTCGCTGTGGCATTCATGTGATGTACATCTCCCCGCTGTCCCGCGAGGGTGCGGGACAACATGCTTGCTCGATATGGACGTGTGGGTGCGCCCTCCATGCCCGCACGGAAGCATCCGAACGGGAGCCATCCGCACCGGGCGCAGCTGTCCCGGCGGATCACCCCCCTAGGTGTTCCCATCAACGTTTGGGGCGGACCCCGAACGGTCATGCAGAGCGCTTCTGGAAGCTATGACAGGGACCGCTCTGCGGTCAACAGCGAACCGTTCGGTTCGTGTGCTTAGAGCGGGCTTTTTCGTTCAGCGGCCGACTTGTGAAGATCTGGACAAGTTCCAGGGGGCCGTCATCGGGACGGGTGCCGGCTCACTCGCCTCCAGGGCCCGGCAGCGGACCGTGCTCGGCCTCGAACTGCCGCTTGACCGTCGCGAAGATCTCGAGCGATCGATCGATCGTCGCGGCGTCGTGGGTGGCCATGACGCTGGTCCTCAGGAGCGCTCCGCCGGGTGGGACGGCGGGGTGGAGGGCCGTGTTGACGAAGACCCCGGCGTCGTAGAGGGCCTTCCACAGGACGGCGGCCTTCCAGTCGTCCCCGACGAGGACCGGGACGATCGGCGTGACGATGCTCAGGGGCTCCCCGGTGTCCGCTCCGCGGACTCCGGGGGCGTGCTCCTGGACGTCTGCGGCGGGCGAGAGCATCTGGGGCGAGACGACCGCGTAGCCGATCTGCTCGAGGCCGTTGCGAAGCCGCTCGGCGTTGTCGAGGACCTGCTCGAACAGGCGCCTGCCATCATCCGATCGCATCACCCTGAGCGCCGACAGAGCCGCGCCGACAGCCGCCGGGACGGCCGAGGCCGTGAACAGGAAGGCCCGCGAGGAGATCCGCAGGTAGTCGATCACCTCCTCGGAGCCCGCGACGAAGCCGCCGCAGGAGGCCAGGGACTTGGAGAAGGTGCCCATCCGCAGGTCGACCTGATCGGCCACCCCCAGGAGTTCGCTGGCACCGGCTCCCAGCGATCCGAGGACACCGGCGCCGTGCGCCTCGTCGACCATCAGGCGCGCGCCGTAGCGGGCGGAGAGCTCGGCGATCTCGTGCAGCGGAGCGATGTCCCCCTCCATCGAGAAGACGCCGTCGACGACGACAAGGACGCCGCCGCCGTCGCTCTGGGAGCGCTCGAGCATCTTCTCGAGTTTCTCCAGCCGGTTGTGGCGGAAGGGGCGCATCTTGGCCCTCGAGAGCAGGCATCCGTCGAGGATCGAGGCGTGGTCGCCCGAGTCCACGATGACCGTGTCGCCGACGCCCAGCAGGGTGCCCAGGGTGCCGACGTTGGCCTGGTGGCCGGTGCTGAAGACGATCGCCGACTCGGTGCCCATCCATTCGGCGATCTCCTGCTCGAGTTCGAGATGCAGGGGGATCGTCCCGTTCAGCAGGCGCGAGCCGGTCAGGCCGGTGCCATAGCGGTGCAGGGCATCCTCGGCGCCCTTCATGACCCGCTCGTCGCCGGTCAGCCCGAGGTAGTTGTTCGAGCCGAGCATGATCCGCTCGGCGCCCTCCATCTCGACCACCGGCATGGCCGGTGAGCTCAGAACATGGAAGTAGGGGAGAACGTCGGCTTCGCGGGCGGCCTGCAGAAGCGCTTCGCGGTCATGACCGCGAACCTTGGCGAAGACGTCGATCGAGGTGGGCATATAGGGTGCCTCCGCTGTGAGCGTCGAGGTAAGAGCTGTCCAGGGCGGCCGAGAGCTGAAAGCGTTCATCGACCTTCCGTTCAGGCTGCATGCTAACCAGCCGAAGTGGGTGCCTCCGCTGAAGCTGGAGCGCCGGCTGTTCCTCAACCGGCGGATGAATGCCTTCTTCAGCCACGGCGAAGCCGAATACTTCCTGGCCTGGCGGGACGGCCGGGTGGTGGGGCGGATCAGCGCACAGATCAACCACGCCTTCGACGACTACCAGAAGAAGAACTGGGGCTGGTACGGCTTCCTCGAGTTCGAGGATGACCAGGAGGTGCTCGATGGGCTGCTGGCCGGCGCGGCGGCATGGCTGAAGGGCAAAGGCAAGGAACGGATGGTCGGGCCGGCCGACTTCGTCATGAACGACGAGAGCGGCATCCTGATCGAGGGCTATGAGCTGAAACCGATGATCCGCCAGCCCTGGCATCCGCCCTATTACAAAGACCGCATGGAGCAGGCGGGGATGACGAAGGCGATGGACCTGCTGATGTGGAAACTCGAGGTCTCCGATCGCGCCAAGGTGCTGCCGGTCATCTTCGAGCTGGCCGACAAGGTCCAGTCCGAGCACCACATCAAGGTCCGGCCGATGCGCCGCCGCCAGCTGCGCAAAGACATGGACGCCTTCGCCGAGATCTACAACTCGGCCTGGTCGAAGAACTGGGACTTCGTGCCGTTCTCCAAGAAGGACCTGGACGCCTACGCCCAGGAGCTTCAGCTGGCCTTCGACAAGCACTGGGCCTTCATCGCCGAAAAAGAAGACACGGGCGAGGTCGTGGGGATGGCGATGACCTTCCCGGACATCAACCAGGTGCTGGCGCAGATGAAGGGCAAACTGCTGCCCCTGGGATGGTGGTACTTCCTGACCAAGGCCAAACGGACCGACCGCGTCCGGGTGGGCTTCCTGGGCGTCAAGCCGGAGCATCAGCATACGGGCGTGGCGGCCAAGCTCTACGTCGAACACTTCAACGCCGCCGCGGTGCGTCCGCAGACGGGCGGGGAGATGGGTTGGATCCTCGAGACCAACACGGCCATGAACCGCGGCATGGAAGCGATGGGGGGCGTGGTGGTCAAGCGCTACCGGGTCTATGAGCAGATGCTCGAGGTCCGCTAGCCGGACCGGGCCCCTCGTGGGGCGTTTCAGCCGGCCGGTAGATCGAGCCGGTGCGACCGGGCGATCCGGGTGGCCATCGCCTCGTCCACGCCGACCTCGAGCGCCACGGCGGGCCAGTCCTTCACGACGGCGGTGATCTCTCCGAGGATCGCCTCGGCGCGACCTCGTCTCAGGCCGGCGAGCTCACCGACCTGGCGCAGGTCGGCGCGGGTGAAGCCGTCGCGCTTGCCGCTGATCGACATCTGGTGGCTGTCCAGCCAGGGGTTGCCGGGCTTCCAGGCCCAGATCACGTCGTAGGCGGGACTGAGCGACCAGCTTCCGTCCCGGTCCATCAGAAAGGCCACGTTCTTGACGTGGTCGTCCTGATTGCGGGCGACGACGTTGAAGACCATGCGGCGGAACTGCTGCTCGACGCTGGGCGTTCCCATCCCCAGGCGGCGGATCAGCAGCAGGAGCTGCTCGTAGCTGTAGGTGCCCGGCTCGTTGTAGCTTGAGTGCTCGAGTGCCCCGGCGGTCTGCAGGAAGAGCTTGCGGCCGTCCTCGGGGCGATCGAAGCGGCGTGTCATGAAATGCCTGCGGCCGTTCTCGTCGAGCAGCCGGCACTCGGTCATCTCGATGCCCGACGCCCGAGCCATCCTCGAGTAGGCGTACTCCACGGCTCCCCAGCCCTCGGGGTCGGTGAGCCCGTGGTCTCCGGAGGATGAGACACCGTCGAACTTCAGCAGCCAGTGGCGGAAGCCCGCCGCGATGGCAAGCTGTCCCGAGCGGACCTGGCCGGTGGCGTCGTTGTAGGCGATGAAGGCCTTGGGGCGCGCCCCACCGGCGGAGCTGCCGACCGAGAGGATCGCCTTCATCGCCTCCTCGTCGGGGTTCTGGCTCAGCTCCGTGACGAACTCGGTCCGTTCGGCGAGCACCTCACCGGCGAGCCGGACCAGCGCCTCGAGGTGGAGGTCGGAGCCGGGGAGCTGAGGCTCGCTGGCCGGCTGGAACTCCAGTGCGCCGACCCCTCGGGTGCCCACGTAACAGAGGCGCTCAACGACATCGAAGCTCGACTCCTCGCGCCCCTGCGAGGCCAGCCATGCGTTGACCAGGGCGGTGCCCCAGCGGTCGGGCAGCGAGTCGGCCAGCAGCCCCGGCAGGCCGTGGAAGGCATCCTCAGGAAGGCCGGGGAACCGGTAGGGGGCGCTCCGCAGCGGCATCCGGACAGGTGCCAGCTCGATCCCGCTCCTGACGAATGCCGGGTCGTACTGGAAGGTCGCATAGCGCGCCCCGGGCCTGATCGAGACAGCCGCGATGCGGGAGCCCCAGAGGGTGACGGCCGCGACCGTCACCGGTCCTGCCCGGGCTCGTTGCCCCACCTCCAGGGCTGCTCGGGCTGCCCGCCCGGCCGGGCCGCCCGGCCGCCTCGACGTCCGCTTGCGCGCCTGCGCCCTGAGCGGAGGGGGTTCTCGAGCTGCGCGATGGGGAGGTCGATCGACTCGGGTATCGCGTCGTCGAGGCCCCCCAGCAGTCCGAGGGTCCGCAGCAGCTTGATCGTCGAGGTCATCTGGATCGAGTGGCCGCTCTCGGCCCGCTGAACGGTGGCCTGTCCCAGTCCGGCCTCCGCCGCCAGCTCCGCCTGCGTCCAGTTCCGCTCGAGGCGATGGCGCTCCAGCCTGCGGCCCAGCTCCTCGAGGACGGCGGCCTCGGTGGTGAGTTCCTCAAAATGCATCAGTTCTGATTTCCTAGCGTCATTATGGGCTGTAAGACATCAAAGTCGATCTACAACATACCACAGGGATCTTCAGGTGAGAGATCAATTCTGAGCGTTTATCGGCCAAATGCGTCTTAGAACATCAATATTGATCTATTGATCCCGGACCCCCGACCTGCTGGGTGCCCAAAGCGAGTGATCAAGCGAGGGATCTGAGGCGGCCATTACACTTCGCCGCGTGAATGAG
>CAZFGJ010000133.1:0-8195 GCA_964518445.1 uncultured Solirubrobacteraceae bacterium
AAGTTCAGCTCGCTCATCTCGAGCACGATCCGGGAGGCGCCGTCCGTGCAGAGTTCGGCGATCCGGGTCTCGAGCAGGCCCGCCGAGACGAGGTCGAGTTCGCCCTTCAGCCAGAGCGTGTGAACGCCCGCCGCGGCGTCACCGCGGATCTTCAGGCCAGGGTTCCTCTCGTCGTTCACGAACCGTCCTCCGAGGCGATCCGCCCCGTTGGGAAACTGATTTGTCTCACGCCGCGACAGCGGCCACTCGCTACGGACATTTCTCCTCCGCACACTTCGTTGTCTGGTGTGCGACGGACTGCCCTGGACTGCCCCGTTTCGGGTGCAGCGTGCGTTCCGGTCGCTCTGCTCAGGCGGACCCTGATCGGTCCGCCAGAGGACCAGTGTATCCGCGTCTGGCACTCCTGCCGCACCCGACATGGACAGGCTCCGCGGGAAACCACTGATAGCGCGGCGGGGTCCGGGCGGATTGTCCGTCGGCCGCGTCGCGCCAAGCTCCACTTGGAGAATCATGCGCAACGGGCAGCTGAACAGCGAACCCGAGGACACGCCACGAGTGCTGCTCGTGGAGGACGAGTCATCGATCGCCGACCCTTTCGCCCAGGCGCTGACGCGCAACGGCTTCACGACCGAGATCGCCCGCACCGCCGCCTCGGCGCTGGAGATGGCCGAGGCGCACGAGCCCGATGTCGTGCTGCTCGACCTGACGCTCCCCGACGGCGACGGGCTGGATCTCTGTCGCGAGCTGCGGCGCCTCTCGGACGTCCCGATCATCATGCTGACCGCCCGGGGCACCGTGACCGACCGGGTGCTGGGCTTCGAGCTGGGCGCGGATGACTACGTCGTCAAGCCCTTCGCAACCGGCGAGATGATCTCGCGCATCAGGGCGGTCCTACGGCGCACCCGCGCTCCGGTGCGTGCCGCACCGCCCAGCACGGTCGGGGACCTGCGTCTGGACGCCGGGGCGCGTCGCGCCTGGCTGAGGGATGATGAGCTGAAGCTGACGCGCAAGGAGTTCGACCTGCTGGCCCGGTTGGCCGCCGAGCCGGGGAGGGTGGTCTCGCGTGAGACGCTGATGTCGGATGTCTGGGACGAGAACTGGTTCGGCTCCACCAAGACCCTGGACGTGCACATCGCCGCTCTTCGCCGGAAGCTCGGTGACTCGCCGGTAACCCCCCGCTATGTCGAAACGGTTCGGGGCGTCGGGTTTCGAATGGCCTCGCCCACGTCGCCTGGACACTGAGCCGTGCGCCTGCGGACGGGCCTTCAGGCCTCCCTCGCGTACGTCCTCCTGCTGGCGGTGGTGGCGCTCGGGATCCCCCTTGCTGTGAGCCTGAAAACCCGGGTCAACGACGAGGTTCGCTCGCAGGCTCAGGGACAGGCCGATCTCGTCGCGGCCACCGCCTCAGATCTGCTCGCCCCCTCGCGTCGTAACGAACTGGGCGCTGTGGTCCGTGCTTCGGCCGTGGCCGTGCGGGGGCGCGTGCTGATCGTTGACGCCCGGGGAAAGGTGATCGCCGACAGCGCCGGCCCCGGGGAGATCGGGGCGAGTTACTCGGCCCGTCCCGAGATCCGGGCTGCCCTGGCGGGCAAACCGATCCAGCTGCAGCGTCCCAGCCGGACGCTCGGCGAGGAACTGCTTGCCACAGCGGTCCCGATCATTCACAACAAACTCACGATCGGCGCGACGCGCGTGACCCAGAGCGTCGCCTCGGTGCAGGCTGCCGTGACGCGGGCCGAGCTTGGCCTCGGGTTGATCGGCATCGTGGTCCTGGCGCTGGGACTGTCGATCGGCGCCCTGATCGCCCGGCAGGTTGCGCGGCCGCTGGTCCGGCTCGAGCGGGTGGCGCGCCGCGTGGCCGACGGCGACCTTGGCGCCCGGGCGGCAATCGAGGGCCCCACCGAGCAGCGTTCCCTGGGCGAATCCTTCAACGTCATGACCGATCGGCTGAGCCGTCTGCTCGAGTCTCAGAGCGCATTCGTGGCTGATGCCTCGCACCAGCTGCGCACACCGTTGACCGTCCTGCGCCTGCGCCTCGAGGAGGCCTCCGCGGCGGGCGTCACGCCGGCCGCCCAGGTGGAGCTCGATGCCGGTGTGGCCGAGGTTGAGCGCCTGGCGGAGGTCATCGATGAGCTGCTGGTCCTCAGTCAGGCCGGCGAAAGGGAGCTGCCGGGCGAGCGCCTCGAGCGTCACGAGCTCGTCGAGCAGGCACTCGTGCGATGGGAGGGGACCGCCGCTGAGCGGTCGATTTCACTCAAGGAGGGCGAGGTCTCACCTGGAGCCTTCTGGTGCGCCCGGGCCGATGCCGAGCGGGCTCTGGACGTGCTGCTGGAGAACGCTCTGGCCTACTGTCCCGCGGGCTCGCTCGTCACGCTCACGGCGACGGCGGGGCGGATCGACGTGCTGGACCGGGGTCCGGGACTCGGTGCCGACGAGGGCGAATCGATCTTCGAGCGGTTCCACCGCGGTAGCGCCGGTCGGGCCGGGCCCTCCGGAAGCGGACTGGGGCTCTCGATCGCGCGTGAGCTCGCGCGGGGCTGGGGCGGCGACGTGACACTTCAGAACCGCCCTGGCGGCGGGGCGGTCGCCTCGCTGGTCCTGAGAGAGGCCCTCTGATGCTTTGCAATCTCCTGTACAACGGCCGTCTAGCGTGGCGTCCATGAATCGGAACACCGCACTCTGGGTGCTCGCGGCGATCTGCGGGCTGGTTCTCGCGGCGGGCATCAGCTGGGCCACCAGCCAGCTGACCAGCCAGCACATCGGCCTCTCATCCGAGCCGATCTCGGCGGGGCGTAGCCTCGCCCCCGCCGGTGCCTCGAGCCCGTCAAGGACGACCTCGACACGAACTGCCGGTGCCCGCACCCGGACGAGCACCAGGACCAGCACCACGCCCGCGACGCCGCTGCCCGCCTCGACAACGACGACTCCGGGGACATCGCTCACCGAATCGGCGCAGCCGGTGGAATCGGTTCAGACGGGCGCCGGGCAAAGTACCGGCAGCGGTGGGACCCGGGACGATCAAGGGAGCGCCACCGGCTCGCACCCGAGCGCCGGCCGGGACGACTGAGGAGCCCCGGAAAAAGCCTTGCCAAAGCTTTACCTGCGGTTGGGCAGGCGCTGGGGGGCCGGCAGTCAGATTGATGGAGACCAATCCAAAGGACTCCTCAGATGCCACCTCGCCCAACCAAAGTAAGGATCGCCGCGCTCGCCTCCGCACTGGCGGCCGGCGCGCTCGCAGCAGTTGCACTGCGCCCTGCGACCACGCAGACGCAGGCCGTTGCGCCCCAGGCCCAGGTGGCTCAGGTACGCACGCAGGTGATTCGCCGGACGGTCCACATCGTTCGCCACGAACGGCCTCCGCGCGGGAGTGCCGGGACGGGGCAGCCGGGTGCCCGCTCCGGCGTGGCCAGGGCCGGCGGCTCATCGGCCGTTCACACCGGCTCCAGCGGCTCCCACGCCGCGTCGCCTTCCTACAGTGGGTCATCCGCTGCGCCTCGTAGCCGCACCAGCACGGTTTCGGCCGTGAACCGGTCGACCGGCAGCGGCTCGCCGTCGCCTGCCCCGCGCGCCAGGACCAGCGGCTCGAAAGCTTCCCCCGTCAAGTCCTCGGCTCCCTCGGGTGCCGTCCGCACCAGCTCCAGCGGCAGCAAATCAGCCGGTGGGACGAAAGCGGCCGTCCGCACGAAATCGAGCGGCGGAGGAGAGCATGAGGGAGGCCGCGATGACTGATCGCAGGCCCAACCCTCCGGCTCGCACCGGTCGCATCTTTCGCAGCCCCATGACGGTGCTCAGCACCTCCCTGGCCGGCTTCCTGGCGATCTTCGTGATGATGACCGCCAGGGTCTACAACGGCACCGACCCCGGCCTGCAGCCCACGGCTGCGGTGATCTCAAAGAGCGGAAAGACCGTTCTGAAGACGACTGCCAGCGGCAAGGTGATCGCATCGACCGCGGGAACCCCGGGCGCCGCGAGCAAGACCCCGGCTCCGTTGGTGACCCACACCAGCGGCTCGATTGGAGCCGGTCAAGATGAGTAGGCGGAGCGACCGTGTCTCCGTTGTGCTGTTCTCGCTGACAGCCTTTCTGCTGGTCCTGGCGCTGCTCGGCTCCCAGTTCGATCAGGGCACCCGCAAGCCGCCCGCTCGCGCGGCTGTCCTGGTCCGCAAGATCTACCGCACAACCGTCATGGAACGGGTCGTCGGCGCGAGCGCCAGGCCCGGGTCGAGCCAGACGTCGATCTCCTCCTCGGCCGGCCCGACCACCGGGGCGGTAACGGAATCCCCGATCGCGACGAGGACCTCATGAGCGGCGAGTACGACATGACCTTCCGCTCGATGGGCAGCGACGTCAGGTTCCTGATCGGGGCGCCGCTCCTGACCTCGGCCCCTGATCCCTGTACCGCCGGGGAGCGTGAGCTCGAGTTCGTCGAGGACTTCGCCGCCAGGCTGTCGAGGTTCCGTAACGACAGCGAGCTGAGCGCCCTCAACAACGACCCCCGCGACCGGGTTCCCACATCTCCGCTGATGCGGGCGGCTGTAAGCGCAGCGGTCTGGGCCGCCCGCCGCAGCGGCGGCGTGGTCGACCCGACCCTGGTGGGCGAGATCGAGCGCGCGGGATACGTGTCCTCGCTCGAGGGCTCCACCCCCGCGTCGCTCGCGGACGCGCTGGCCGGCGCACCTCCTCGTCGGCCGGCGCGGCCCAATCCGCTGGAACGCTGGCGTGAGATATCCGTCGATGACGCAGAGGGCGTGGTGATCCGGCCCGCGGGTCTGAAGCTCGACACGGGCGGCACGGGGAAGGGGCTCTGCGCAGATGCGGTCGCGCACCGGCTCGCCGGCTACACGCGCTACGTCGTGGATTGCGGAGGCGACCTGGCCATCGGCGGCGTCGGCGCCCAACTCGAGCCCTATGAGGTCGAGATCGAGCATCCCCTCACGGGCGAGACGATCCGCAGTGTCCTGATCGCGTCGGGAGGGGTCGCCAGTTCCGGCCTGAACGTGCGCCTCTGGCAGGACGCGGACGGGAACTTCGCCCACCATCTGCTCGATCCGGCGACGGGCCGGCCGGCATGGACGGGCTTGATCGGCGTGACGGCGCTGGCGCCGAGCGCACTCGAGGCCGAGACCCTCGCAAAGACGGCCCTGCTGCTCGGCCCCGCAGAAGCCCCCGGCGTGCTCGAGGAGCACGGTGGGCTGCTGGTCCATGACAGCGGCGACGTTCAGCTCGTCGGGCCCCTCGATTCCAGGCGGGGCATCCTGAGCCTCGCCGGGGGAGCGGCCTGATGGGCGCCAAAGATCCCACCACGCTGATCTGGTGGCTCGTCAGCCGCGCATCGGGAATCGTCGCCCTCGGGCTTGCCACGTCGGCCGTCCTGATCGGGCTGACGATGTCCAGCAAGATCATGCGCCGTCCCGGCCTCGGGAAGACTCTGATGCGCCTCCACGAGCACCTGGCCCTGGTCGGCCTCGGGGCGATCTCGATCCACGGACTTGCGCTGCTCGGTGACCCCTGGCTTCACCCGGGGGCGAGCGGGCTGACGGTGCCCTTCACCATGAGCTACCGGCCGCTGTTCACCGGCCTGGGCGTCATCGCCGGCTACCTCGCGGCCCTCCTCGGCCTGAGCTACTACTTCCGCAAGAGGATCGGCGTGAAACTCTGGCGACGCCTGCACCGGGCCACGCTGCTGGTCTGGGTGCTCGGCGTGATCCACACGCTCGGCGCCGGGAGCGACGCGGCCACGATGTGGCTGCGGGCATTCGTGCTGCTTCCCTCGATCCCGATCGCCTACCTGTTCGTTCTGCGGACCTTCTCTTCGAAGAAGCCCAAGCCCAGGCCCCGGCCCTCGGTGGCCGGTTCGCCCAGCGCGGATCGGAGCCTCGGCGGCACGCCGTCGGGTGGGGAGCCGCACGCCCACCCCAAGGCGGGCCCGCCGCGACTGGTCAGGGAGTCTCTGTGAGCGCCCCCGACGTGGATCTCCTGATCGTCGGGGGCGGCCTGGCATCGCAGCGCTGCTGCGAGACGCTGCGCCGAGGTGGCTTCGAGGGCTCGATCACGATGATCTGCGGCGAGCCCAGCCGGCCCTATGACCGGCCACCCCTCTCGAAGGCTGTGCTGCTTGGAGAGGAGCCCCAGCGTGGCCTGGAGTTCCGGGCCGAGGACTGGTACGCCGAGAAGGCTGTACGCCTCGAGCTGGGCGCCACCGCCGCGGCGCTTGATCCTGCATCGCACACGGTGATGCTCGAGCGAGCTGGAAGGGCGGCCGGACGTCTGCGCTACCGCAGGCTCCTGATAGCGACGGGCGCCCGGCCGCGCTCGCTTCCGGGCCTCGTGCCCGGCGGGCGGCTCCACGAGCTTCGAACTCGAGCCGACGCCGACTCGCTACAGCGCGCGATGCGCGAGCGGGGCGGGCGCCTGGCGGTGATCGGCGCCGGCCTGGTCGGGATGGAGGTGGCTTCGGCCGCCCGCAAGCTGGGGCTGCAGGTGACCCTGCTCGAGGCGGCCACGACCCCCCTTGAACGTGCTCTTCCCCCACTGCTCGGCAGCTGGATCGCCGATCTCCACAGGGCCAACGACATCGATGTCCGGCTTGGGCGGACCGTCGGGGAGGCGCACGAATCCGACAGTGGCGTCTCGCTGCTCCTGAGCGACGGGGAGACCCTTGAAGCACAGACGGTTCTGGTTGCCGCCGGCACGACTCCGGCCACCGAGTGGCTGGCCGGAAGCGGCCTGGGCCCACGCGCGATCGAGACCGACCGGGAGGGTCGCACCGGCATCCCCGATGTCTTCGCGGCGGGCGACGTTGCCAGCTTCCCCGATCCCTTTCTCGGAGAGCGCCTGCCCAGCCAACATTGGGAGGCGGCCGCCCGGCAGGGCGCCGCGGTTGCTCACGGGATCCTCGGCACCGATCCTCCCGCGCCGGTCCCGGCGATGTTCTGGAGCGATCAGCACGGCCGTCGCATACAGATGGTCGGGCATGCGCCTGAGAACTGCTCGATCGCGATCGACGGGTCGCTGTCGAAGGGCGAGCCCTTCGCCGCCTGGATCAGCGGCCCGGCCGGCCCGGCTGCGGTGATGCTCGTCGACCGACCCGATCTTCTTCCAGGCGCTCGCCGCTGGGTCGCCGACGGCCAGCTCTCTCACGACCCAATCCCCACATCCACCCAAGGAGCCGCACCATGTCCTACATAGCCGTAGTCGATGAGTCCTCATGCCTCGCGCATGGTGACTGCGCCGAGATGGCCCCCGAGGTCTTCATCGTTGAGGACGTCGCCCGCGTGATCGGAACCGGGCCGCATGAACTGCTGCTGGCGGCCGCTGAAGCGTGTCCCGCCACAGCAATCAGCGTGCTCGACCAGGAGACGGGGGAGACCGTCTACCCCTGAGGCCCCGGGGCGCCGCGGCGCGAGGGCCGCCGCGGCGCGATCGAGCGCGGCTCCGCTGCGGCGCGCCTTCTGCGCAGGCGCCTGAGGGCCATGGAGGCCGCCAGCCCCAGGACGGCGAGGATCAGGATGATCCCGACGATCGCGAGGCCGGGGGCGAGCAGCAGCACGAGCAGCGCAACGGCAAGGCCAAGTCCGAGGTCGACCAGCATCAGACGCCTGCGCCTCGTGGCGGCCGCCTGGGCGCGCCTGCGGCGGATCGATGCCGATCGGTACTCGTCGTCCTCGTCGATCAACTCGTACGGAAGCTCCTGGGGGAGACCGGCGGGCTGGTTCACAGCGGGAGCCTCCGCATCAGACCGCGCGGCAGCAGCTGGATCACAACCATCAGCCAGCGGAGCCGTGCCGGCGCCCAGACGTTCTCCGACCCACGTTCGAGACCGCGCAGGGTCGCCTGCGCGACCGTCTGCGGATCGCAGGCCAGGGGGGGAACCGGCAGGCCTTCGGTCATCCTGGTCCGCACGAACCCGGGGCGCACCACGAGAACCCTTACCCCGTGGGGAGCCAGCGCGTCGCCCAGGCCCTCGGCGAGGCTGTCCAGCCCGGCCTTGGAGGCGCAGTAGACGGCATTGGCCGCCCGTGCGCGCTGCGCGGCCACGGAGGAGAGCACCACGATCGTCCCTTGGCCCTCCTCGCGCATCAGGCGTGAGGACTCCAGCAGCAGGGAGCCCGCGCCCGTCGTGTTCACCTGGAGCACCTCCGCGGCGGCCACGATGTCCTGTGGGAACGCTCCCCGCTCACCAAGGACGCCGACAGC